>RFTL01000057.1 GCA_009923455.1 Actinomycetota bacterium | reverse complement strand
CAAGCAATCAAACTTGGCTGGATATAGGGCAGCGCTTGCTACAGGTGATGAGAAGCTAATAAAGGGACTGGTGAACCTACGCATGCACTCAGGGATGATGGTCCCAATGCCGGTCCAAAAGGCCATGACTGCAGCTCTAAATGACGACTCACATGTTGCCAAGCAAAAAGAGATATATAGAAGACGCAGGGATCTACTCCTCCCAGCCGTAAAGGCTTTTGGGTTCGAGGTGAAAAGCTCTGAGGCTGGACTTTATCTCTGGGCAACCAGGGGCAATGACTGCTGGGCGGATATTGAAGCTCTGGCCAATATCGGGATAGTTGCCGTTCCGGGTGAGTTCTACGGCAAAGCCGGAAAGAAGTATGTGAGATTTTCTATAACTGCAACCGATGAAGAGATTCGAAGGGCTGCAGAGCGCCTTTTGAATGCTCTAGGCTAGGCGAAAAGCAAATCCCAAAAGGAGCTGTGGCATTGACTTCGAGCGACAAGGTTTCGATTCAATACGGTGACATCAACGCCGAATTCAATGTGATCCCATCGACCGATGGTGCCGGCGGCATAGACATTTCAAAGCTGATGGCAACCACCGGCCTGAGCTCCTATGACCAGGGTTTCGTAAACACTTCCTCGACAAAAAGCGCAATCACCTACATCGATGGCGAAAAGGGAATTCTCAGACACCGCGGTTACCCAATCGAGCAGCTAGCTGACAAAAAGACCTACCTAGATGTTGCGTATTTGCTGATTTATGGCGAGCTCCCAACTGCTAGCCAGCTAAGCGAGTTCGATCAGAAGCTTCGTCGGCACACGCTTGTTCACGAGAGTGTTTTGAAGTTCTTTGACACTTTCCAATCTTCGGCTCACCCGATGGCTGTTCTCGCAGCCTCGGTTTCAGTGCTTTCAACCTTCTACGATGACTCAACTGACCCCAAAGACCCTGAGCAGGTTGAGCTCTCGACAATTCGTCTCCTTGCCAAGTTGCCAGTTTTGGCTTCATACACTCACAAGGCTCTTGTTGGGCAGGCGTTCATCTATCCAGATAATGAGCTCTCGCTAGTCCAAAACTTCCTGAAGATGACCTTTGGAAACCATGCAGAGGCCTATGTTCAGAACCCAGTTGTCACCAAGGCTTTAGACACTCTGCTACTTCTCCATGCAGACCACGAACAGAACTGCAGCACATCTACTGTTCGTCTAGTTGGTTCATCTCAGGCAAACCTGTTTGCCTCGGTTGCATCAGGAATCAATGCTCTTTCCGGCCCTCTGCACGGTGGTGCCAACGAGGCAGTCTTGGACATGCTCACCTTTATTCACGAATCAGGTGACTCGGTTCAGAAATATGTTGAGCGAGTAAAGAACAAAGAAGACGGAATTCGTCTGATGGGCTTTGGTCACAGGGTTTATAAGTCGTTTGACCCGAGAGCCAAGATTGTCAAGTCTCACGCCGATAAAGTCCTCAAGGAGCTTGGAGTCTCAGATCCGCTTCTTGACATTGCTAAGGAGCTTGAGGCAGCTGCTTTGGCTGATGACTACTTCGTGGAGCGCAAGCTGTATCCAAACGTAGATTTCTACACGGGCGTCATCTACAAGGCAATGGGCTTCCCAGCCAGAATGTTTACTCCACTGTTTGCAGTCGGGCGCCTACCTGGCTGGATTGCGCACTGGCGTGAACAGAATGCGGATGCGACCACCAGGATCGGCAGGCCACAACAGGTTTACACCGGCTACACCGAACGCTCTATCTAAGCTTTCTCCAGAAGGTAGACAGCGGTATCGCCATAGGTTTTCTTCTCGAGTAACTCATAACCCAGTGGCACTTCAAACTCATCAGTTCTCGAGGATCTCTCAACCACGACAATTGCCTGGTCCTCCAAGTTTTCTTGGAGTTTCGTTAGGTCGTCGCAAAGACTTTGGTTTGATAGCTCGTAAGGCGGGTCAATAAACACCAGGCTGTATTTTCCGGCAAGGGCAACTAAAAACTTGTTCACCTCTTTTTGTTGGAGGGTAATCAGACAATCTGAACCAAGAGCCTTACCAACCAAGCGAATGTTCTCCTTGATTACCTCGGCAGCACTGCGATCTTTGTCAACCAGAATCACTTCTGAGGCTCCTCTTGATGCAGCCTCGAGACCTAGGGCTCCAGATCCCGCATAAAGATCCAGGACTTTTGCATTCTCAATGACCCCGAGGTTTTCGAGCTTTGCGAACAGGCTCTCTTTGACTCTGTCGCTGGTTGGGCGCGTGGCTTTGGCTGCTGCCTTTAGCTTGATTGAGCCAGCTAGCCCGGAGATGATTCTGCTCACGCGAGTGAGCCTAGTGAATCTCGGGGCTAGCGTGGGTGAAGATTGAAGCTGTGACCATACAAGCAAAGCTGTCTAGCTACCTTGGCGATAAGACCGCCAGGGCTTTTGAGAAGCAGCTTGGCATTGTCACGGTTGCAGATCTGCTTTCTCACTACCCGAGGCGCTACTCGAAACGTGGGGAGCTTACTCCACTGGCATCACTACCGGTGGGGGAAGTGGTCACAGTAGTTGGTGAGGTTGTTGGAACAAATATCCGACACATTAGGGGTCGATCAGGCTCAATTCTCGAGGTTTCACTTACAGATGGCTCGGACAAGATAACCCTTGCCTTTTTCAATCAGGCTTGGCGCCAGAAAGATCTCCACACCGGTGTGAGAGGTCTTTTTTCTGGGAAGATCGGAAGCTTCTCCGGCAAGCTTCAACTCGCGCATCCCGATTACGAACTTTTTGAGGAGTTAGACCAATCAAAGGCCAAGGCTTGGGCGGATTTGCCAATCCCGATCTATCCCGCAACCAGCTCCCTAACCACCTGGAAAATTCAAAAATCAATTCAGATTGTGCTTGATACCCTGCCGGAGCTTGAGGAATACCTGCCAGAGGGGCTAATCGAAGAAGAATCCCTAGTTGGACTTGATCAAGCTATTCGAAGGATCCACCAACCTCAGATCGAGAAAGACTGGCAGTCGGCTAGGTACTCACTCAAATTCAGAGAAGCGCTGCTTCTGCAGTTGCAGTTAGCGGAGCGAAGGGCTGAAGCTAGTCAAGTTCAAGCTTTAGATCTCAAGCCAGGAAATTTGGTAGGAAGCTTTGACAAGCTGCTACCCTTTGAATTCACCTCGGGGCAGATTCAGGTAAATTGCGAGATAGAGGCTGATCTAGCTTCCGGACACCCAATGCATCGTCTTATTCAGGGTGAGGTTGGATCGGGAAAGACTGTTGTTGCCTTGAGGGCAATGCTGACCGCAATTGACTCTGGTCATCAGGCAGCTCTGCTTGCTCCAACAGAGGTTCTAGCAAGCCAGCACTTTGCAAGCATTCAAAAGACACTTGGGCCAGAGCTCTGTGAAAGAGTCGGTCTTCGCCTACTCACTGGGCAGATGTCGAGCCCCGACAAGAAACGTGCGCTCTTGGATGTGGCGAGCGGTAAGGCTGGATTGGTTGTGGGAACCCATGCCCTGATCTCAGCTCAGGTAGAGTTTGCAGACCTCGCACTAGTTGTCATAGACGAACAGCATCGATTTGGTGTGAACCAAAGAGAGGCCCTGAGGGCAAAAGCAAAGCTTGCGCCTCACACCCTTGTTATGACAGCTACCCCAATTCCCAGAACTATGGCAATCACGGTCTTTGGGGATCTGGAGATCTCAACCTTGACCGAATTGCCAGCCGGTCGCCAGCCAATCAGCTCACACGTCGTAAATGTCAATGAACCCAAGCTTGTTTCCAGGGTCTGGCAGCGGGTTGCCGAGGAGATTAGCGCTGGAAGGCAAGCGTTTGTGGTCTGTCCAAGGATTGAGCCAGGAACTTTGGAAGAAGGGGAGACGCAGGAGCTCGAACTTGCCGAACAGATCGCACCTGCTGCGGCCATTGAGGTTTTTGAAGCTCTGAAGCTAAACGCAAGTCTGGATGGGGTGCGCATTGGATTGCTGCATGGCCAGCTCGATAGCGAAACCAAGGATCAGACCATGCAGGCTTTTTCAGCTGGTGAGATCGACGTGTTGGTTTCAACCACAGTCATCGAGGTCGGCGTGAATGTCCCTAATGCCACGGCAATGGTGATCTTGGATGCCGACAGATTTGGTATCTCTCAGCTTCATCAGCTCAGGGGTCGCGTCGGCAGAGGTAACCATGCTGGTATTTGCCTGATGCTGACAGGTGCAGAATTCGCAATGCAGCGCCTAGAGGCTGTGGCTTCAACACTGGATGGCTTCAAACTTTCGGAGATTGATCTTGAACTTCGTGGGGAAGGTGACGTTCTAGGAGCCAACCAATCGGGTGGTCGCTCTCAACTCAAGCTCCTGCGAGTGACAAGGGATGCCGAGCTCATTGAGCAAACCAGAACCATTGCTCAAGATCTTCTGCGGACCGGGTTAGATGAGAAGCTGAAGCGGGTATTGAAAGAGATTGATGCGCAAGCTCTCGCCCGCGGGTAGCCTTGGTGCATGACAGTTGCCATCTACCCAGGCTCTTTCGATCCGGTTACTCTCGGACACCTATCGGTTTTGAAGCGCGCAGCCCAACTTTTTGATGAACTGCACGTTCTAGTGGTTCACAACCCAGATAAAAATGCGAGATTCTCTGCTCCCGAGCGCGAGGCACTTCTACGTGAGTCAATTTCAGAGCTGGGTATCTCAGGTCGAATAACAGTTTCTTCGTTGACCGAGGGTCTGATGGTCGAGGCGGCCAAGCGATTAAATGCCCATGCAATCGTCAAGGGCTTCAGAACCGCGGGAGATATCGAGTATGAAATTCCAATGGCTCAAGTCAACCGTGACCTTTCCGGCATCGAAACAGTATTCCTGGCTTCTGAGCCAGGCTATGGCTACGTCTCTTCATCTCTTGTGAAGCAGGTGGCAAGCCTCGGGGGAGATGTTTCTAGCTATGTCACCAAAACCGTGCTGTCAGCACTTAGCTAGCGGGTAAGGTTTCAGGGTTATGTTTTCAATCCCAGTTCATGAACTAATCAAGCGCCCCGGTGAGATGCGTGAGCTTGTCATGCAGTTTGACCTTGATCAAGAACTTGGCACTGGCTATGCGGCTGTTCAGAAGGGTCAATGGCTCAAGCTTGATTTGCGCCTGGAGTCAGTGCACGAGGGCATTTTGGCGACCGGAGAAGTCAAGACCGAAGCCTCCACTGAGTGCTCAAGGTGCCTTGACGAGATGAATCTGCCAATAGAGGTGGATTTTCAGGAGCTTTTCGCTTATTCTTCTTCTTCGGACGACGAGCTTTTGGTTGATGGCGATCACATTGATTTAGAGCAGGTCGTAATTGATTCAGTGGTTCTGAGTCTTCCTTTCCAACCTGTGTGCAGCCAAGATTGCCTTGGTCTTTGTGCGGAGTGTGGATTTAGGTTGAATGAGGATCCGAATCACAAGCATGAAGTCAAGGTAGATCCAAGATTTAGTGCCCTAGAAGGTTTTCTTAGCAAGGAAGAGTAGCCATGCCAGTACCAAAGCGCCGCAAGTCTCGCGCTAACACTCACGCTCGTCGTTCCCAGTGGAAGGCTGAGCCTGTAACCCTGGTCAAGACCGTTGAGAATGGCAAGACTGTCTACAGCCTTCCTCACCGCGCAAAGGTTGTTACCGACTCTGTTGGCACCGAGCTCTACATGGAGTACAAGGGCCGCAAGGTCGCAGACGTCTAATAAATGTCACTGACAGAGCTGCAAGAGCGGCTTGGGGTTGAGATTACCCCCGAGCTCTTGCAGCTTGCTGTCACTCACAGCTCTTATGCCTACGAAAAAGGCGGAGCAGATAACGAACGGCTCGAGTTTCTCGGGGATTCAATCCTCGGTTACTTAGTAGCCGTTTCGGTCTTTAAGGGCCATCAAGAGCTTTCTGAGGGTGAGCTAACCAAACTCAAGAATGCGGTTGTATCCGCTCAGGCTCTGGCCACTGCAGCAACTGCTTTAGATCTGGGTAAGTATTTGCGCTTGGGTAAAGGTGAAGCCCAAACCGACGGTAGGAAAAAACCAAATATCCTCGCCGACGCATTCGAAGCCATCCTGGGAGCGGCCTATCTCTCATCTGGCATAGAGGCAGCCAGGGCAGTTGTTGAGAAATTCGTGCTGCCACTTCTTGATAACCCAGATGCCATCCGAGAGATGGCCGACCCTAAGACCTCATTGATTGAGAAGGCTCAAAAGCTCGGTCTTGGGCTGGTGAGATATCAGGTTTCCGGAGACGGGCCAGACCATCAAATGACCTACACAGCAAACTGCTTCATCGGTGAAGATTTGGTTGCAACCGGTATCTCGTCAACCAAACGAAGCGCTGAGACTGAGGCTGCAATTGAAGCCTTGAAGGTATTGAGTAAGAATGCCTGAGTTACCAGAGGTTGAAACAGTTCGTGCTGGTCTTGCTCAGCACTTGGTTGGTGCCAAGGTAACCGGTCTTGAAATCCTCGATGCTCGTTCTCTAAAGAAAAACCTTGGTGGAGTGCTGGGGTTCAAAAAAGAGGTAGTGGGTGCAGAGTTTCAAGCTGTAGTTCGACGAGGAAAGTTCCTCTGGCTGCCAGTCTCTGAGTCAAGAGCTCTGGTTGGACACCTAGGAATGAGTGGT
This sequence comes from Actinomycetota bacterium, assembly GCA_009923455.1. Lineage (GTDB taxonomy): Bacteria > Actinomycetota > Actinomycetes > Actinomycetales > Microbacteriaceae > Aquiluna. Next base: position 1,669 of record RFTL01000057.1, on the reverse strand, counting down.
CAGATTCTGGTTAGAACCCCAGAGCATGATCCTGACCCACAAACCAGGGTTGTCATTGACGTTGAGACTGCCTCTGGTCAAGATCTGCAGATTCGATTTGTTGACCAGAGACTCTTTGGTGGGTTGATGTTTGATGACATGGTTTTGACCAAAGACTTAGGCCCTGGTGGTTACAGCCCCGAGGCTCCAACCGGGGCTCAGATTCCGACCACAGTTGCTCATATCGCCAGAGACTTGCTTGATCCGCTTTTTGATGATTCTCAAGTTGCAACAAAGATGACTAAAAAGAACTCTGGCATCAAGAGAGTTCTCCTTGATCAAGGGCTTCTGAGTGGAATCGGAAACATCTATGCCGATGAGGCTTTATGGCTGGCAAGGCTGCACTATGACAGGCCTGCTGCTGCGATTACCAAGCGCAAGCATCTCGAGCTTCTATCTATTGCCAAAGATGTTTTAGCCAAAGCAGTGGCCCAGGGTGGCACAAGCTTTGATGAGCAATACAAAAATGTAAATGGTGAGAGTGGCTATTTCTCGCAGTCATTGAATGCATACGGACAAACCGGATTGCCCTGCAATCGTTGTGGTGCGGCAATCAAGCGAGATGCATGGGCGAACCGCGGTTCTCATTACTGCCCCAAGTGTCAAAGACGCTAGCCTTACCTGAGGTCGAGAGGGGGAGGAGTGAATGAAGAAGATTCTGGTTGTCTGCATGTTTGACAGCATTCATTCCGCAAGGTGGCTCTCCCAATTCAAAGATGGCCAGTATGAGTTTTTACTTTTTCCCTCCTCCCCGCATCGCCGGCTCAGACCCGAACTAAAGAGCCTGCTCCAATCAACCGGGCCTGCAAAGTACCGTCTATTCCCGGGCTCAAGATTCTTCGGATTGCCCTTTTGGCTGGCAGACAAGTTTTTAGGAAACTTCATTCGAGGCACTTTGCTTCGTATCGGCGCTAAATCATATGGCCCTGATCTTGTGCACGCGCTTGAGCTTCAGAACGCTGGTTATGTAACGCTCAAGGCCTTTGAGTCAAGAGCACATGATTTCAAGATCATGGTTACCAACTGGGGGAGTGACATCTTCTGGTTTCAGCGATTTCCAAAGCACCGCGAAAAGCTTGTGAAGCTTTTGTCTCTGGCCGATTACTACTCCGCTGAGTGCACAAGAGATATTGGTTTGGCCAAGAACCTTGGATTCAAAGGCGTCTCAAGACCTGTAATTCCAAATGCCGGAGGTTTTTCGGAGGCAGATCTAGCCATCGACCTTGGTGATGTTCAGGGCCGAAAAAAGATTGCAATCAAGGGTTATCAAGGCTGGGTGGGGAGAGCAGTGACCGCACTCGATTCAATAGCGCTCTTGAGTGATCAGCTTGAGGGTTTTGAACTGGTTATCTACTCAGCAAACCTAAAGACGATTCGTCACGCCAAGAAACTTGAAAAAACCACTGGGCTCAAATTCACAATTCATCCCAAGGGCGCACTCACCCATAAGCAAGTTCTTGAGCTGTTTAGGCAATCTCGAGTTTATGTTGGCCTATCCGAAAGCGATGGCATCTCAACATCGCTATTAGAGGCAATGGCGATGGGTGCAATTCCCGTGCAAACGGCTACAGCGTGCTGCGATGAATGGTTTACAGAAACTGGCGTGGCGATTAGAAACATCGAAGTGCAA
>RFTL01000056.1 GCA_009923455.1 Actinomycetota bacterium | reverse complement strand
CCTAGCAAATGGTGTTCCGAGTTCAACCACGGCATCTGCAACTCTCCTAGCCACCTTGACAACGTCTTCGTCGCCTAATGTCTCGTTGCCGACTTCACCAGCACCTGCGCCAGCACCTGTAACAAGTGCACCTACTCCGGTTTCACCGAGTCCAATCCCAGATCCATGTCTTTCGGTCCAATGTGCCCCGAGCAGTTCGGTCTCCGTTCCACCGCTGGCCAAGCCCGATAGAGCTTCAACAAGCCAGAGCAAGACGGTTACTTTGAATCCTCTGGTCAATGATTTGGAAGGGACTAGCAGTCTTTCACCGCAAACCCTGAGCCTGTGTGATGTAACTCAGTGTGGACTAGGTCGGGTGATTACGGCCGATGGTGTTTGGGAGGTGACGCCTGCGGGATTAGTCAGCTTCACTCCGGCAAAGGGCTTCGTTGGATTGGCTGAACAGAGATACTCCGTCCGGGACTTGGAGGGACAACAGGCCATATCGACTATCGCAGTAAATGTTCTTCGGATTCAATTACCAGTAAACCCGGGTGGGTCGGTTGAAGAGCAACCGGAACCCAACTCAACCTCAAGTCAGTCGGTTGATGTCGAGATACTTGACGGACCAGATCAGCTGGCACAGACCGGTGCATCGAATGTATTGATTCTTGCGACCACTGCTCTCTCACTGGTTGTCGGTGGTCTGTGGATGATTCTTGCCAGCACGCGCAAAAAGGCTTTTTAGCCCTCTTTGCAAATTCTCGATGGTCTAATTCGAAATTGCAGCTGGTGCTGATCGAGAAAAAGCAACAAGCTCACCCCACCAAGCCCATCGTTTAGTCGAATTCCAGCGAGGTTCGCAGGTTGTGAGGGTAATGAGTTGGTTAGCTTGTGAAACAAGACCTGCTGGCTTGGCGTCCAAAACCCAAATCTCATTGCTCATGATTTTTTGATTGCTAATAAGACGGTAAGTGAAGAATCCGATTGAGGTTTCAACTACTACAAGATCGCCTTGCCTTAGCTCCTCGAATCTCGCGAATGGCTCTCCATTGGTGGCGCGATGCCCTGCTATCGCGAAGTTCCCGATTTGGCCTGGCAGGGCAGAATCTAGGTAGTGTCCAACTCCGAGGCCTAGGTCCTTCTCTGATGTCCCAGAGACTATTGGAGTTCCCCAAACGTCATCGCGAAGTCTTGGAATGTAGAGCAGACCGATTGCTGAGAAGCTTGCTCCCGAATCAAGTTGCACAGTAATAACTTCGGGGCTCGTGCTGCTCGCTTCGCTTGGAGTGGAATCAGTCAGTTGATTCTGGATCTGCTCCTTGGCCTCGTTTATGTTTTTGTCAGCCTGAACATTTGACAAGGCAAGTTCGCTGAAAAGTGACCATGAGATGACGGCACCAGCAGCCACCATGAGAGCACCAACGAATAGAGTCACCTTGCGAATCACGCTTCAAAGATAGCTGAGCAACTCAAATAACTTTCCGAGAAAGCAGCTGACAGGAAATGACCTGGATAGTCGTGCCGACCCAATGTTCCAATTAGACAGAAAGAGCCCTCGTGACTTCAACTTCGGTATCCCACTGCCACTAATCAGCAAGCAATCAGGAATCTCTCTGGGTAGCGTGAGAGTTTAACTAAGCACAAGGGCTCAACCGCTTGAGCAAGAGAGAAGAAACTATGCGTAAAAAGCGTTGGCCACTCATAACGGCCGGTGTCCTGCTGGTAGCAGTCGGAGCATCCTTCGCAATCGCACCAATGCTCACTACACAGCCGGAGTATGAAACCTATGAAGTCAAAAGCACTGCTGTGACCAAGACAGTTTCGGCTAACGGGCAACTTGCCGAGACTGAGCTGCTGTCCTACGGCCCTGCTGAGCAACCATCGCTGGTTTCCGTAAATGGCTCGATCGAGCAACCTGTGCAGTTTGGCGCCAGCCTGGAGATTGATTCGATAGCGGTTGAACTTGGAGACCGGGTCAACGCAGAAGACCCCCTCTTCACCTACATCGATCAACTTGGTCGAGAGATTGAAGTTGTAGCAACCTCTGATGGCGTGGTTCGGTCAATCGACACCGCAGCCGGATTGAGAACTTCAGGCTCAGTGCTAACGGTTGGTTCTGACAAGCCCATAGTTTCGGTTTTTGTCAGCGAATACGATGCAGATCTGGTCAAGTTGGATCAGGTAGCCAACATTGAACTTGATGCGATTTCGGCGGCATTTGATGGTGTAGTAGTTGGCATCGGACAGGTTGCCCAATCTGTCAGCGGCATCAAGCAGTATGAGGTTCTGCTTGAGGTGTCCGATCTTCCTGAGGGAGCTCGATTCGGTATGAGTGCCACTGCGGAGATTGAAGTGCTGACTAAGAAGGATGTCCTAGCAATACCGCTGAACGCTCTGGTGGGTGATGAGCAGACTCAAATCGATATCCTGAGGCTTGATGCCGAAGGCAGACAGAGTGTTGAGCGAATCGATGTTGAGCTCGGTATTTTTGGCGACAGCTTTGCTGAGGTGCTAACGGGAGTCTCGGCGGGCGATCAAGTGATTGTTGGAGTCTCTGGAAGTATCCCAGCGCCAGTCAACTTCGGTCCACCAAGAGGGGCTAGGGAAAGTGGCTAAGGTTGTCGAACTTGAAAATGTTCGACGCGAATACCTCGTTGGTGATCAGGTAACAGTTGCCCTTGATGACGTCACCGTCGCCATTGAGAGCGGAGAGTTTGTTGCCATAGTCGGCCCGTCCGGAAGCGGAAAATCGACAATGATGAACCTGATTGGTTGCCTGGATCGACCGAGCTCTGGCGATGTGAGAATCTCGGGATCTGCAACCAGAGAGCTGTCGGACAATGAACTGACTGCACTTAGATCCAAAGCAATCGGGTTTGTGTTTCAGCAGTTTCAACTTCTGCCTAACACCTCAGCGCTCGAGAACGTGATGGCACCGCTGCTCTACCAGGGCATCAGCACCAAGGTAGCCAAACAGCGAGCCACAGAAATGCTCACCAAACTGGGCCTTGCCGAGCGTCTCAACTTTGATCGCAATCGACTATCTGGCGGTCAACAGCAGCGCGTGGCGATTGCACGAGCGCTGGTGACTAGCCCCGACATTGTTCTCGCTGACGAACCAACCGGTGCTCTTGATTCAAAGACTGGAGCTCAGGTAATCGAGCTACTAAAGGAACTTCACGCCGAGGGTCGAACCATCATCCTGATCACTCACGATTTAGACATTGCAGCCAGCGCACCGAGACGTATTTTTCTGCGTGATGGTCTAATCGAAAAAGATGAGCGAGGTCATGCATGAATCTCTTAGGAACAGCAAGACTCGCGCTCAGTCGAATTTGGGCTACAAAAACTAGATCGCTACTCACCATGCTGGGAGTGGTGATAGGAGTCGCAGCGATTGTTGCGCTCACCTCCATTGTTGATGGCGCATCCCAAGGCATCAATAAATCTCTAGCCACCCTTGGCACCAACCAGCTGAACCTCACCGCATTGGCTCCTGATGCACTTACTGAACAAGATGCCCAGGCACTTGCTGAGCTTGAGGGTGTCGCAGTGATGTTTATGCAGTCCCAAAATGAGGGCACCATCGCTACCGATACCAACAGGGTAAATGCCCGGTTAGTAGGTGTGTCCAATCAATACTTTGAAGCGGTCAAACCAGAGATCGCGATGGGCTCTTATCTCTCAAAGAACCCTCTCGCACAAAGCGCTAGGGATGTTGTGTTTGGTGCTGATGCAGCCAATGATCTTGGGCTCACGTCAGACATGCTTGGCAAAACCGTGAAACTCAACGGACAAGATTTTCGTCTGGTTGGGGTCTTAGACGATCAGGCAGGTTTCGGAACAGCGGGTCGGGTTTATGTGACCTTGGAATCTGCGAGAAAAATCTTCAGCCAGTACCCCTACGTTTCAGCGATAGTCGTTCAGGCGGAGACTCCAGAGGGCGTTGATGCACTTCAGGTGGCCGCGGACAGATTGCTCAGGGAGCGATACGGACTATCAAGCGACACTGAGGCCCGCTACACCATCACCAACCAGGCATCACTTATCTCCGCAGTGAGCAGCATTACCGACACCCTGGGGTTGCTTCTAACCGGAATCGCGGCGATCAGCTTGATTGTCGGCGGCATTGGAATCATGAACATCATGCTCGTATCGGTTCGTGAACGAACTCGCGAAATTGGAGTCCGAAGGGCAATCGGAGCGAAGCAAAAAGATGTGCTAACCCAGTTCTTGATTGAGGCAGTTGTGCTTTCTTTGGCTGGAGGAATTGTGGGACTCATCCTTGGTCAAATCGCTGCCTTCTTCCTTGCAATTTTGGGAGATTGGGAGTTTGCGATTCGAATGGATACCGTTGCCTTAGCGCTTGGCTTCAGTTTGGTTGTTGGAGTTCTGTTTGGTGTTTGGCCAGCGCGTACTGCATCCAAACTGGAGCCCATCGATGCACTTCGATTCGAGTAGTTTCTTCAAGCCTCACTGGCTGTTTAGGATTTCGACATGAGTTTGAAGCGAGTAGCTGTTGCAACCAAGCACGGCAAGCTTGCGCAAATTGCTCGGGCTTTTGAAGCGCTTCCAAACTGGGAGTTGCAGCTAGCCGAGATTGATACCGATGTGTTTGGAACTTTTTCTGGCGAGACAAAAAGGACCCTTAGCCCAAAAGATGCTGCCATCCAAAAGGCCCTAGCTGGTGCTCAACATTTGGGATTTGAGTATGGGCTTGCTAGCGAGGGAACCATCGGACCAGATCCGAACTTTCCCTTAGTGGTTTCAGATCTTGAAGTTATCGCTCTGGTGAATGCGTCCGGACACTTGGTAATTGTGGAGACCCACTTATCAAACGAGATTGTTGCTGCTTCGAAGAAGATCAAATCTGAGTCTGACTTTGAGGGGCTGGCCCAGCTTTTTGACCTTCCACGGCACGCGGCCATGGTCTTTGCACGCTTCGATCACGGGCTCGAGATAGTGAAGGGTATTCACTCACTGGCCGAGCTTGAAAGCCTGTTGCTATCAAGACTCGCAAGCGGAGCGAGTGAGGTTTGGGTTGAGAGTGATTTGCGCGCGATGCACTCACCTTCGAGACAGCGCAACATTGAGGCGTGTGCTAAGAAGCTGGCTGCTCGACTTGGTTCTCACTGCCCAAACTGCGATCAATTTGGTTGGGGAGTAATCGGCTATGAATACGGAGTCCCCTGCAGTGGCTGCTTTGAGATTGCAAATTCCGTGCCAAGAGCAAAGCAGCTTGGCTGTGTGAGCTGCGACTATGTTGAACTGCTGGAGCTTGAAACCAGGTCAGTTGATCCGTCTCGCTGCCAGTTATGTAATCCATAAACTACTGGTAGTTATCAAAGGCAGTAATGACAAAAATCGAGCAGGCAGCGCACGCCCTAAAAGAGGGGCATTTGGTCGCTATCCCTACCGAGACCGTCTACGGTCTTGGCGCCGATGCCACTAACCCATCTGCTGTCGCCAAGATTTACGCAGCAAAGGGCAGGCCGGCAGATCACCCACTGATTGTGCATTTTTCGAATCCTGCTTTGCTCTCTAGCTGGACAACGGAAATTCCTGACTATGCGCTCAAACTCTCAAGGGCATTTTGGCCAGGACCGATGAGCTTGGTGCTAAAAAGAACTTCGCTCGCGGGCGATTTTGTGACCGGCGGCCAAGACACGGTTGCGGTTCGAGTGCCATCGCATCCAGTTGCTCGCGCTGTGCTGGCAGAGTTCGAAAAGCTTGGCGGTCTTGGGGTAGCGGCACCGAGTGCGAATCGGTTTGGAAAAGTTTCTCCCACCAATGCTGCTGCAGTTGAACAGGAGCTGCTGGGGCATCTCTCTACCGACGATCTAATCCTTGAGGGCGGAGATTCCGAGGTCGGAATCGAATCGACCATCATCGATTGCACGGGTGAGCTTCCGAAAGTGCTTCGACCAGGAGCAATTACTGTCGAGATGATTAGCGAGGTCACAGGTCTTGAGGTTTCCAAGGGCCCGACAAAGATTCGTGTCAGCGGATCGCTTGACTCCCACTACGCTCCCAAGGCGAAGGTTGTTTTAGATGCTGAGCCAGCTGCCGGTGATGGCTTCATCGCATCGGCAAATGTTCCAACTCCGACCGGTGTTATCCGACTTCTAGAGCCAAAAGATGATCAGGAGTATGCTCGCGGTCTCTACCTGGCACTTAGGCAAGCAGATGCGCTTGGGTTAGCAAAGGTGGTGGCCATAAGTCCCACTGGCGCGGGAATTGCAGAGGCGATTCGGGACAGGTTATCTCGAGCTAGTCACTAGTTTGCGATTTGGCGATGCGCTCTCGGAGGTTCACGATGAACCTAAATCCGATGATGGATATCAGTAGGCAGATTCCGCCGCCCAAGAAGAAGGGCATTCTCAGGTCGATGGCAGCAATCGCTCCACCTAGAAGAGCACCTAGCGGCATAAGTCCCCAGACCAAAGTTCTTCTGGTTCCATGAATTCGACCAAACAGTTCAGTCGGGATCATCTGGTGGTAGCTCGCCATCAAGAGCACATTCCACATGGTGATGATTGCGTTTCCGAGTGCGAAGAGCGCTGCTAGCACCCAGTAGTTCGGTGAGAACCCTTGAATGACAACCAGGAATGAAGACACCAGCATCGAAGCCGCCATCACCTTGGTGCGACCAAAGCGCGCGGAGAAGCGGTGGCTTAGAACTGAACCGATGATTGCTCCCACCGCCGGAGCGGCAATAACGACCCCAAACAACGCGGTTGGAACCTCGAGCGTTTTAGTTAAGAACAGCACGATGGTTGAGCTTGAAGCTGAGAAGAAAAATCCGATTGAAGAGGTGAGCAGAACCAGCTTTAGAAGCACCTTGTCGTCATATAGGTATCGGATTCCAAATCGAATGTCTTCCCAAAAACCAGTTTCACCCTTTGGCTTTGGCGGCACCGGATTGTTTTCGTATTGCAGAGGCAGAGTCAGCACTATCAGCACAGCGATCAGCACGCCAGCGGCACCAAAGAAGAAAGGAAGTGCAATCGAAACCGCATAAAGCAAACCACTTAGCGGCGCTCCAACGAATTCGCCCAATGTCACCGATGTCACCTGGATGCGGGCATTGCCCCTTTCCATCTGATCGTTTTCCAACACCTGCGGAATCATCGATTGCAGAGTGGTGTCGTAGATGACCTCACCAATGCCAAAAACAAAGGTGGTTAGGAGTAGCAGCGGGAAGTTGATGAAACCAAAGCCGACGGCAGATGCCAGAAACAGCGAGGCTGTAAGTCTTATCGAGTTAGCTAGCGCAAGCATGTGACGACGATTGAACCGGTCGACTAAACCTCCAACCGGAATTGCAAACAGCAGCCAGGGGAGCATCACCAAGGCTGCAATGCTGGAAATCAAGAACGGATCTTGGGTAAGAGTCGTGGCAAGCAGCGGGACAGCAGTTTTTAGAAGCCCATCAGAGACGTTACTGGCGGCGCTCGCAGACCAGAGCTTTTCGAATGAGCTACTGAACTTGGTTTTGTTTACAGATGCCACTTCGCTATGACCTCATGGCCGAATCTAAATCGCAAAATCCTACTGGCCAAGAAATGGCCTGAGCTCTACCTTGCGATTGCAAGCCTTGGAACCTTCGGCTGCTAGCTGCTTCGCCTGCTCGATACTCTCGGCTGAAATGATCCAAAAGCCAGAGTAGAAACTCTCGGTGTTAAAAAGCGAACCGGTCGTGACTTCGAGCTCTTGGCGATTGTCTATTAGGAAGGCATTTGCGGGAGCGGAAATTCCAGCAGCCAAAATGAAGTGTCCGCCAGAAACCAGCGACTCATTGAAGCGATCGATGTTAGCCATCTCATCACTAGCTGCCGACTCGGTTTGAGAGTCAATCACAAAGATTACAAAGCGCATCGCTAAAGCATAGTCCTGCTGAGCCCAAAGCTCGGGCCAGCTCTCTTCTACTCTCTAGTAGTTCGCGAGCTCCTCAACACCGTTAAGAACTCGAGTTTGTGAGTTCTCAACCGATGTGATTTTCAGGCTTGGGTTTTTGAAGGCAAAGCTCAGTTTGAGCTCATCTTCACCATGCTGCCAGCTGAGTTCCATGCTGTCTTCCCCGGTTACCCTCCAAGAGAAATCTCCCTTGAACGCCGGGTGCTTTCTCACTCTCGCAAGAGCAATGATTGCCCTAGTGACCGGCTGCTCGAGAGCGCTCTCAATTTCGGCAGGGGTGTAGTGATGGCGGTTTACGTCTCTACCCTGGGCAGTTTTTCTAAACAGCTCCTGATCGTCCATGCCATTGAAAAGACCCACGTAGTAGACCTGTGGTTCCCCTGGCAAGAAGAACTGCACCGCACGCATGATTACGTAGGCGGTGTCGTTTGCCACGATGTTTGGCAGGGTGGCATTGATTTGGTGTGGGAGTGAGAACCACTGGCGGAATCACGCTTGCGATTGCGGAGTGACCATCGGTGTTCTTCTCGGCAACCTTGAATATCTCAGCCATTTCGTCCTGAGATATAAGGCCAGGGCGACCACCGATTGGCCCACCGTCAATAACGCCGTAGCCATCGTGGGTATCAAGAACATTGAGACAGTTGTTTGGCCTGAGCTTGAACCAGTTGTCTAGCCGATCAAC
>RFTL01000055.1 GCA_009923455.1 Actinomycetota bacterium | reverse complement strand
ATGTTTCACGTGAAACATTAGGGGGCGAAAATGACCGATTTGTCGACAGTTGAGAAAGAGCCCGCCTTTGCGCAGGTGTTTTTTGGCGCTCAAATCGACAAAGCGCGGGGATATGCCAATCGCCTCGCTGCTGATTCAGAAACCTTTGGTCTTCTTGGACCTCGTGAACTTCCCAAGATCTGGAGCAGGCACGTTCTAAACAGCGCCTTGCTTGCCGAATTGGTGCCTGACGGAGCAACCGTTGCAGACGTCGGTTCAGGAGCAGGTCTTCCCGGTATCCCTATGGCTATTGCGCAACCAAAGGCGCAATTTACCCTTATCGAGCCCATGGAACGCAGGGCTAATTGGCTTTCCCAGGTAGTTGCAGATCTTGGGATTGATAACGTCCAGGTAACTAGGGCTCGAGCTGAAGATGTCCAGCAGACCGATTTCGACATAGTGACAGCACGAGCTGTTGCCGCACTGGATAAGTTGGTGCGCTTACTTACGCCGCTCACCAGAGGTTCGAAACTGAAGACCGTACTTGCCATGAAAGGCTCAAGGGCGCGAGAGGAGATCGAGCAGGCTAGACCGAGGCTCACAAGGCTTGGATACGCAGAGCCAGAGATCCTAGTTTTAGGCGAAAATAAGGCACCAGAAACAGCGACAGTGGTTCGCATTAGGCTGAGGGACCAGGAGAAGTAAATGTCTGAGCAGCCAGCTGATAAATCAGCCGTTACCCCACCTTCTGTAAAGCAAGGTATGGGGTATCCAAACAATCGTGAAGAAGAGTCTCCGACCCCGATTGGTTGGCAGGGCCTACACATTACAAATTTGACGCATGTTTCACGTGAAACATCGGAGTCCAAGTGACTCAATTAGGCCAAAACACTCCCCTTCTGCGGGAGATGACTATCAATAACGAGCGTGCAAAAAGGGTTGCTGAAACAACCCTGGAAGCACCAACCGAAACCAGAATTCTGACAATCTCCAACCAAAAGGGTGGGGTTGGAAAGACCACAACTGCAGTGAATCTTGCCGCTTCCCTGGCGCGCAAGGGGCTCAGAGTGCTGGTTATTGATCTGGATCCGCAGGGAAACGCCTCTACAGCCCTTGGTGTGGAGCACCACAACGGTGTGACGGGAAGCTACGAGGTCTTGGTTGACGGAACTCCAATGGCTGAAGCTGTAAAGCAGAGCCCGGAGCACCAAAACCTTTTCTGCCTACCTGCCACGATCAATCTGGCCGGTGCCGAAATCGACATGGTTGGTTTTGAAAACCGCGAACGAGTGCTTGCTAAGTCACTCCAGACCTACCTTGACTCCCAGGATCACCAAATCCACTTCGTGTTTATTGACTCGCCACCTTCGCTCGGGTTATTGACCGTCAATGCACTGGTTGCCGCAACCGAGGTTTTAGTCCCGATCCAATGCGAGTACTACGCGCTTGAGGGTGTAACCCAGCTGATGAGCAACATCGACCGCATCCGAAGGGCGCTGAATCCGGAGCTGGTTATTGGCGGGATATTGCTCACCATGTTTGATAACCGAACCAACCTCAGCAACGAAGTTGCAGAAGAGGTTCGCAAATACTTCCCCAAAGAGACCCTCAATGCCACAATTCCACGCTCTGTGAGGCTCTCTGAGGCACCAAGCTTCGGTCAAACGGCAATCAGCTATGACCCAAAGAACACAGGCTCTCTGGCCTATCAGGAAGCCGCTATCGAACTGGCTCAAAGAGGAGTAATCAAATGAGTGATGAGAAAAAGCGCGGCGGCCTAGGTCGCGGAATCGGCTCTCTAATCCCGGGTGGAGACAGAGACGCAGTCGATGTGTTCTTCAGCTCAACTCCAACACCGGGAGCTCTGGCTCCTGTTCCCGGAGCGAAGTTTGCTGACATCGAGATTGACTCTGTCACTCCAAATCCGCAACAGCCTCGCAGTGTCTTTGAGCCAGAGCAGTTTGCTGAGCTGGTTCACTCCATTCGCGAGTTTGGAGTTCTACAGCCGATCGTGGTCCGCCCCAAAGGCTCCGGCTATGAGCTAATCATGGGTGAGAGGCGCCTTAGGGCCTCCAAAGAGGCTGGTCTCAAGACGATTCCAGCGGTGGTTCGCGACACAGCGGACGAAAACATGCTCAGAGACGCATTGCTTGAGAACCTGCACCGAGCAAACCTGAACCCACTCGAAGAAGCATCGGCATACAAGCAGCTACTTGAGGACTTCGGAACCACCCAGGAGCAGCTGGCTGACAGGCTTGGCCGCTCTCGCCCTCAGATCACCAACACTTTGCGTCTTTTGAGACTTCCTGTTGCTGTCCAGGCCAAGGTTGCCTCCGGGGTGCTCTCCGCCGGACATGCGCGTGCTCTACTCGGTGCCCCAAATGAAGAGGCGATGGCTGAACTGGCCGAACGAGTTGTTCGCGAAGGACTCTCAGTTCGCGGCCTCGAGGAGCTAGTCGGAAACGTCAAAGTTAAGCCGAAGAAGGGCAAGATTGTTGCCGGTGGCAAGCAGGACATGCTCAAGGAAATGTCTGACGCCCTTGGTGAGAAGCTAAACACCGTGGTCAAGATCCAGTTGGGCCGCAAAAAGGGCCAACTAATCATTGAGTTTGGAAACCTTGCCGACCTGCGTCGAATTGCTGAGCAAATCCAGAAAAACTAGCTTCGAAGCGCTGCCTGCGCGATCGCTAGATAAGACTCAGCGAGGTCCGACCCGTCAGCTAATACCGCCTGCGGAAAGAGCGAAGTTTCAGTCATGCCTGGCGTGACATTAGCCTCCAAGAACCAAGGGGTGCCCTCGTGGTCAACAATCAGGTCAATTCTTGATAGGTGGCGCAGTCTGAGTGCCGTGTGGGCGGTTAGAGCCACCTCTGAGGCGCGCTCCGCAACCCCAGGAGTCAATCTGGCCGGGACGTAGTAGGTGGTCTCTCCGGGGCTGTAGCGCTCGTTGTAACCAAAGCTGCCGGTTTCAACCTCAACCTCGACGGCGGGGAGCGTTCTTGGGCCGAATCCCAAGTCAACAACCGAAATGGCCAGTTCCGTGCCCGAGACGAACTTCTCGATCAAGACGGTGTCGCAGTAAACAAAGGCGTCAACCATGGCTTTAGCGAAGCCCGAGGCGTTCTCAACCTTGGTCACGCCCTGCGCAGAGCCGCTCTCAGCAGGCTTCACGATCAGCGGGAAACCCAGTTGGGTTCCAACCATGGCCAGAACTGACTCGGCATTGAGCTCTCTGAAAGTCGCGCGAGGCAAAGAAATTGAGTCTGGAGTCTGAATTCCGTGGCGACGCAGGATGGTCTTGGCAGTCGGCTTGTTCCAAGCAAGAGTGGCGGCGGCGCCATCTGAGCCAACAAAGGGTATTCCTGCCAGCTCTAGAAGTGACTGAATAGTCCCATCTTCGCCAACCGCACCGTGCAGGGTTGACCAAACCACATCAGGCCTGGAAGCAATTAGGTGGCCAATCAAATCGCCATCTGGCTCTCTGATCTCAACCTCTGCGCCGGCATCAATTAGTGCATCTGCAACCCGTCGACCAGATTTCAAAGAGACATCGCGCTCATGCGAGATGCCACCCGCCAAGATCAGAACTCGCAGGGACATCTTTACTCGGCCCTGAAGGTATCAAGTAGATCCAATTGCAGGTTGATCACCTTTGAAAGGCGCTTGATGCCCACCTTGACGTTCTCAGCGGTTGGGTGGGAGTAGCAAACTCTGATGTTGTTTGCTCCGCGGCCATCACCGTAGAAGGCGGTGCCTGGGGTGTAGGCAACCAGCTCGGTTACTGCTAGCGGCAACATCTCCTTGCTGTTCAGGCCCTGTGGAAGAGTTAGCCACAAGAAGAAACCACCATTTGGCTTGGTTGTTTGAACCCTGGGCAGGTATTGCTCGAGCGCTTCGAGAGCGGCATCGCGCTTCTCCCGATAGAGATTGCGGTACCGATCGATCTGACCCTTCCAGTCCGAGATCGACAGGTATTCACTAACCAGCATTTGGGCGAAGGTTGCCGGGGAGAGAATCGCAGATTCATTGGCCAGGATCAGCTTGTCTCTAATCGCAGGAGGCGCGAGGACATAACCAACCCTTAGTCCTGGAGAGAGAATCTTGGAGAAGGACCCCAGATAGACAACGCCTTCTGAATCAAAGGCGCGAAGAGCTTTCGGGGGCTGATTCTCGAAATAAAGCAAACCGTATGGGTTGTCTTCGATGATCAAAATGCCGCGCTCTTTACAAACCTGCAAAACCTGCTGGCGGCGCTCAGCAGAGAGCGTCACACCGCTTGGGTTGGCGAAGTTTGGCACCAAATAGAGCAGCTTCACTTTTTTGCCCGCAGCAGTCATGCGATCTGCGGCCTCAGCAAGCGCCTCTGGCGAAATACCATCCTCGTCGGTGAAAACATGCTCGATGTGAGCTTCTTTGTGGCGGAAAATGCCTACCGCACCAACGTAGCTGGGCGCCTCAACCATCACGACATCGCCAGCGTCTAGGAACAAGTCTGCGAGTAACTCGAGAGCATGCTGAGAACCGGTCGTGATCATGATGTCATCGACCGAACCCTGAACCCCGTCGAGAAGCATGATCTCTTGGATCTGCTCCCTGAGCCTCAGATCGCCCTGGCCACCGCCATACTGCAGGGCGTAATTGCGTCTCGAGGCCATCATGGAATTGAAGGCTTCTTCAATGAGTGCCCCATCCAGGGCTGAAACATCTGGCATACCACCAGCAAGTGAGACAACTTCCGGTCTTGAGACGACCGAAAACAGTGCTCGAACTTCAGAAACCGAAAGATTGGCTGCCCGGGCCGCGTACGCGTGCTTCCAACTGTCAAAGTTGGTCACACTGCTTGAACGCGTCTGAGTCATATCAGCTCCCCGGTTTTAGGGGTAGCTTAGCCCGATATGAGGGGTTTTGCCCAATAAATTAGCGGAAGCTAGGAGATGAACTCACTGATTTCAGAGATGATCGCTGCCTTTGGCCTAGCACCAACCAGGTGCTTCACGATCTTTCCGCCCTGAAATACACCAAGCAGCGGAATGCCAGTTACCTGATAATCCATGGCGAGCTGTGGCTCCTCATCAACATTTACCTTGACGATCTTGAGCTTGCCCTGATACTCGCTAGAAATCTCGTCAAGCACTGGAGCAACCATGCGGCAGGGACCGCACCATTCGGCCCAGAAGTCAACAATTACTGGCAGCTGCTCATCTAGCACCTCAGCCTTGAAGGTCTCGGTGGTGGCGTTTACTGGTTTCATGTAAAACCTCCTAGTGGGATGACAGGTAGTGTTCGGCGTCCAAGGCCGCAACACATCCCGACCCTGCTGCTGTAATTGCTTGGCGGTAGGTGGGGTCAATGACGTCACCCGCCGCGAAAACACCTGGAAGTGAAGTCTTTGACGAGCGACCCTCGACCTTGATGAAGCGGTCTTCAGTTAGCTCTACCTGATTCTCAACCAGCCAGACTCTCGGGTCATTTCCGATTGCGATGAACAACCCATCAAGAGCGAGGTCTGATTTCTCACCGGTGACGGTGTTTTCAAGCACCACTCCCTCGAGTTTGCCCTCACCCTTTAGCTCAGCCACAGCTGAATTCCAGACGAATTCGATCTTTGGATTGTCAAAAGCACGCTGCTGCATGATCTTGGAAGCCTTGAGGCTCTCACGACGGTGAATCACGTAAACCTTGGAGGCAAACTTGGTCAGGAAGTTGGCTTCCTCCATAGCCGAGTCCCCACCACCGACAACCGCGATGGTCTTCTCACGGAAGAAAAATCCGTCGCAGGTTGCACACCATGAGACGCCATGGCCAGAAAGCTCTTTCTCTTTCGGTAGGCCAAGCTCGCGATATGCCGCGCCTGTGGAGATAATCACGGCCTTAGCCTCAAAGGTCTCGCCACCGCCGGTCTTCACGATCTTTACATCGCCCTTGAGATCAACCTCAACCACGTCATCAAACAAGATTTCGGTGCCAAAGCGCTCAGCCTGAGCCTGGAAGTTCGCCATTAGGTCTGGGCCCATGAGGCCCTCCGGGAAACCAGGGAAGTTCTCCACCTCGGTGGTCTTCATCAATTCACCACCGGGTTCGACGCTGGAGGCAATCAGCAGCGGGTTGAGCTGGGCTCTAGCAGCGTAAATTGCTGCTGTGTAGCCGGCAGGACCGGATCCGATGATGATTACTTCGCGCATGGCACTTCCTAACTACAAAAATCAAACATAGATGAGTATCTATGTATTCCACGCATCATTGGGGAAAATTAGCCAACTGTTCACTAGCTAACTTCGCTTTAACCTAGCGCCTAGAGCGGCACCGACCTCTCTTAGCTGCGGAACTTT
Source organism: Actinomycetota bacterium (assembly GCA_009923455.1). Classification (GTDB taxonomy): domain Bacteria; phylum Actinomycetota; class Actinomycetes; order Actinomycetales; family Microbacteriaceae; genus Aquiluna. Next base: position 2,390 of record RFTL01000055.1, on the reverse strand, counting down.
CATAAGCCACAACACACCCAGGTAGCTGATAAGTCCCACACCGCCAACCAAAATGCTGGTGAGTATCGAGCTCCAGACCTTGTCCAGGGCAAATGAACCGGGTCCAACCCAACCTAAAAGCCATAGGGTGCCGAGGGCCAGCGCGGTTGCTGGAATAGCTGCAAGCAAGAATTTCAGTAGGGCAGGCCCAACCCCGAATCCTTGCAGGCCGCCAATCTTCTTGCGCAACAGGAAATAACCCAGAATGCCTTGAACCATGATGGTGGTGGCGGTCAGTAGCGAGAGCGAGACCACCAACCACTGCTTTGGCATCAAGGCCCCAAGGGTCAATGAACCCGCTATGTGAAGGGCAATTTGAACTGTGGTGAAGACAAATGGTGTCTTGGTGTCCTCCAGTGCAAAGAATGCTCGCTGGATCATGTAAACAAAGCTAAATGGGACCAAACCGACCATCAAGGCGATGATCACGTTGCCCAGCGCAACCGTAGCCGGATATTCGCCTGCGAAAACTCGTGCTACCGGATATGCCAAAACCATCAATAGTGCGGACGAAATCACACTCACCAGCGCAATCACCTTCAACCCAGAGGTTAAATCAGCTTTGAACTTCTGTGTCTCCCCCTCGCTGGCGTGCTTAGCCATGCGGGTGAAGTAGGCGGTTGCAACAGAAACCGTCACAACTGAGTGCGGAAGCATAAAGATCAACCAGGCGATAGCTGCTGCTGCAACTGATGCAACGCCAATACCGGCGGTTTCCCTGGCCGAGGCAGCAGTTGAGGCAACCGCGGTTTGAACCAAACCACCAATTTGAGTCACCAAAACCATGGCCAGCGACCAACTGGCGGCCTTGAGTGCAGGTCGCAGCCCAAAGCCCCGCCACTTGAAATTCAGCGACAGCGAAAGCCCGATTCGCTTCCAACTCAGCAGCAAAATCAGAGCCTGAGCCGCTACTCCGGCGGTGGCACTGCCCGCCAGCAGGGTGATTCGGTCAGCGCCCCATGCCTCGATTGAGCGTTCGCCGGTTGGATCTGCCCCAAAAATCAGAACAAATGCCACAAGGCCGAGAATTGAGACCACATTGTTCAATACCGGCGCCCACATAAAAGGCCCGAAGGCACTCCTTGAGTTCAGGACCTCACCAAGGATTGAGTAGAGACCGTAGAAGAACAACTGGGGAAGGCACCAGTAGGCAAAGGCGGTGGCCAGCGCAAGCTGTTCCTGCGTCCAACCCGAGGTGTAGAGCTGCACCAGTAGCGGAGCCGCCAGCGTGAAAGCCATGGTGAGGATAAAAAAGACAGTGATAGCCAGGGTCACAAAGCGATCGACGTAGCCTTTGCCACCATCAGCCAACGCCCTTGCTCGAACTAGCTGTGGCACCAAAACTGCGTTGAGCACGCCACCGACGATGATTGCGTAGACGTTGTTAGGTAGCTGATTTGCCACCCCAAACGCGTCTGCGGCATCGGTGGTAACCCCGATGGCCGCTGCAAGAAGAACTGCTCGTAAAAAGCCAAGAATTCTAGAAACTATGGTCCCCGAAGCCATCAGCAGAGAGCTTCTGGTCACCGATGGTTCTTGATCACTCACCTCGGCTCCTAGCTAGCTTCACAACCGTTCTCACCACACCGACAACGATCAGAGAAAACATAGCGACTGCCAGTGACACCAGCAGAAACAGCTCGATGTCGTAGTTCACCGAAACATCGATGAGCTGCTCTTCGCCAACCTTTTTGCCTTTGATTTCAAGCCAAACTCGAATCTGAACCGGGCCATTGGCAATCGCCTTGACCGGCAATTCCGCTACCGCAGATGTATTACCCGGTATTACCAGCTTTTGGCTCTCCAATACCTCAAGCCGGAAACTGGTTGCAGCCCCCACCACTGTTACCTCCAGCGGCACCGAACTTGGGTTCATTACCGTGACCGGGATTCGACCGTCGCGCGCCACCAGGTTGATGGTGCTTCCAGGCACGATGTGGACCGAATTGCTGGCAATCGCTGGCGTAGCGATTGCAAACAGTGCGATAAGCGCTGCAATCAGCCGCTTCAACTCAGAATCTCCAACGCTCGGGCTGCGACCCGCCGCTCATTCTCATGGGCGAGTACGTTCTCTAGCTCGGAGATAGGAAACCACTTAGCTTCCAGCACTTCACCAGCAGGATCTTTATCCCCGCTGAGCTCCCCACCGATTTGACGCAGCAGGTAGTGATGCACGGTCTTACGGATTCGCTGCGAGCCAATCTTGAAGGTGTAGGTGATCTCCCCGAGCTTGTCGATGATCTCGGCGTGTAGGCCAGTCTCCTCGTAAACCTCGCGGATCGCCGTTACGGCAACATCTTCGCCACGTTCGATGTGGCCCTTAGGAATGCACCAATCAGCGCGCCCGCCAC
>RFTL01000054.1 GCA_009923455.1 Actinomycetota bacterium | reverse complement strand
TGAGGGCAATGCGATTGTTGCGAGGACCAATTTCGGTAAGGATCAGCGCGTAATCATTGCAGGGCACATCGACACCGTTCCGGTTGCAAACAATCTTCCAGCCACCCTGCATCACTTCGAGCGCGAACAGGTGATCATCGGTCGCGGCACTGTCGACATGAAGGGCGGCATTGCGGTCATGTTGAAGTTGACAAGCGAAGTGACCGAACCGAAGTATGACCTCACTTGGATTTTCTATGACAACGAAGAGGTTGCCAGCGATCTCAACGGGCTCGGCCGAATTTCAAGAAATCGGCCAGAGCTTCTGGTTGCCGATTTTGCAGTTTTATGTGAACCAACCAGCGCCCTGATTGAAGGCGGTTGCAACGGGACCATTCGCGTGGAGTTGCGAGCCAGGGGAGTCAAGGCGCACTCTGCTAGGCCTTGGATGGGTAAGAATGCAATTCACGAACTCACTGATGCATTGGTTACCTTGAAGAATTTCGAACCAGAGACCGTATTGGTTGATGGGCTGGAATATCGAGAGAGCTTGAACGCCGTAATGGCACATGCCGGGATCGCTACCAACGTGATTCCAGACGAAGCGACTTTGACCGTGAACTACCGCTTCGCGCCATCGCGATCCGCGCAGGAGGTTGAGACAAAGCTCAGGGAGATGTTCCAAGGATATGAGCTTGAAGTGACCGACTTGGCTTTGGGTGCTAGGCCTGGTTTGGACCTTGGGTTGGCCCAGGAGTTCGTTGCCACCGTCAGTGCTGCACCTAGGCCAAAGTATGGCTGGACCGATGTTGCACGCTTTGCTGCCTTGGGAATCCCAGCTGTTAACTTTGGCCCGGGTGATCCATCACTTGCTCACGCTGACAATGAAAATGTTCCGGTTGGGCATTTGGTTGATACCCATAGGGCGCTTGGAGACTGGCTCCGCGGATAATCGGGTTGGCTATCTTGGGCCAATTTTGGTTTAATTACCCTCTGAACTTTTTCTAGGAGTTTTTCTAATGGCAGCTATGAAGCCACGCACCGGTGATGGACCAATGGAGGCTGAGCGCGAGCCGCGCGGGCTGATTGTGCTTCGTGTTCCGCTTGAGGGTGGAGGACGTTTGGTTGTCTCCATCAACGATGCTGAGGCAAAGGCCCTGCATGCAGTCCTCGAGGGTGTAATCAAGAAGTAGCGGTTATCGCTTCACGACCATCAATAGGCCATCGCCAGTCATCGAGATGGTTGCAAGAAAATCCTCGGAGCCATCGAACGCCTTTAGGACGCTGCGCATCGCAACCGTCTCGTCATCTCTGAGGGTTGGGTTCGGGACTCGGTCTCGGAACAGTGCGTGAGCAACAGTTAGAACGCCACCCGGCTTGAGAAGTGCAACGGCCGTTGGCAAAAGTGCTTCGATGTCCTCAGAATCAATGTCAATAAACACCAGGTCATAAGCCGACTCGGCCATGTTTCCCATAACTGCAGAGGCTTTTCCGGTGATGGTTCTGAGTCTCGATGCCGGTATGCCAGCATTTCTAAAACTTTCCTTGGCCACATTCTGAAACTCTGGTTCGGAGTCGATGGTGGTGAGGATGCTGTCACTCGAGGCCGATAGTAACCACAGCCCCGATACTCCAGCTCCGGTTCCCACTTCAACCATGTTCTTCGCTCGGCCGGTCGCGGCCAACAAAGCTAATTGCGCTCCGGTGGCTGGGGTAACAGATTCAACCCCGAGCTCATCAGCATGCTTTCGGGCAAAACGAATGTAGTCAGGTTCGAGGGGATACTCCTCCGCGAACTTCCAGCTCGAGATTTTGTCAATCATGTTGCGCTCAAGCTTAGGCAGGCTATGGTCAAAAACTCGGTATTCGTAAGGAGTAAACTCTTGGCATGTTCGGTCTAAGCGCAGAGAAGTTCCTGCTGCTTGTCGTACTCGCCATAATCATCCTCGGACCAGATCGGCTTCCCTACTACGCCAAAAAACTCGGCGAATTAGTGCGCAAGGGCAAGCGAATGATCGACGGTGCTCAAGAGCAGATGAAGACCGAGTTGGGTGGCGACTTTGAGGATATGGACTGGCGAAAGCTAGACCCTCGCCAGTATGACCCAAGACGTATTGTTCGCGAGGCGCTGCTAGAGGAAAGACGCGAACAAAGAAACATTGCTCAGCAATTGAACAGACCAAAGCCGCTGCACAAGCCACTTGAGGTTGGCGAAGCTGCTCCATTTGATGCGGACGCTACTTAGAGCTTGCCCATCACCCTGGCGAGTGCTGTCATTAGCGGCGCCATCTTCTTGAAGTCCTTAGCGCGGTTTGGAAGACCGATTGGCATCGGGTTAGCCACTCCAATAGTCCTGGTTTCGGTGTAGCGAAGTAGGCCCCCTGGGCCTGATCTGCGTCCCATGCCGGACTGCTTCATGCCACCCATCGGAGCCGCCATCGAGGCCATGGTTGCGCGGTAACCTTCGTTGATGTTCACCGAGCCCGCCATCAATTTAGAAGCCAGCTTCAACGCTGTTTTGGTATCTCCAACAATCGAGGCATTAAGGCCGTATTCGGTTGCATTGGCGAGTTCGACAGCCTCATCCAGCGAGTTATAGCCGACGAGCGCAATCACCGGACCGAAGACTTCTTTGTGCAAGATTTCAGCCCCGACCGGTAAATCAGCCAGCACGGTTGGCAGGTAGAAGGTTGCTCCAATCTCGGGTGCAGCTTTGCCGCCGGTGACAACTCGAGCACCCTCCTGGATTGCCCGCTGGATGAAGCCATCAACCCGAGAAACCTGGGCTGCAGAGGTCAAAGCGCCGAGGTCGAATTTGAATTCGTTTGATGTCCCAAGAGTCAAGGACTCAACTCTGCGCTTCAAGATTTCTTCAAATTGAGCGAGGGCGTGGTTTGGAACATAAACTCGCTCGATTGAGACACACAGCTGTCCCGCATTTCCAAACGCGCTTCCAACTGCTATCTCAGCAGCTTTCTCAAGATCGGCACCCGGCATCACAATCATGGGATTCTTTCCACCAAGCTCCAGTGAATAACCAATCAGTCGCTTAGCAGCGCGCTCTGCAACCAACTTTCCGGTCGGTGTGGAGCCGGTGAACGCGACATAGTCGGCATTGTCGGTAACTGCATTGCCAACCTCTGCAGGGTCACCATAAACCACACGCCAGATACCGCTTGGGACACCAGCTTTCTTAGCGAGATCTCTAAGGGCCAGCACGGTCTTGCTGGTTTGGTTATCGGCCTTCTGCACCACAGCGTTGCCAGCCATCAGCGCTGGGACCACATCCATGAGGCTAAGCGCTAGAGGGTAATTCCAAGGAGTGATGATTCCAACCACGCCAACCGGCGCCGGCTCAACATAGGCCGATAGCATCAGTGGAACTCCGGCTCGCACCTTCTTGCGCTTGAGTAGCTTTGGAGCGACTTTTGCGTAGTAGGAAATCGCTGCGACACCGCCGGTGATTTCCTCAAAGGCGTGAGATCTTGACTTTCCAGTCTCAAGCTGCAGTTGATCCATTAGCGCATCTTGGTTTTCAATGACCAGATCAGCAAACTTGGCTGCAATCTTTGCGCGGGTCTTGGCACCAAGATCATTCCAAGCCGGCTGTTGCTTTTTCGCTTCGACAAACTCCAGTGCAACATCGGTCGCGGAGTAGGGATTTAGCTCGTGAAGGACTTCGCCGTTGACTGGATTGATAACGCTGATGGCATTCATATCTCTATTAACGCAGAGATATGTCCAATCGCTTCCCACTTAGGCCTCTAGGGAGGCCGGCAATTTTCTTTGCGAGCCCGGCTAAGAGCTGAGACATTTCCGACTCTGGATCTGAGACAACAAGTGGTTCACCAATATCCGATGCTGCGCGAAGCTCAGAACTGATTGGCAATTGAACTAAAACATCGACATCTTGACCGGTCTTTTTGCTCAGCGCAGCTGCAACCGCGGCACCGCCACCAGAACCGAAAATCTCCAATCGCTCTGACCCTGATTGGAGGTAGCTCATGTTTTCGATAACACCCAGAACTTCACCGCCGACTTGACCCGAAATGGAGCCTGAACGCTCCGCGACCTGAGCTGCTGCTGCCTGCGGTGTGGTTATTACAAGCGACTTTGCGCCAGGAAGTAGTTGACCTAGTGAGATCGCGACATCTCCAGTCCCAGGGGGAAGGTCGACAACTAAGAAGTCCAAATCTCCCCAGTAAACATCGGTTAAAAACTGTTCTATGGCTCGGTGCAGCATGGGGCCGCGCCATGCGATTGGCTGGTTATCGGTTACAAAAAAGCCAATTGACATAACCCTCACGTCATAGGCGATCGGTGGCAGCATCAGGTCATCGACTTTGGTTGGCCCACTCTTTATTCCAAGCTGACCCGGAATTGAGTACCCAAAGATGTCGGCATCCAATAGCCCAACCTTGAAACCCTGGCTCGCAAGCGCAACCGCCAGATTTGCAGTGATTGTGGATTTTCCAACCCCACCTTTACCGCTACCGACAAAAATCACCTGAGTTAGGTTTCCCGGTTGCGCAAAGGGGTTGAATCTAGCTGGCTTTCCTCCGCGCAGCTTTTGTTTGAGCTCATCGCGCTCTTGTTGGTTCATCGTCGACATCTCAAGCGAGACGAATTCGTAGGATTCAAGTGCTGCACGAACATCTCGCTCTATTTTTTGAGCTGCAGGGCAACCGACAATGGTTAGTTTGATTTTTAGGTCTATCGCATCCTCAGTCTCGCTCCGAATTTCAACCATTCCGAGCTCGGTGATTGGAGCACGAAGCTCAGGATCAATCACCTTTTCAAGCAGTGCTAACGCATTTGACACATACCCTCTTTTGTTTGCTCTAAGAGATAACCCTATTTGTTTGACCTATTGCTCTGGCACAATCATCGGGTGGCAGAAACCTCAAAGCGCAATATTGGACCTCAGATACCCACTGGTCACGTTCTAGGGGAGTATTCCTCCTACCAGGAGGCAATTGCCCTGGTCGACAAGTTGGTAGCCAATGACTTTGCGGCCAATCGAATCAGCATTATTGGTAAAGATCCGGTATTGGTTGAAAAGGTTAGATCCAAACTCGGCTATGGCAGGGTTGTGCTCTCAGGAGCAATCACTGGTTTCTGGCTGGGCATCTTGCTATCGCTTCTTTTGGGGATTGGCATTGAGGCCACTCCCGAGGGTGACATCAGCTACAACCCGCAGCAGTTTGCCGCGGTATTGGTGGTTTCTGCGGGTATCGGAATGCTGATCAACATATTGAGATTTGCAACATCCAAAAATCGACGCGGTTTTCTCTCAACTCAAATGCCGGTGGCATCCCGTTACCAGGTTCTAGTGCCGGATGTCGATGCAGCAGCAGCACACAAGGCGCTATCAGCCGGCACTACCGAGTAGCTGCTCCTGGTACCACGACTCAATTGCTGCAACAGTTCTTGGCAGCGCTGCACTGAGATTCTCAACTCCAGTCTCGGTGACTAGCACGTCATCCTCAATGCGAACACCGATACCTCTAAGCTCTTGCGGAACTAGAAGATCGTCTTTGTGGAAGTAAAGCCCAGGTTCGATGGTGAAGATCATGCCAGGCTCTAAGATTCCGTCCTGGTAGAGCTCTCTTCTGGCTTGAGCGCAGTCGTGGACATCAAGTCCAAGGTGGTGGCTGGTGCCATGAACCATGTAGCGACGGTGGTGCTGCCGCTCTGGATCTAGCGCTTCCTCCGGGGTAACTGGGATTAGTCCGAATTCGTGAACCTTGCGCGCAATTACCTGCATTGCCGCATTGTGAATCTCACGGAACTTGATTCCTGGCTTGGCAATTGCGAATGCCGCGTCTGCTGCCTCTAGAACAGCTTCATAAACTTTGCGCTGTGCCTCAGTGAACTTTCCATTTACCGGAATCGTGCGTGTCACATCAGCGGTGTAGAGCGAATCCAGCTCCACTCCGGCATCAACCAAAATCAGGTCCCCGGCCCTCACATCACCATCGTTGCGAGTCCAGTGCAGCGTGCAGGCGTTAGGTCCGCTGGCTGCGATCGTTTCGTAGCCGAGGTCGTAGCCCTCAGTTCGTGCCCTAGCGAAGAAAGCAGTTTCCACCACTCGCTCACCACGAGGTTTGCGGCTTGCTGCTGGGAGTGAGCGAACGACATCGCCAAAACCTGAGATAGTCACCGAAACTGCCTTGCGCATCTGTGCAATTTCGTATTCGTCTTTCACAAAGCGCATGGTTGATACCGCCTCGGAAAGCTTCTGATCGGCAAGAGTGAGGTGCTTGCCAGTTTTCTTCAAGAACTTTTCGAGCTTGGCGAGGTCTTTAGTTTTCAAACCGAGTTGGGATTCAACCTCAGCAAGATTTGGTCTGCGACCAACCCAGAATTCTCCAATCATTGGGTTGGCAAAAAACTCGTCACTGTCTCTTCCGGCTGTTGGTCGGAAGTAGAGGGTTTCGGTCGCACTCTTCCCAGTGGCATCAATAACCAATACCGAATCTGGGACTGTAGCTGTGCCCCAACCGGTTAGGTAGTGAAAAGCAGTGTGGGGGCGGTAGCGATACTCGGTGTCATTGGAGCGAGTCTTGGTACCGCCAGCCTCAATAACCAAGACTTTGCCCTTGAATTGCTTGGCGAGTTTGGCTCTTCTTTTGGCCGCATAGCTTGCCACCTCCCACTGCGCAATGTCAGTTGAGGGCTGGTCTGCCCAGTTTTCTGAAATGAACTTTAGAAACTCAGCGGATTGCGGAGTGCGGGAGCGGTTGCTTTTCTGCTTCGATGCCATAACGACTATTCTGCTCCTGTGATCGACCTTCATGCACACTCTAACCACTCAGATGGCATCGATTCACCGAGCGAACTAGTTCAAAATGCCAAGCTTTCCGGCATTGAGGTTTTGGCGATCACAGATCATGACACCGTCTCCGGCTGGGATGAGGCAATCCAGGCTGCCAAGGGTGCCGGAGTGGGTTTGGTACCGGGCATTGAAATCTCTACCAGGGCGGAGCTATCACCAGAGCGAGGCATATCGGTTCACCTTTTGGCTTATCTGCCAGATCCAACCTATGCGCCGCTAATGGATCGACTTGCCATGGTCAGAGAATCAAGAGTTGGACGAGCTCAAGAAATGGCGCAGCGATTGGCCGAAGATTATCCAATCAGCTGGGACGAGATTCTGTTGAACATCAAACCCGGCTCGACAATCGGAAGACCTGCGCTGGCCGATGCCTTAGTTCGAGCAGGTGTAGTTCCAGATCGCTCCGCGGCATTTGAATCTATTCTGCATCGCAGGTCCAAGTACTACGTATCTGAACGAACCTTGCCAACCGCCGAGGCGATTTCCCTCGTCAGAGAGGCCGGAGGAGTGCCAATCATGGCGCATCCGCTAATTGATTTCCCAGCAGGTGCAGCTGAGAGCGATCTGCCGAAAGAACACTTTCTTTCCTTCATCGAGGCAGGCATCATGGGGTTTGAAGTTGACCATCGCTCGGTGCCTCAGCTGGCGAAAACTTGGCTCAGAAACCTAGCATTTGAGCACAATTTGATAGTCACCGGTTCTAGCGACTACCACGGAGTTGGCGGCAAAGAAAACAAACTCGGTGAGAATCAAACCGCTCCAGAAATGCTGGAGCGCATCCTTAGTCAAGCTTTCGGTTCGGAAGCCTTCTTGTAGTTTCTGCGGCGCTCGCGGGTGCGATTCGGTCTAGCTTTTTCGCCTGAAATCGGGGATGCAGGTTTTTCCACCTTGGTCTCAACCCTTGCCTTCTTGACTCTTCCTTTGGTGCCCTCTGGGATGCCCAGGTCTGCAAACAGGTGCTTCGAGGAGGAGTAAGTTTCGACCGGTTCTGAATTTCCGAGGTCAAGTTCGCGGTTGATGTGAACCCAACGGGCCATATCCTCCCAGTCAACAAAGGTCACTGCGACACCTAGCTTGCCAGCTCTTCCGGTTCTTCCAACCCGGTGCAGATAAGCCTTCTCATCCTCTGGAACTGAGTAGTTGATGACGTGGGTGACATCATCAACGTCAATGCCTCGAGCGGCGACCTCGGTCGCAACCAAAATCTCTTTTTTGCCACTTCGGAATGCCGCCATGGATTTCTCTCTGGCCTCCTGGCTCATGTCGCCATGAAGCGCAGTGGCTGCGAACCCTCTGTCAACCAACTCTTCGGTGAGCTTTGCGCTGGCTCGCTTGGTCTTCACAAAGATCACGGTCTTGCCACGACCTTCGGCCTGCAGGATTCGACCCACAACCTCATCCTTGTCCAAGGCGTGAGCGCGATAGATGAACTGCTTGATATCGGCCTTGGTCTTACCCTCCTCTGGGTCCTGAATTCGGATATGGAGCGGGCGGTTTTGATACTTGCGAGCAAGGTTCAAGATTGCTGCCGGCATGGTTGCCGAAAAGAGCATGGTTTGACGCTGTGCCGGGGTTAGAGCGAAGAGTTTCTCGACATCTGGCAAGAAGCCAAGGTCCAGCATCTCGTCGGCTTCATCCAAAACCATGAACTTAATTTTCGATAGGTCAAGTAGCTTCTGCTTCGAAAGATCAATCAGGCGGCCTGGGGTTCCTACCACCACCTGTGCTCCACGCTTGATTGCGGCGACCTGACCCTCATATGCTTTGCCACCATAAATAGCAATGACCTCAGTTGTGCGATTGCTGGCAGCAATCTCAAGATCCGAGGCAACCTGAATAGCAAGCTCCCTGGTGGGCACTACAACCAAGGCCTGAACCCCGTGTTCGGGACTTTGGCCAAGGGCCTGCAGCAG
>RFTL01000053.1 GCA_009923455.1 Actinomycetota bacterium | reverse complement strand
CCTTGTGAGCCGGTGGCTCCGGTTTCTCCTTGGGCGCCTTGTGAGCCGGTGGCTCCGGTTTGACCAGTTGCCCCCTGCTCGCCTTGTTCACCCTGCTCACCTTGAGTGCCGGTTGCGCCGGTTTCGCCTTGCGCACCGGTAGCGCCATCTTGACCAGGAGATCCGGTTGCACCAATTGCGCCGGTTTCACCTTGAGGGCCAGCCTCTCCCTGCGCTCCCTGCGGACCGCGATCTCCTTGCTGGCAACTCACATCTGTCACTGCCGCTAGAAGCTCCGCTTGGGTAGCAACATCTCGAAGTCGCAAAAGTTGTGTGGTGGCAAAAACCACTCCGAAAACTGAAAACACGATTGCTCCAACGGCAATCATTCTGGCTGTCCTGTCGCGCATAGCGCTCCAATCCCTTTTGCTGAAGGTAAGCCTTGTGATGGGTAATCACAATGAAAGGACAAAAGCTTGTCCGGACATTGGAATCCGCAAAAAGTTGATTACCTTCGCAATGAGCGAATTGCGGATACCAAGCCGCCAACCAGCGCCGCCACAACCGCAGCGCGATATAGCCACATCCCAACAACAAGTTGAATGTTCATTGGGCTTGTCGCGCCGGTGCGATCCTGGGTCAGTGCAAACACGATTGTGATGCCACCTATCACCAAAGTGGCGAGCATTGGAATCCAAAGGATCTTCGCCGGTGCCTGCTTTAGCAGCAGATGCGCCGCAAGATAAACCAATGTTGCAGCTATAAGTGCCAGGCCACCCTCAAGTGGATCAATCAGCCCGAGAAACACAAATGGCAAGGCAAGAAAAAGCAGGACTTTTCCGATGACATTTCTAGCTGACACTTCGAACCCCCGAGGAAGTGAGGGTTTGAAAATCTCACTTCACTCTCAAACTACTCCTCGGCGAGGCTAGAAGCGAGGCTTTAGAAGTTTCCGAAGACTCAGATCCATCAGGAAACCAATCAGACCGATTGTGAACATGGCAGCAGCCAGCTGGTCATAGGCCAGCTGGTCTCTGGAATTGAGCACCACATAGCCAAGACCCGAGTCCACTCCAAGCATCTCTGCTGGAACCAAAACGATCCATGCCACCGCAACTGCAAGTCGAATACCAGTGAGCACTCCAGGCTGAATTGCGGGGATGATGATTTTTCGAATTAGCTCCGACTTAGTCGCCTTGAACGACTTGGCAAGCAGTAACCAGTTAGAAGAAACTCCCCTGACTGCTGATGAGGTAGCCAAAGCCACCGGCCAAACCGCGGCTATGAAAATCAAAAAGACAACCGGAGGAGTTCCGATACCAAACAGCACAACCGCCACCGGCATCCAAGCCAGTGGAGAAATCATTCTGATGAACTGAATCGGAAGCGAAACCACCTGCTCGAAGGATTTTGACATTCCAAGTCCGAGTCCCAGAACATAGCCAACCGAGATCGCAAGCAACAAACCAAAGACCAGCCTGAAAAGTGTGATTCCCACGTCCAGCAATAGCTGCTGCTCGGCAATAAGCAGCACCAGGGCATTGGCGGTGTGCCAAGGTGTCATAAACCCAAGGATTGGGTTGGTGGCTGAGAAAAATGCGGTTCCCAACCACCACAGTGCTAACAGCCCAAGGACTCCGATTGTTGTTCTGATTGCAACCATTTACGGCCTGATGGTCTCTCTTCTAGTTAGCGAGGTCAAACCGAACTGCCTTCTGCCGCCGAGTTTGTTCATTGCTCGTTCGGCAAGTCCAGATGCCACAAATTCATTGTGAGCAGTTCTGAGGTTGATGGTCTGCAACCATTGGTTGTCATCGTCCACGCGAGTTAGTCTCAGCTGCTTGATTAGTTCAGTGGTGTATGAAGCAAATGGGTATGGCTGGAAGCTGATTCGCTCACTTAGCCAAGCTGGATTTTGAATCGCAGTTGGGTATTCATTCTGAGCGTAGGAGTTCAATGCCTTGGTGATTGCAGCAGGAGCCTGCGGCAGATAGTTCTTCAGGACATCTGAAGCGTTGGCGCGGTTCTTGGTCAGCCACAGCTGTGCCTGGGCAATCGAGTCAACAATCGCCTGAGCAGCCAGTGGGTTGGAGCGAACCAGGTCACCGCGAACCACGGTCACGCAGCAGGCGTGATCGCGCCAGACATCTCCTGTGAATCTGAGAATCTTTCCAATGCCGTTGACCTCAGCCAACGCGTTGAACGGTTCAGCAACTACGTAACCAGCGATCTGCTTGGCAGCAAGAGCTGGTGGCATCTCAGATGGTGGCAACACCACGAGCTTCACTGTCTTATTGGCTGCGCTTGGCTCTCCGGCTAAGGTGACCTTCAAGCCGTTCTTGCGAAGCAGCTGCTGCAGAATCACGTTGTGAATTGAGTACCAGAACGGAACCGCGATGGTCTTTCCAGCTAGGTCTGCCACGCTGTTGATGTCTTTGGCAACCGTCACCGCTGATCCGTCAGTGTGATTCCAGGAAATGACTCGAACATCCTGTTTAGCCTCAAATCTCAGCTGCAGAGCAAGCGGCATCAGAAGGTGCACAACATCCACCTGCTTCGCGGCAAATGCCTCAGCGATGGATGGCCAGGAACGGAACAGTGTCGGCTGAGCAACTTTGACCTTGTTCTTCTCGAAGTACCCATTCGCGTGCGCAACCAGCAAAGGTGCTGAGTCAGTGATTGGCAGATAGCCGATCTTTAGGGTCCCCAAACGTTCGTTCCAAGGAGTTGCCTCTGCGGCTGTCGGAGACAGCAGCTCTGGACCTAGGGTGGCTGCCGCAGTTCCTGCTGCAACAACCTTCAGTAGTGAGCGTCTATCTAGTAGCCCGTATTCGTTAAGACCGAATTCGCTGAGCGAAGCGTGGTTGTGTGTCATGTTTTTTCTTTCTCTAAATCTGGAAGGTGATCTGTTGCTTTAGGTCAGAGCTGTCGTACTGATCCGGGTGGTATTCGATTAGCTCGGAGCCCGAGTTCTTCAAGACCAAAACGCGTGAGGCGATAGAAACGGCTTCCTCGATGTCGTGGGTTACCAAAACCGCTGTCAGCGATAGCTCCGACACCACCGACTTGATCCAGCGCTGCAGACTCTTTCTAGTGACCGCATCAACCGCTGAGAATGGCTCATCGAGAAGCAACAGGTTAGGTTCAACAATCGCTGCGCGAGCAATACCAACACGCTGTGCTTGACCACCGCTGAGCTCTGAAACCTTGCGCTCGGCAAGCTCTGCAATCCCAAACCGAGATAGCAATTCAGCGCTCTTAGCATTGAGCTCTTTCTTACTTAGCGAGTAGGAGGATGCAATCGCATGAAACTCAAACCCGAACTCGACGTTCTGTTGAACACTTAGCCAGGGCAACAAAACCGAATCTTGAAACGCCAAAGCGGTGTCAACCTTGCCGTTTCCACGAATCTCGACCGAACCAGCCGTAGGAGAAATCAGACCGGCAAGGGCCTGCAACAGAGTCGACTTACCTGCTCCGCTAGAACCAACCAGCGCAACCAATTCACCCTGCGAAATCTCAAAGCTCAGGTCACTGAGAATTTGATTACCACCCCTTGTGACACTTAGGCCAGAGACTTTAGCTGCGAGATTTCCCATCGCAAACTCCCCTCGGTTGGTGCCTGAACCGACAAAAACAATGACTCTCTTACTCGACGCGAGGTTGGGTTCGCTACGAAATAACCCCGCCCCCCAACGCTCGCAAGCTCGACTCGGCTAACCGCTTGAGCCAACACGGCAGCAGCCAACCGAAGTTCCAAATAAGGAAGCGGATCCTGTGTGGCTGGAAGGGAAGCGAAGTCCTCCTGCTTTTGAAGCAACGCTTCCCACCGAGAAATCAAATCGTCAAACTGCTCCTGGAGATCTTCCAGCTCGGTAGCAAACGGACCTGCCCCGTTTGCTGATTTTGCTGACTCTAAAGAGGCACTGGTGAGACCTAGGCAAAATGCAGACTGCAGCAGCAGAAAGCGTGGACGCATTCTGGAAAAGAACTCATCCACCACAACATCAAGCACGTAGTCTTCGCTTAGCTGTAGACCTTCAAACTTGACCGTTCCAGAAGCCGTTGCATTCAGCGCAAGTAATCCCTCGGCTGGCTTGACTGAGATACCGGCAAACGAAAGCTCGGTTGCAAAAAGCTTGCGCTCCTGAGTATTTGGTTCACGGGCTGCAAAAACCACGAGTGTGTCGGAGTAGAGATTGGATGCCCAGGGGATAACTCCGTTGATCAAGTACTGACCATCAACTCGCTCAAAAGTGATTGGCAGCAACTCCTTTCCGGAGCGATCAGCGAGCGCCGTTGCCAGTGCGGTGGAACCAATTCGCTCGCCAGCAAGCAGCTGAGGTAGTCGCTGCTCCCGCAAAAATGGAGAACCAAATCGGTCGATGTATTCACTTGTCATACGGTGTGACCACGTCACAAAAGCAGACGACAAGCACTTTGATGCAAGCTCGTGAATCAGCTCACCGCTTTTAGCAATTGGTGCGCTGCTCTGAGATAGACCGGCATCAATAAAGCCAGCAGCGGTAAGTTCACTGAGAAATTCCCTGAGATTTTCAGGCTGCGTGTCAGTAGTTGACGAATCTGGAACCAAATCCAGAGCGGTTGCGAGATTAGACATGGCTAGCCCAGCTGGTGCAGACGACTAATCGGAGTATCCACAATCTCGCGAGCGCGGATTACTGCCTCTTCACTCTCACCGTCGTAGAAGCAAAGGCACTTGACCATGTCCTCGCGCACATAGGTTCTGAGGAACTTCACATCGTCAATGTCCTTATAAAGCGGAGACTTCTCCTTCTTTCGTGCCAGGTACTTGTCCATGGTGAGACCCTCTGGGAAGTCCCACTCAACCAAGTACTGACCCTTTGGCTTTAAGCGCTTGATGTCCTCAAGCTCTGCCCCAACTAATCTCACCTGAGCGAGGTCCCTTAGCTTTAGACCTGCATCGGTCAGCGAGGTGCGCAGCACCTCAATCTGCTCAGCTTCCAAAACAGCAAAGACCTGCTTGCCATCCTTTGTCACCTGAGACTCAATAAGTTCAGCTCCAGCGGGTAGTGACTTAGCAACCTCACCTAGAAAAGCGTTTACCTCTAGATCTGAATTCTCAAGCTCTGCAACGAATAGCAATTTGACTCCTGGATTGACGGTGGAAAAAGATTTCCAGTAATCCAGGAACCCCTCAACTTTGTTACGAATAGTTACTTTTGTTACGCCCTGGTTTGCGCCAAACCATGCGGCTTTATAGCTTTGGTGCATGAGCATTACTGCCGAGCAGTTCAAAGAGTTCTTCCGACACCACGCTGCTGGTGTCTCCTTGGTCACCGTATTCAGCAAAGAGCGCGAAGCATTTGGCTTCACCGCCAGCTCACTTGCCTCTCTGAGCGCAGACCCTGCCTATGCGACGGTGAATCTTGCTGCCAACACCAGCACTTCAAAGATCATCGAGGTTGGATCTAGGGTCGCTATCCACACGCTCTCCAAGGAGCAGCTGGCTCTCGCCCAAGAACTTGCCGGTCCAAGAGAAAACCGCTTCCAAAGCGAAGGTTGGGACATAACCCTGGATGCTCCAGAAAACAAGAATGCCTCTGCAATCCTGCGAGCTGAAGTTTCAGAGATTCACCCGGTTGCTGGAAGTTTGATTTTGGTCTTGAAGGCGCACGAGTCAAACACATTCACTTTCCCTGAGCGACCACTGGTTTATTTCAATCGCGAGTTCATCTAACTCGGTTCGCCAGCCTGTTGAGTTCGGACTATGCTTTCCCTCGGAGAATTCGCCTAGTGGCCTATGGCGCACGCTTGGAAAGCGTGTTGGGTGAAAGCCCTCGGGGGTTCGAATCCCCCATTCTCCGCCAGCAACTCCCTTGATTTAGAGCCTTAGAAGGCTGTTCTGAGAGGGAGTTTTTGCTTGATTGCGCAAGTGTGTGTGCAATGGACATTGTGGCTGAGGCGCGAGGCCTATTGCGTTTCCCGGTTTGCCCACCTATGGAGACTTAATTGAATGCTAGGGGCGCGGTTGACTTGATTTCTTGAGTCGATCCACCAACATCGCAAAAATGTCTGCTGCGATCCCAGACAACTCTCGCCCGGCTTTATCGGGCGTGCCGCAGCCAAACGGTGGCGCTGGGTCATATTCACCTTGAAGTTCCAAAACCTTGGCATAATCCTCGCCGCGCTGTTTGGCTACGTAGTGAATGGCGAGGTCCATGCCGGCTGTTACGCCAGCCGCGGTCATGACCGAACCGCGGTCGACAAATCTCTGATTTACGGGTTTAGCACCAAAATCTCTGAGTAAGTCGTGCGCTATCCAGTGGGTGGTTGCCTCTAGGTCAATCAGGAGTCCAAGTTGCCCTAGAACCAAGGAACCGGTGCAAACACCAGCAACCACTCGAGCTTCTGCTGCATGCGGTGCGAGCTTCTGCATCAGGTCAGACTTCGCGAGAACCTCATCGGTGCGACTGCCGCCAGGAATCATAAATAGATCAACGCCGGGCTTGAGATCATCAAGTTTGATAGTCGGCTGAATAGCGAGACCTAGGTCACTCTTCACCGGATCCAAATTCTCTTGGACTGACACAAGGTGCACAGTTGCACCCATCATGCTCGCAAAGAAATAGTGGGGGCCAACGACATCAAGGGCTGTGAAACCAGGATAAAGCAGTATCGCAATCCGCTCTTTGCCCACCATGGTCACACCTGGCCTGGATGCTAGCTCTTCGTGCCCTCGTTCGCTTCGCTCCATCGCCGACAGATTTTCGTTACTCATTGACCCTCCTGGTGATCAAAAATAAGGTGAGGCTTCCCAGTGCGGGGGTGTTTTGTAATTGAAGCGTTGATACCGAACACGGACTGAAGCAATTCAACCGTTAGCACATCTTCTGGAGTTCCGATGGCAACAATCCTTCCACCCTCAATGACCGCTAGCCGGTCACAGAAGAACGAGGCCAGATTTAGGTCGTGAAGCGTGACGAGCGTGGTTACAGAAAGAGAAGTAACAAGTGCCAGAAGCTCGAATTGATGCCTGACGTCTAGGTGATTAGTGGGCTCGTCCAGCAATAGCACTTTGGGTTGCTGAGCGAGCGCTCTGGCAAGGTGAACTCGTTGACGTTCACCGCCTGAAAGGCTAGCCAAAGCCCTATTCGCCAGCCCTTCGACTCCAGTTAGTCTCATTGACTTCTGAACGACCGACTTGTCTTCGGCAGTGTCCCAGAAGTATTTCGCATGCGGGGTTCGGCCTGTGGCGACATATTCTTCAACCCTCAAAGCTGGGTCAACATACACATCCTGTGTCATTGCCCCAACGTGCTGAGCCACCTGGTTGGCGGGAGTTTTCCAAACGTCCAATTCGTTGAGCAGGATTTCTCCAGAGTTTGGCGGGAGCGCCCGGAACACAGTTCTTAGGAGCGTGGATTTACCTGAGCCATTTGGTCCAATAAGTCCGAAAATTTGACCCTCGCTTACGCAAAGAGAAACATCATCCAGGATTTGGCTTGAACCGAGCTTCAACGAAACATCATCGATGTTGAGTCTCATGCCTGCGAACCTATTCGCCTAAGAAGAATCAAGAAGGCTGGTCCGCCGATCAAGGCAGTGATGACACCAACTGGCACCTCAGTAGGAGCGAGCACCACTCTCGCGACAATATCCACCAGCACCAATAAAAGCGCTCCCAATACCGCAGAAAATGGCAGCACCTTTCGACTGTCTGATCCCACCCAGGACCTCACGACGTGTGGGACAAGCAATCCGACAAAGCCGATTGCGCCACTAACCGAGACAACCACCGCGACCAACCCTGAGGTCACAAGAAAAAAATACAGGCGATACCGCGACGGGTTCACGCCCATGCTCGATGCAAGATCATCGCCGGCTTGAAAAGCATTAAGTGCACGAGAACCAAACAGCAGCAGTATTGCGAGCACAATAACTGCGGGAGCTGCGAAGCCCAGTGATTCCCAAGATGCACCACCGAGGCTGCCAGACAACCAGGCAAGAACGGCGGCAACGGAAGATCCGGGTTCGCTCACGCGCAAAATCATGAAACTTGTAGCAGCGCTAAGAGTGAAAGACACTGCTACTCCAGCCAAAACCAGTCGGAGAGCATTAGTCGAGCCTCTGGCTTGCGCGAGTAGAAAGACGACAAACATGGCGGAAACTGCTCCCAAAAGTGCTCCTAATGTGACCACGCTCCGAGTTGTGATCGCAAAAACTGTAATTACGGCAACAGCACCAACGGATGCACCTGAGGAGACACCAAAGACATATGGGTCTGCTAGGGGGTTTCTAACAATCGACTGCAAGACTGCGCCCGAGACTGCTAGGCCAGCTCCGACAACAGCGGCCAAAAGCGCCCTGGGTAGACGAAACTCAAGGACTATTTGGCTCTGGAGTGAATCTGGAGCGGCGTAAAGTTGCGGCGTAATTGCGTGCGCAAAGACTTGAGCAACCTTGTCTAGCGGGATCGCTACCGAACCAATCGATACCGACAGAGCTATTGCGAGCGCCACGCCAATAAGAGCGAAAAGCAGAGAGAGCCTATACGCCCAGTTTGACACCTTACGCATAGGCCCTCTCTTTCGTTCCTTAGTAGTTCTTTACCTGAATGCCAGCATCAGGGTGAAGTACGCTCGCAATTCGCTCAAGACCATCGATGACGCGAACCGATGCCTCGGTCTCAATTGTCGGCACCTCGAAGATGCGACCATCGCGGACGGCAGGAAGATCTGGGAACTGTCCTTCGATGAATTTCTTAAGGGTCTCAAAATCCTGACCATCATAAGTGCCAACCAGGATCACCTCGGCATCAGATGCCGCAAACTCTTCTAGCGAGACCTGGAATACATCGGATGGGAAAACGCTCTCACCACCAGCGGTAGAAATCGAGTCTCCCCATACACCTCCGGAAAGAACAAAGAGTGGGCCTTCTCCTCCGTTGTAGAAGGCAACCTTTACGACCGGCTTGTCCTTGACTGCCTCCTGAACCGCTGCCTTACGAGCCTGAAGGTCAGCCATGATTTC
>RFTL01000052.1 GCA_009923455.1 Actinomycetota bacterium | reverse complement strand
AGCCAATCTTCCATCCAGAATTTTTGTTTTACCCGTGCTGGTTGGTTTTGTTTTTGATGCCTCATCAGGTGTTTTGGCTGATTTTTCAAAATAAGCATATTGGATATCGCTGAGGTTCACAGTCAATTCATCCTGCGGCGCGTATTTGAAATGGCGGATGGCCAATTGTCCGTGATCGCCTTGTATCATCAACGGACCATAGGCTGCTTCATTTTCAAATGCTGGTGAACGGGTTGGACCACTTACGATGATGTTTTCATGAATGGTTACACCATTCAAACGAACATAATTGAATTTTGCAGAGGCTGTTTTTTTTCCGCTTGCATCAAATCTTGGTGCCTGAAAAGAAATTTCCATGTGCTGCCAGAGTCCAGGTGCAAATGCTGCATTCGTCATTGGAGCACTTCCTTCGAATCCTTTTTCATCTTTCCATCTTTCATAGATTCCGCCCATATCAGAGGATGTGGGAAGTTTCACGCCCCAGCTGTCATTGATTTGAATTTCATAACGTGATTGCAAATAGATGCCTGCGTTTGAACCTTTGGGAATCATGAAATCAAAATCCAACAAAACATCGCCGTGCTGAAGTTTGCTGGTGATATGGTGCCCTGGTTTGTATTTGATGGCATTTGTATAGTCATTGAAAAGAATGCCAGTTCCTTTGGCGGTATGCAGGATTGTATCCGTGAAGTTGGATTGAACAGCACCAATGATTTTCCAGTTTGCAGATGGATTTTCAAACTGCCCTAGATCATTGAGTGCTAATTCTTTGAATCTCGGTTTTACTTTTTGTGCATTCACCATGTGCAGTGAACAAAAAAAGATAAATGTAAAAACAGCAATTTTCAGACGCATGGTTTCCTTTTGAGTATCCGTGAATTTACTCAATTCATGTCTGATTTCAGGATCAAAATCAGGATCCTTTTTTCATTGCTTCGAGACGATTTTTCCCCTCAAACATGAGGTCTCTCAGTCTTGCTGCTTCCATGAAATCCAGGTCCTTTGCTGCTTTTTCCATTGCCTTTTTAAGTTTGGCAACGTGCTTCTCCATTTGCGGGATCGTGGAATAGCTGGACTGGTCCTCTGCAGCCATATCGCTGACATGATCATCTCCAATGGCTGCGAGTGCATTTCGTTCATCATAGCCTTTGATGTCCAATACTGAAGTTTGAGCGATGACCTGTTCTTTGCTTTTGCTGACTGTCACGGGTGTTATCCCATGTATGGTGTTGTATTCAATTTGTTTTTTTCTTCTCCTTTCTGTTTCATCCAGCGTTTTGCGGATGCCGCCTGTGATGGTATCTGCATAAAAGATAACCCTTCCATCTGCATTTCTCGCTGCTCTTCCGGCTGTTTGGGTGAGCGACTTTTCATTTCTCAGGTAACCTTCTTTGTCAGCATCCAAAATTGCAACCAACGAAACCTCCGGGAGGTCCAATCCCTCGCGCAACAGGTTGATACCGACTAGGACATCAAAAATGCCCTGCCTTAGCTCTCTAAGGAGCTCCACTCGCCGAAGGGTGTCCACGTCAGAGTGTAGATAGCGCACCCTGATCCCCAGCTCAGTGAAGTAATCGGTGACCTCCTCAGCCAAGCGCTTGGTGAGTGTGGTGACTAAAACACGCTCATCTTTTTCTACTCTGAGCTTGATCTCCTCGAGCAAATCGTCGATCTGACCTTTGGAGGGCTTCACAACAACCTGCGGGTCCACCAGACCGGTTGGGCGAATGATCTGCTCCACTACCCCATCGCTTCGTTCCAGCTCATACTTTGCAGGAGTGGCCGAGAGGTAAACGGTTTGCCCGGTGCGCTCTAGGAACTCTTCAAACTTCAGTGGTCGGTTATCCAGCGCGGAGGGTAGTCGAAAGCCATGCTCAACAAGGGTTCGCTTGCGAGATGAGTCCCCGTTATACATGGCGCCAATTTGTGGCACCGTGACATGCGACTCATCAATCACTGTCAAGAAATCTTCTGGGAAATAATCGAGCAAACAGGCTGGAGGTTCACCCTGCTCTCTGCCATCGATGTGACGGGAGTAGTTTTCGATGCCGGAGCAGAAACCCAACTCTCGAATCATCTCCAGGTCAAAGGTGGTGCGCATTTTGATTCGCTGCGCCTCAAGCAGCTTTCCTCCCCGCTCGAACTCGCGATATCGCTGCTCTAACTCCTCTTCGATCGCCTCGATCGCCTGAGCCATGCGCTCCGCAGGTGCCACGTAGTAGGAGGCTGGATAGATGGCTACACTTTCGCGCTCCATCAAGATTTCACCGGTCAACGGGTGTATGCGGTAAATCTTTTCAATCTCGTCACCGAAAAACTCGATACGGGTTGCCTCTTCGTCATAGACGGCGATTACCTCCACGGTGTCACCCTTGACTCTGAAGTTGCCACGGACAAACTCGATGTCATTGCGCTGGTATTGAATGTTCACCAGTGCGCGAATCAGTTCGTCTCGGTCGATGCGCTGCCCCACACGCAGCGGAAGAGACTGAGCGAGATACTCCTTTGGTGCACCTAAACCATAGATACAGGAAACTGTTGCCACCACAATCACATCTCTGCGAGAGAGCAAGGACATCGTCGCCGAATAGCGAAGACGCTCAACCTCCTCGTTAATAGTCGAGTCTTTTTCTATGAAGGTGTCGGTTTGTGGGACGTAGGCCTCTGGTTGGTAGTAGTCGTAGTAGCTGACAAAGTACTCGACCGCGTTTTCGGGAAACATTTCCCTCAGCTCACTTGCGAGCTGGGCGGCCAGGGTTTTGTTGTGGGCAATAACCAGTGTCGGGCGCTGTAGCTTCTCAATAAGCCAGGCTGTCGTGGCACTCTTTCCAGTTCCGGTGGCACCAAGCAAAACCACGTCACGCTCACCGTTATTTATCCGCGCAGCAAGCTGTTCGATGGCTTGCGGTTGATCACCGGAAGGATGATACGGGCTTACCACCTTGAAAGGTTTTGAGTCATCTCTCAACGCTTTTCACCCTCAAGCTCCCTGAAGACCTGCTCGGTTTGCTGCATTAGCTCTGCCAAGCTGCAGTCTGAGTTGATGACGAAATCGGCAATCGCTTCTCTCTGCTCGTCGGTTGCTTGTGATGCGATTCTCGCTCTGGCATCGCTCTCGCTCATGCCACGGGACTTGGTTAGCCTTGCTATCCGCACATCCTCGGGGCAGGAGACGGTGATTACTCTGTCGAATCCAAGCCTGTCTCCAACTTCGACCAGTAGTGGAATTGTGTAGATGATGATGCCCTCGAGTTGCGCAATTTTCTGCTTTGCAAGCTGCTGAATTCTCGGGTGCAGGATTTCCTCGAGCTGCTTTCGTTTCTGTTCAGTTGAGAAAGCGCGTTGGGCAAGCCGCTGTCGGTCCAAGGCACCATCAACAAAGAGATCTTCGCCGAAGGCTTCGAGCACGGCAGCAAGCCCCTCGGTGCCTGGGGCAACCACCTCGCGGGCTAGTAAATCCGAATCAATTTCAGTTGCACCAAGTTCTACCAATCGCTTTGCGACCGTAGATTTTCCGGAGCCAATTCCTCCGGTTAGTGCAATCAGCATGAGCCCAAGGATAAAGCAAAACCCCGAGGGAATCCCTCGGGGTTTGTACTTTTGAATCCGACTAGTTGCCGCCAGCTAGCTTGTCGCGAAGCGCGGCAAGTGACTCGTCGTCAGCCAGGGTGCCCTGGTCTGAAGCGGAACCAGCAGAAGCGGTTGGCTCCTGAGCTGGTGCTGCATCTGGCAGAGCTGCAAGCTGAGCAAGGGTGGCCTTAGCCTGAGCCTTGTGGGTCTCCCAGCGGGTGTGAGCCTCAGCGTAGTCAGCCTCCCACTTGGAGCGAGCCTCTTCATAACCAGGCTTCCACTCGTTGGTAGCTGGGTCGAAGCCCTCTGGGTAACGGTAGTTGCCCTGCTCGTCGTAGTCAGCGCTCATGCCGTATAGCACTGGGTTGAAGTCGTCACCGTCTGGGTTAACTTCTTCGAGCGCCTGCTTGAGCGATAGCGAGATTCTGCGACGCTCTAGGTCGATGTCGATTAGCTTGACGAAGACGTCCTGGTTGACTGAAACAACCTGGTCAGCGTGCTCAACGTGCTTCGAGGAGAGCTCGGAGATGTGGACTAGACCCTCGATGCCGTCCGCTACGCGAACAAAAGCACCGAATGGAACAATCTTGGTTACCTTGCCTGGGATGTACTGTCCGATCGCGTGAGTGCGAGCGAATAGCTGCCATGGGTCTTCCTGGGTTGCCTTGAGCGATAGCGATACACGCTCGCGGTCCTGGTCAACCTCGAGAACCTCAACGGTAACTTCCTGGCCAACCTCAACAACCTCGCTGGCGTGCTCAATGTGCTTCCAGCTCAGCTCGGAGACGTGCACTAGGCCGTCCACGCCACCTAGGTCGATGAATGCACCGAAGTTAACGATCGAGGAAACCACACCGGTCCGAACCTGACCCTTCACAAGGTCGTTTAGGAAGGTGGTGCGGTTAGCGGTCTGGCTCTGCTCTAGTAGTGCACGACGAGAAAGCACAACGTTGTTGCGGTTCTTGTCGAGCTCAAGAATCTTGGCCTCAACCTCGGTGCCGAGGTATGGACCTAGGTCGCGAACGCGACGAAGCTCAATTAGGGAAGCTGGTAGGAAGCCGCGCAGACCGATGTCTACGATCACACCACCCTTAACCACCTCAATAACTGTTCCCTTGACAACGCCATCAGCCTCTTTGACGCGCTCAACATCGCCCCAGGCGCGCTCGTACTGAGCACGCTTCTTGGAGAGGATTAGGCGGCCTTCCTTGTCTTCCTTCTGAAGAACTAGGGCCTCGATTGCGTCGCCAACCTTCACGATGTCGTTCGGGTTTGCGTCCTGTCGAATAGACAGCTCGCGGGATGGGATAACACCTTCGGTCTTGTAACCGACGTCTAGGAGCACTTCGTCGCGATCAATCTTCACGACGGTGCCGGAGATCAGATCTCCGTCGTTGAAAAACTTTAGAGTTTTTTCGACCGCAGCTAGGAAGTCTTCTGCGCTACCGATGTCGTTGACTGCTACCTGCTTTGGGGCGGTCGTTTTGTTTGCCATATTTGTGGGTACTCCACTTTGTTTTACTCGGGTCAGGACAGCATCAAACCAATTTCTGGTTCTTTGGTGGCCCGACGAAACGGACAGGGATTGGTGCCAAAGGCACCTCGGCAAGCTTAGTGGTTTATCTAGTGGCCCGCTAGCTCCCAATTGGAGCCGATTCCGACATGAACCTCAAGTGGAACCGAGAGCTTTGCGACATTGCGCATTTTCTCTAGCGCCAACTGTTTGAGTGTTTCAAGCTCGCCCTGGGCAACAGCAAACACCAACTCATCATGAACCTGCAGCAAAAGCTGGGATTTCAGCCCCTGACGATCCATTTCTTGTTGGACCGCAACCATGGCAAGTTTCATGATGTCGGCTGCGGTTCCTTGAATCGGGGCATTCAAGGCTGCCCTTCTGGCGTTTTCCCTGACCTGGAAAATCTTGGAGTTCAGATCGCTAAAGGGTCTGCGTCTGCCGTAGACGGTGGTCGTATAACCAAGGTTCTTTGCCTTTGAGACCACCAGGTCTAGGTAACTCTTGACCCCACCAAATCTCGCAAAGTAGTCAGCCATTAGCTGTTTAGCCTCAGAGTTTGTGATTCTTAGCTGCCTGGCAAGACCGTATTCGCTGAGCCCGTAAACCAGGCCGTAGCTCATAGCCTTGACCTTAGAGCGCATCTGGGAGTCGACCGCAGCTGGCTCTACGCCATAGATGCGCGCTCCGACGAAGTTATGCAGGTCTTCACCCGCATTGAAGGCTTCGATGAGACCGGCATCCTCGCTCAAATGCGCCATGATGCGCATTTCAATCTGGGAGTAGTCGGCGGTTAGCAGGGTCTCATAGCCTTCACCTGCGATGAACGCACTTCTGAGTCGTTGGCCGCGCTGAGTCTTGATCGGGATGTTTTGAAGGTTGGGATTCTCACTTGAGAGACGACCGGTTGCGGTTCCAATCTGAGAGTAGGTGGTGTGGATTCGACCATCCGACTCAACCGCCTTGACCAACGTCTCGGTCATCTGGCGAAGTTTGGTTGAGTCCCGGTGCTCCAGAAGCTTTGCAAGGAATGGGTGTTCAGTTTGTTCAAACAGGGTTTGCAGAGCCTCAGCATTGGTTGAGTAACCAGTCTTTACTGATCGGGTGCCCTGCATACCGAGCTCTTCAAAAATCACGGTTTGGAGTTGTTTCGGGCTGGCTAGATTGACCTCATGTCCGATAATCGCGTAGGCCTCTTGAGCAATTCGCTCCACCTCTTGGGTTAGCTCGTCAAATTGCTCCCCCAGCACGGATTTATTCACTGCAATGCCGCGAATCTCCATACCGGCCAGCACCTTGGATGTCGGCAGCTCAATGTCTCGATAAACCCCGAGCTGACCCTGTGCTTCAAGTTGTGGATTGAGAGCCATGCTGAGAACCGCGGTAATCCAAGCGTCGAGACTTGGATCGGACTCCGCCAAAAGCTGATTGGGGTCCTGACGTTCTATGTCTATTCCGCAATATGTGCGAATTAGTGAATCAGGGTTTAGGTCTTTACTCGTTGGGTCTAGTAGGTAGCTGATCAAAAGCGGGTCATCGCTGGGGTCTCCCAAATCGATCCCGTGAGTAGCTAGCTTTCGCTTAGTTGCCTTGTAGTCCCATATGGCAAATCCGCCCTTCGCCAAAAGGTCAAGCAGAGGCTTGGCATCTTTGCCATCCCAGTTATAGCGTGCTGTAGAAGTTGCCGCACCAAAGCCAATCAGGCCCCTCTCGCCAAGCTCTATAGCGATCGCAAGCCCTACTTGTGAAAGCGCCGCTAGCTTGGCGCCGGAGTAAATCTTTGCAGCGGGAGCCTCCGAGGGTAGGTCGGCAATCACGGCGCTCACTGCGGTAGCTTCAGGCTCAGCGGACAGCACCTCAAGGTTTTTCTCCGGTTCGATCTTCGCGCTGATTACCCTGTGCTGAGAGCCATTGGCTCCTCGCATCGAAAGCACCTTTGTCAAAAGGGTTCGAAAGCTCAGTTTGGCAAAGACCTCTCGCACTGCGCTCTCATCAACCGGGCCAAGCTCGAGCTCTTCCAAGCTGAAATCAAACTCCAGGTCCCTTAGCAGGTGGTTGAGTCTGCGGTTGCGGATTGCCAGCTCTTTGTTCTCCCGAAGCGACTCCCCAACCTTGCCAGGAATCTGCTCGGCGTTATCCAAAATGGACTGAAGCGAACCAAACTCTTGAATCCACTTGGCAGCGGTCTTGGGGCCAACGCCAGGGATTCCCTTGAGGTTGTCGCTAGTCTCCCCCACAAGTGCAGCCAGCTCTGGGTATTGCACGGCATGGACGCCGTATTTCTCATAGACCGCAGCATCATCCATCTTCTGCAGATTCAATACTCCCTTGACCGGGTAGAGAATCTTGGTTTTCTCTGTAATCAACTGGAAGGTGTCTCGATCGCCAGAGACAATCAGCACTTCGAATCCAGCCGACTCCCCCTTGTTCGCCAGCGAGGCAATCAGGTCATCTGCCTCAAACATTTCACGAGACACTGAGGTAATTCGCATGGCGGTCAGCGCCTCGACCAAAAGTTCGGTTTGACCCAAAAACTCAACTGGAGTTTCCCCTCGAGTTCCTTTGTATTCGGGTAGTTCTTGGGTTCTAAAACTTTCGCGCGAAACATCAAATGCAACACACAGGTGGGTTGGCTTGTGCTGCTCCAGGATTGTTAGAAGCATCGAGATAAAGCCGTGAATGGCGTTCGTGTGCTGACCCTGAGAGTTTTTGAAATTGTCGGGGTTCAGTGCATAGAAAGCGCGAAACGCAAGCGAGTGGCCATCAATCAGCAGAAGGGTAGGCTTTTGCTCAGGCGTCATGCCCGCTAGCCTACTTCGCCGAAGGGTTGAATCAATGAGCCAGAACGAGATTGTCACGAGCGATAAAGCTCTCGAGGTAATGAAGCTTCGAGGCCTAGGCGCACTCGCCGAGAAGATGGGTATTGAGCTACTTGAACTCTCAGCTGAGCGTGCGGTAGCGAAGATGCCCGTCGAAGGAAACACTCAGCCGCTTGGTCTTTTACACGGCGGTGCCCATGTTGTTTTGGCCGAGAGCCTCGGTTCTTTTGCTGCCAATGTTCACGCTCACCCATGGGGCTATGCGGTTGGTATCGAACTAAACGCTTCCCACCATGCGTCCATCAAGACCGGCTATGTGATCGGGACCTGCACCGCTGTAAAGCTGGGCAAGAGTCTTACCACTCATGAAGTTAAGATGACCGATGAAGCGGGAAATCTGCTCTCCACGGTTCGAATCACGAACTTTTTGAGAGCGAAAGACTGACTACTTACTTATCGCTGAGCTGATCGATAACGGCTTTGGCGACCTGAGCCATGGTAAGTCTGCGATCCATCGAGGCCTTCTGAATCCAGCGAAATGCGTCTGGCTCGGAGAGCTTCATCTTGGCCTGCAGCAGACCCTTTGCTCTGTCCATCAGCTTTCTAGTCTCTAGTCGATCACTCAGGTCGGCAATTTCGTGCTCAAGTGAGATCAGCTCTTCGTGCCTTGAAAGGGCAATTTGAATCGCTGGCAATAGGTCTGTTGGCTTAAACGGCTTAGTGACGTAAGCCATTGCCCCGGCTTCTGCGGCCCGTGAGACAAGTTCCGCATCGCTGAATGCGGTTAGCAGTACAACTGGGATCTTTAGCTCGGCAATCTTTTGTGCGGCGCTGATGCCATCCAGCCGAGGCATCTTCACATCCATGACAACTAAGTCCGGTTCGTGCTCGGTAGCCAAGGCGATCGCCTCTTCACCATCGGCGGCTTGACCGACAACCACGAGGCCCGCCTCTTCAAGCGATGCCACCACGTCCATGCGAATCAGACCTTCGTCTTCCGCGACCACGACCTTCAGACCCTCAAGCATGAAACAACTTTAGCCTTAGTAATTTGCAATCCACTAGACTTTGCTGAGTAGCCGAAATGGCGGAATGGTAGACGCGACGCACTCAAAATGCGTTGTCCCCT
>RFTL01000051.1 GCA_009923455.1 Actinomycetota bacterium | reverse complement strand
ACCGTCCAGCCACCGACACCTGGAAGGTAGGTCCGGGGGAAGGTAATCACGGTATCCAAGTTGTTCGAGGAGACAGTTTTTACGTCCGTCCTAGTGGGCGAGTTAACCAAGCTCAGGTTTTGTGTGTAGCCTCCTGTGTTCCTGTCGTATGCCAGCTGAGTGCCTGGGGGCTCGTTGAAGTCCCAGTAACCAACTAAACCGCTCGCGTTTCCCGCTACGACCTTGGTATGCATGTTTGCAGCAATTTGCGCTTCAGTTCTGACGACGCTCTCCCAGACTCGGACCTCGTCGATTCGACCCACAAAAGCTTCCCCATTGTGGCGACGTCCGATGCTGAAACGGTAAGGGGAGCCGCTGTTTAGATACTCGTTACCGTTTATGGTTTGAGGCGCCGCATTAGCTCGCTCTTCCACGAGTTGGCCATTCATGAAGACCCTCATGGTTGTCCCGGCCTTGACAAAGGCAACGTGGGTCCAGGTATTCAGTGGAACTACAGCACGGGTATAAATGTTGTCATTCCAAACATTTCCACCGGTTTGAAATGCCGACCAAAGCCTTCCTGAATCTGTTCCTAAGACGAAGTTCATTTCCTTGGAAAAAATGCCGGCCCGAACAGTGCCAGCGACGTTTCGGGAAGTTTGGTAGATCCAAGCCTCCCAAGTCACGTTGGTTTGCCCAAGTATGAAGTTTCCGTCTGGATGCTCAGCTACTTGATCAGACCGACCTTCATTGAAGGTGAGCGAGTAATCGATAACAGAGTTAGCGCCAGTATCGGTCGATTGTGCCAGGCCAAAATTCGAAATGGCGACTGCTAATGAGAACATCAGGACAGAGATGGCAATGGCGAATCGACGCAACCAACCGGCTGCGTTTCGCACAAGCTTTAGCTCTGTCATCTGTCCTCTGCTTTTTTGGGTATGCCAAGGCACACCATTTAGGCCCTTCAAGCCTAGACACGGGGTTTAAATGACCGGACTTAATGTGCGGTATACCGAATGTCTGGACATGTGCTGTGTGTCGTAAAAAAGAGAGAGGATTTATCGAACGCGCAGGGTGCGAATCTTCACTAGACCTTGGTTTCAACCAGTTTTCCTATTGATTGCTTCAAGAGGTTCTTGGTGTAGTTGGTTGGGATGTTTGGGACTACTCGCCACCTATTGCCGACCTGAATTGAGAGACTCTTGCCCTCGAGGTTCTTGGTGTAGACGGCTACATAACCATTGAATGTACCGATGGTCACCTTGGAGCTAATCGAGATATCAATTGGCGCGATGGTGATGAAGTTACTCAGTAAGACATCTCCGAAAGAACCGACCAATCTGATGCTCACATCTCCCGGCTTTAGGCCCTTCGGGATCTTGATGGTTAGAAGTCCGTCGCTGTTTGCAACAAAGCTTGTCTCAACCCCATCAACCAAAACCTTTTGAACCAAGAGCAGCCTGTCACCGGTTAGGGTCAAAGTACCTTCTGATCTAACCTCGCGAGGCCCATCGACTCCCGAAACCGTTGGCTTGGAAGTTTTGACAGCTAGCGCCGGGGCAGCAAACAAAGCGAATCCATCCGTCGCGGTCTTAGTTGAAACAGCGGTGAAGTCAGAGGCGGAATCGGTTGCTGCAACTGGGTTTCCCGTTGAATCTAAGTCAAGGTCAGAACCTGCATACGCGGGTTGCGCTGAGATTGGCGATACCAAGCAGAGGAGAGTTGCCGATGCAATTAGGTTCACAATCAAGGCTTGGTTTCGCCCCAACTGAGGCTGACCAATCTTGGACGTGCGCATTCAAAGAGCTTACAAATACATAGTGGTGGAAGGGGAGCCATTAGGTAGGTCGAATTCCTAAGGAGCCTCAGTAAAGAAAAATCCCCGCGAGTTTCCTCGCGGGGATTAGATCTTTTTGTAGAAGTTATTACTTCAGGGTTACCTTGGCACCGGCAGCCTCAAGCTTTGCCTTTGCGTCCTCAGCAACTTCCTTCTTAGCACCCTCTAGAACAGCCTTTGGAGCGCCGTCTACTAGAGCCTTAGCCTCGCCGAGGCCTAGGTTGGTGATGCCACGAACCTCCTTGATGACCTGGATCTTCTGGTCACCAGCAGACTCAAGGATTACGTCGAAGGAGTCCTTCTCCTCTGCTGCCTCAGCAGCGCCGCCAGCGGCGCCACCGGCAACAGCTGCAACTGCTACTGGAGCAGCTGCGGTTACCTCGAATACCTCTTCGAACTTCTTAACGAACTCTGATAGCTCGATAAGGGTTAGCTCCTTGAATGCCTCAATGAGCTGGTCGGCAGTCATCTTTGCCATTTGTATCTCCTAATTGGTTTACGTCTTGTTAGTTGGACTCTTGCTTTTGACGCAGCGCGTCGACAACACGGACTGCCTGTGAAGGAAGTGCGTTGAAGGTGTAAGCAGCCTTGAACAGCGATGCCTTGATTGCGCCAGCGGCCTTGGCCAGTAGCACCTCGCGGCTCTCGAGGTCAGCAAGCTTCTTCACATCTGCTTCGGATAGAGCGATGCCATCCATGACACCGGTCTTCACCACTAGCAGTGGGTTTGCCTTTGCGAACTCCTTCAGTGCCTTTGCTACTGCCACGGCGTCGCCGTGAACAAATGCCAAAGCAGATGGGCCATATAGCTGGCCTTCAAATGCGGTGACACCTGCGTTCTTTGCAGCAAGGGTTAGAAGGGTGTTCTTTGCAACGACATAGGTTGCGTCATTAGCCATTGAGCGACGCAGCTCCTTGAGCTGAGTCACAGTGAGTCCGCGGTATTCAGTAAGCAGTACTGCGCTTGAGCTCTGGAACTTCTCCGTTAGCTCAGCGACAGTGGCTTTCTTGTCTGCCATGGCACTCCTTTTGTTGGTGCCGGCAAGAGAAAACAAAAATGCTCCGGCGCAGGCGCACGGAGCAAAACTCAACAGAGCAACTCTTTACACACCTGCGCTGGCAGTCACTTTCGTGAACCCTTAGTCGTGGCGGTAGAACCTTGATTTCTCTTGGTTTTCCCAAACCCCGATACCGGCGGTCTTTGGCTAGGGGAAAGCTTATTTGCTTGGGAGCCCAGGGTGCAAGTTTTTCTTTCAAAAAAGACAAAACCCCGCAGCCAAAGCTGCGGGGTTTATTTGATCTTTAGCGGCGGTAGCTACGGCCCTTAGAGGCATAGTTCTTGCCAGGAGCCGAGTGCTTAGCCCTTAGTTCGCGCTTTGCCTTGTCCTTGTTCATCGCCTCGAAGCGGCTGTCGCCGAAATCTAGGAAATCAACCACCGGTGGTGGTGCGATTGGACCGGCCAGTTCTGCGATTAGCTCATCTCCTGGCTCAACCTTGGTGAAGATCGCTTCGCGATCCGCACGATCGAGCAGCCCCTCAATCTTCCTGGTTCTGCCAAGCGGAACCAAAGAAACCACGGTTCCGGAGCGACCAGCGCGTCCGGTTCGTCCAGCGCGGTGCAGATAGGTCTTGTACTCCTCTGGGAGGTCAAGCTGAATCACCAGCTTCACATCATCAACGTGAATACCGCGAGCAGCAACATCGGTTGCGATCATCACTCGAGCAGCGCCCTTGGTGAAGCGCTCCAGGTTTCTGGTGCGCTGCGCTTGGTTTAGGTCTCCGTGCAACCTTGCGGTTGGAACACCGGCATCGTTGAGGCTCTGAGCTAGTGCCTCGGCTGTGACCTTGGTTCTTACGAACACAATGCTCTTGCCGGAGCCCTGGACCAGTCGGTGGAAGACCTGGGAACGGTGCTGTGGCTCAAGCACCAAGACGCGGTGCTCAATGTCTGATGTCTCGTTGACCTCGCCTGGAACCTCATAGACAAATGGGTTCGGCATGAACTTCTTTACAAGAGCAGCTACCTCGGAGTCCAAAGTCGCAGAGAACAAAAGCTTCTGGCTACCCTCGGCTGCTTCCAAGATGCGGTTCACTGGCTCGACAAAGCCAAGTTCACACATGTGATCGGCCTCATCCAAGACCACACGCTCACACTCGGAGAGATCAACTAGGCCCTGAGCCATCAGGTCCTCAAGACGACCCGGGGTTGCAATTGCGATATCAACTCCGCGCTTTAGGGCCTGCTCCTGGCGGAACTGTGGCACGCCACCATAGATGGTGGTGGTGAAAAAGCCAACGCTCTTGGCGAGTGGTGCCAAGGTGTTGTCAATCTGCATAGCTAGCTCTCTGGTTGGAGCTAGCACCAAAGCCTTTGGCTTTAGTGGCTGACGCGGCTGGTTTCCAGCTTTGGTTAAAAATGTAATCAGTGGCACACCGAATGCGATGGTCTTACCGGATCCGGTCTTGCCGCGTCCTAGAACATGGCGACCCTCCATCGCTGCCGGGATGGTTGCAGCCTGGATTGGGAACGGCGCAGCCGCTCCCATCTTGGCTAGCTCCTGAGTCAAACGCTCAGGTAGGCCCATCTCCTGGAAGGTTTGGAAGGTTGAGGTGAGGGTTTCACTCTCTAGCTTGGCTAGTTTCTTGTCACCCTGGAAGGTCTTTCCGGTTGAGCTCTTCTCGCGAGCGCCGGCAAACTTCTGATTGCGATCCTGATCCCGCGCTACGCGGTCTGGTCTCTCAGATTTTGCTCTTGGGCTAAAGTCGCGATCCTCGCCATAGCTTCGCTTGGCTGGACGGTCTTCGCCATAGCTGCGCTTGGCCCTTGGAGCTTCAGCCTCGGCAAACTTGTTTTTGCTTCTTGGCTTGCGGGCAGCAAATTCGCCCTCAGCCTTCGGGACATAGTCGCCGCGCTTTGAGGCATAGCCTTTTCGGCCATCGCTCTTGGTTGGTTTATTGGTCGACTCCCACTTAGGGGCGACTGCGCGCTTGTTTCCAGTTTTTTTGGGCGCGCGTGAATAGCTGTTGCTCATTATTGAGGATTCCTTAGAACGTGCCTAAGGATGGATTCCTCTAGCACTACGAAGCCCTAAGCCTAGGGGGAATACAAAAATAAAGATAGAGCTAGGAGGTAAGTCCGCGAATCTTGAGCTCTGCGTGCAGCACAGCATCTGATGGCTCAACCAGGTGAGTGCCATCTGCAAAACGAATCACCGGGATGTTGGTTCGACCCGAGATGGACTGTGCCTTGTCGGCATTTTCCTTAGACTCCTCAACATCAAACATGTCGTACTCAACGCCCAAGGTGTTCAAAAGTGACTTGGATCTGCGGCAATCTCCGCACCAGTCAGCTCCGTAAAACTCAATCTCAGCCATGATTACCTCAATCTCAGTAGGTCTGGGATAAACAATTCACCGTCTTGAAAAGTAATTCCCTCTAAAGACCTAACCACAATATCCGCATCGGTATCAAGGGCATGCTCAGTGACTCCAACCAGGAGACCTGCTCCTGCCTCCATGCCGGCTTTGATGCCAGCCTGCGCATCTTCGAACACCACACAGTCCGCAATATCGAAACCCAGGTTCTGCGCTCCCTTGAGATATGGCTCTGGATCTGGCTTTCCCTTAGTCACGTCATAGGCGGTTACCAGTTCCTTCGGAACTGGTATTCCGGCAGCCTCGAGTCTTGCCCTTGCAAGGAAGGGATTTGCGCTGGTCACAATGGTCCAGGTCCCGGGAGTAAGCGAATGGGTTAGCTCCCATGCTCCGGCGAGCGGGAAAGTCAGGTGAGCGAGATCCTGCTCAAGCTGATTGATGTGATTATTGGCCTCTTCGAACCTCTCGTGACCAACCTGCATCAGAACTATGTCTTGGGCGCGCTTGCCGTGGTGTTCTTGAAGTAGCTCAAAACCGGGCGAGTAGATCTTGCCCCACTCGGCCCAGGCTGCCATCGCGCCCTGCATTGAATCAACCAGCACACCGTCGTTATCAAACAGCAGGCCTTTGTAGTAACTACGCAATCTGCTCTTTCTTGGTGTTTCTGACAATCAGGGTTCGATAGATACCAAACTCGGCCAGTGCCAGTAGCACTACCGCCGGCAGCATCTTGGAGAACCACCACTCAAGGTCCGGGGTGTTGATAATCGGATACAGCGGTTCGGTGTTGCCCATCTTGTACTGTGGCCACTCGCGCAGCGAGTCGATAGCACTGGCACCGAATGTGAAGGACATCACGGTCACAACGACTCCGAAGACGATGGTTAGCACCAGATTTAGATTGACTGCCGCAATGCCTCTGGCCTTGGGCTTTGGCTCGAGTGGCCTAGCAAGTCTGACCTTCGCGGCAAAGGTGGTGCCGATCACGATAGAACTCGCGATAATTGCCTGAATAACCACCCAGATCCAGACATCTAGGTCGGTTCTGGTGGTGTCATAGACCACCAGGCCAAGGATTACCGCGATCGCGGTTCCGATAATCGGTGAGGCATATGCAAGACCGACATAGCGCTGCAGCTTGGAGCGCTCCTCATCTTTTTCAGTGTTCTCAAGATCTGGTGCATCCTGCCTAAACACGAAGGCAAACAAGATCACCACGACCACCAGTGCGGTGGCCAAGACAATCGGGACATAGACCCCAAAGATCCGAACCAGCGCCGATGCGGCGCGGCTACCGAATTGATTGAATGCGCTGAGGAAGTTACCGATAGCGAAAAAAGCTCCAGCCGCTAAGCCAACGATTACCGCCAGGTTGTTGAGTCGGTGTGAGGCTTTGGCCAGCGGGGTGTCTTCTTGGTTGCGAAGCTTTAGCGCTCGTTTTTGACCAATAAGTGCCAGCACGGAGAAGGCTGTGATGCCCAACAAAAACAGATAGGTGGAGAGCTGGACCTGCGGCTCTGAGGTGATGTTTCCATACTTGTCATATTGCTCACCGAGGTTGAACAAATCTGAGTAGATGGCTGTCATGAAGAAAATCCAGCCGAGTGTTAGACCAATCAGGGGCAAGATGACTGAGAGTTTTACTGCCTTTTCGTGGTTCATGCTCTAAGCCTAGACTTGCCGCATGATTTTGGTAATTGGAGAAGCCCTTATCGACCTGATCGGTAAAGCCGATGGTGGTGGCAAATATCAGGCGGTTGTCGGTGGTGCAAATGCAAATGTTGCGCTGGCGCTTGCTCGTCGGGGCCAAGATCAAAAGTTTTTAGGTCGAATCTCATCAGACGGTTTTGGTCAGATCATTCGTGATCGCCTGGCATCAAACGGTGTCGATCTGAGTTGGTCGATCGCAGCAAAAGAGCAAACCTCTTTGGCCGTTGCCACCATCGGTGAGGGTGGTTCAGCAAGCTA
Source organism: Actinomycetota bacterium (assembly GCA_009923455.1). Lineage (GTDB taxonomy): Bacteria > Actinomycetota > Actinomycetes > Actinomycetales > Microbacteriaceae > Aquiluna. The sequence continues at coordinate 1,961 of RFTL01000051.1, read as the reverse complement.
CAGCTTTTACCTAAATGGCACCGCAGACTGGGCTTGGACCCCCAGGGAGCTCCCCACTGCCGCCCAGATTGCTGAGGTCGGTGCTAACTGCATTCAATACGGCTGTTTGACCATGGCAGTAAACCCAGGCAGCGAGGTGGTTAGCGATTGGCTAGCCTCGCTCGCCGACATCACCCGCTCGCACGATCTAAACATTCGCTCAGCCCTTGGCTTTAGGCGCGAAGCAGAGCTCGAGAGAGTTCTTCGAATAAACCAGTACTCAGACATCATTAAGGCCTCCGATGCCGATCTTTGGTGGCTATTTGATTTGGCCGAGGGTTCTGACCTAGACGAGATTTGTCACGCTTGGTCTTCGGACTCTCGTCTTGTGGTGCTGACCAGAGGCGGAGATGGCGCGTCCCTATATAGAAGCGGTAAGCGGGTAGATGTTTCAGCCCCCAAGATCTCGCTCGTAGACACGGTTGGTGCCGGCGATACCTACATCGCCAACTTCCTGGGTGAGCTCAGCGAACTTGATGCTCTTGGTTCGAACCCCAGAGCCAGATTGGCAAAGCTCTCAGATACCGAACTGATTTCGGCAGCCAGCTTTGCTGCGGTGGCGGCGGGCTTGGTTTGCGAACGACAGGGTTGCGAGCCACCGACTAAGGCTGAGGTTGAAGCGATTCTTGCCCGATAGGGATCTTGGCTTCGAATCGAACCATTGAATCCGTCTTGAGGCTATAGCTCAGGGTGAGCTCTTCGTATATCTGACTGCCTAGACCAAAGTTGCTGCGCTGAATAGCCAGGCCATCGTTTTCTATCTTGAGCTCGATCAACTCACCCGATTGGTTGATGTCGATGCTGATGTTCTTTGGCTGTCCATGCTTGATGGCGTTGTTCACCGCTTCGCGAATCACCTCGAGGGTGTAGTAGGCGGTTGCGGAGGATTCGGTTAGCACGTGGACTGCAGAGTCGCTGAGGCGATATTCGATCTGACAGGTGGAATCCCACAGCTCACATATCTGCTCGAGTAAATCCTCGAAGCTTTCGCCCGCAAGGTAGTCTTCGCGACCGAGCTTTGAAAGCGCGTTATCGATGTCCACCCGCACGCGCTCTAGGTCCAAAGCGGTTGGGTTCTCGATGGTTGCAAGTCTCATCGCGCTGGCATTCAGTGCTGCTTGAACTGAGCCGTGCAGTTCGGTGGCTAGCGTCTTTTGACTCAGCCAGACTCGCTGTCTGAGTTTGGTGTTTAGAAGCCTTAGGTCCGAGATCACATCTTCGAGCTCCAAGACGGTGCGCTCCTGCTGGAGCCTGGTGACAGCAATACCAAACAGCACCAACATCGTGACTATGAAGAATCCGAAGGATTGAGCAACCACTCGCTGCGGAAGTTCTAGTAGCGGCCACCAAACCAAAATCTGAGTACTGAGTGATAACTGGCACCCCAGAAGTAGCAGCAATCCAAATGCGCCAAGTAGCGGAAACTCTCGCTTACCGAGCAGTACCCGCCACAGCAGTATCTGCCCCATGATCAATGCCAGTCCAAGCAGCGTTGTGAGCAGCGCAATAAACGGCCCAGATAGCGCGGAGCTGGTGGAGTAGATCAGGATGGCAAAAAACGGGGTTAGGGTTCCAAGCAGCAGAATGCGATCAAACGAAATGTGGCTGGGCAGCACAAACTGTCCAAGCTGGGTTAGCTGAGATTGCGTCTTGGAAAGTGTTGGTAGCTCAAAGGAACGAGAGAGATTGTGCGAGAGCGGTCTAACGATGTTGTCGTTTAGCTCCCTGAGGGCTTGAATCGCAGCCGAGGCATTCTTAGAAAGAGTGGCATCGCGAAGAAGTTTTCCGAGTTCCCATACCGCCGGGGTAATGCTCTCTCGCACTCGAATCATCTGGGCATCGCGCAGTCGCAGCAGCTCTGACTCAAAGCTGCGCTTTGAAAACTCCAGGTTTTCTTTCTCAAGCTGGAGCTCCTGGGTCAG
>RFTL01000006.1 GCA_009923455.1 Actinomycetota bacterium | reverse complement strand
GCTTATGAGCTCGAGCGGGGAGCGGTCAGGGCAACGCGCCCCGATGTCGCAGAGCAAACCTCCAGCTTTGTGGATCTTGCCAATGTAATTCCGTTTGGGAGCGCTGAAGCGAAGTTGGCGGCAACTGTAGAACTCCGACTTCGCTCAAACGGGACCCCAACTGGGTTAGTCGATACCCTGCTTGCTGCTCACGCGATTAGCCTTGGGTTGACTCTAGTGACCAATAACACCAAACACTTCGAGAATGTCCAGGGGCTAAAGCTCGAAAACTGGCTTTAGGGCTGAAGTCTGTTTGGTCCGCGGAACAGGAAGCTTGCCTCTCGGATGTTTGGTAGATCTAGAAGCAGCATGACCACTCGGGTCAGACCCATACCAAAACCACCGTGGGTAGGCGCTCCGTAGCGGAAGAAGTCTAGGTAAAAACCGAGACCCTCCAGCTCCAGACCCTTGTCCTTGACCTGAGCCTCAAGAACCTCGATGCGGTGCTCGCGCTGAGCACCGGTGGTGATTTCGGTGCCCTTCCAGATCAGGTCGTAGCTCTTGGTTAGGTTCGGGTTGTCAGCGTGACGCATGTGGTAGAACGGGCGAATGTTCTTTGGGTAATCGGTTAGGAAGACGAACTCGTGCCCAAACTTCTCAGTCACATAAGCCGCAATCTGGCGCTCGCCCTCAGGGTCTAGATCACCATCGGCTCGAGGAACCTTGTAGCCGCGGGACTCAACAATCTGATGCGCCTCGGCAAGTGGAATTCTTGGGAAGGGCACCGAAGGAACCTGAATGTCGATGCCGTAGAGCTTCTGAATCTCTTCGCCGTGAGCATCTTTGACCGCTTGAATTGCGCGAACCAAAAGCATCTCCTGGAACTGCATGACATCTTCGTGTGAGTCAATCCAGCTCATCTCCATATCAACCGAGATGAATTCGGTTGCGTGACGTGAGGTGAAGGAGGGGTCGGCACGGAAAACCGGGCCAATCTCGAAGACCTTGCCTAGACCTGCCATCATCGCCATCTGCTTATAGAACTGTGGGCTCTGAGCCAGGTAGGCGTGGGTTTCAAAGTATTCAAGCTTGAAAAGTTCAGCGTGCGACTCAGATGGTGAACCCATCAGCTTTGGCGAGTGAATCTCAATAAAGTCGTGCTCTAGCCAGACCTCACGCCAAGTCTTTTCGATGGTGGTCTGCACTCGCATCATTAGGTTTAGCTCTGGGCGACGAAGATCGATGAATCTCCAGTCGAGTCGCTTATCGATAGAGGTGTCCTCGGCGATTGGGCTATCGGGTAGTGAGCGAGAAACCACCTTGAGGTCAGTGAGAAGAATCTCGATGCCGTTTAGCTTCACGCGCTCATCGTGCTTCAGGTTTCCGGTTACCTCGACGAAGGTCCCACCGGTTAGTGAGCTCACCACATCTGCCAGTGCATCCTTGTCGGCTGGCCTTGGGTAGGTGACCTGGACACTGCCGGACTCATCTCGGATGATGATGAACTGAATGCGCTTTTGATCTCTCAGGGTCTCAACCCAACCACCGATGGTGACCGGAGAATCCTGAAGCGATGGCAGTGTGCCGATGAGCTTGCGATCTAACATTTTTGACCTCTGAGAGTGGGCTTTAGAGAGTAACTGTCAAAGTTTAGCGAAGGTAGACTTTTCTGTATGCCCGCCTCTCGCCTCCACCTTGTGCGCCACGGAGAGGTTTTCAACCCTGGCGGTGTGCTCTATGAGCGCCTGGAGGGCTTCGGGCTAAGTGATTTAGGTCACCAGATGGCCAAGGCTGCAGCTGAACAGCTAAAGAAAGAGAACGTTGCGATTGCAAAGTTGGTGGTCTCCCCGCTGCAACGAACCAGAGAGTCCGCTCAGCACATCGCGGAGCTCTATGGCATTGAGCCAACAATTGATGAGCGTGTGATCGAGCCCTGGAATCTGTTCAGAGGTCTGCGCATGGGGCCAAGATCGGTGCTCAAGCGGCCAAGTTTGATTTTGAAACTACACAATCCCGCACAGCCAAGTTGGGGCGAACCGTTCAGTGAGATTGCCAATCGAATGAACGCTGCCGCTTTGCAGCACTGGTCGGATTCAGAAAATGGCGATGTGGTTTTTGTCACCCACCAGCTTCCAATCTGGATGGTCTATCGCTCGGCAAATGGGTTGAAGCTCCCTCACAATCCGCGTGATCGACGCTGCTCGCTCTCCTCGATAACCAGCTTTGAAGTTATTGATGGAAAACTCAGGGAAGTTGCCTATCGTGAACCAGGAATTGAGTTCGCCAGTCAAGCTGTTGATGGGGGTGCCGTATGAAAAAAGAGACCGTCAGAAGAATCGCCATCACGCTTGTGGTGATGCTGGTTGCCTCTTTCGTAATCACCCTGGCTGGCTGCACCCAGGACCCGCTTGCCGAGCAGTACCGCGAGGGCTCCTCCAAAAACTACATCGCGGGCGATGGCACAGTAACCGAATTTGCAAAAAGTGAAAGACCAGGTTTTGAGCCTTGGAAAGGTGAGACCGAGAGCGGACTTTTTCTGAAGTCTGAGGCTCTCATGGGCAGCGTTGTAGTAATGAACTGGTGGTATGCAGCTTGTGCTCCATGCCGCGCCGAAGCTCCAGATCTGGCAGCCCTAAGTAAAGAGTTTGAGGGCAAGGGTGTTCAGTTTGTCGGAGTCAATGTTCGCGACACCGCAGAGACTGCGCTGGCTTTTGACCGCCGATTTGGCATTACCTTTCCATCGGTGATGGACGCTCAAAGTGGTGAGGTTTCACTCGCCTTCACTGGAGTTGTTTCACCGGCTGCAGTTCCCACCACCTTGGTTATCGACAAAGAGGGCAAAGTCGCCTCCAGAATTTTGGGTCGCATTGACCCATCTATCTTGAGAACCCTCATTGAGAGCGTGGTAAAGGAGTGAACCCAGGTCAGGTAATTCTCGAGGGTTCATTACTTGTTGCTATTCCACTTAGTCTGCTGGCCGGGTTGATCACTTTCCTCTCGCCGTGTGTGCTGCCTCTTGTCCCTGGCTATCTCGGTTATGTCTCTGGTTCAGCTGCCCCGAAATCGAGAGTTCTTGCTGGCTCGGTTTTGTTTGTGTTGGGCTTCTCCGCGGTATTTGTATCCCTAGGGGTTTTGGCTGGCACAGCAGGGCTTTTGTTCTTCTCCAGAAACCAGTGGGTTCAGCTGGTGCTCGGGGCACTGGTCTTGCTTTTTGGTCTTGCCATGATCGGCCAGTTCAGGTTTTTGCAAAGAACCATCAAGCTTCCATATTCGCCAAAGGTGGGCCTCCTAGGAGCACCCCTACTGGGAGTGGTGTTCGCTCTTGGTTGGAGCCCGTGCATCGGCCCAACTCTCTCTGCGGTTTTAGTTTTGGCATCTGATTCTGCCGACCCGGTTCGTGGGGGGATACTGGCAAGCTTCTACTCGCTTGGCTTGGGTATTCCATTTTTGCTAATTGCTGCCGGATTTAGTTGGGCAACGAAATCGGTTGGTTTTGTAAAGCGCCACATTCAAAGCTTCAATGTCTTTGGCGGCGCGCTACTGATGCTGATTGGTTTGTTGATGATGACCGGTATTTGGGGTCAGTTCATGCTTTGGGTTCAGGAGGTGACAAGTGGCATCCAGCTTGTTCTCTAAGCTCGCGTTTTGGCCGAGATGGTTCTGGCGTCAGCTCACATCGATGCGAACTGCACTGTTTTTACTCTTGATGCTCGCGGTTGCTGCCGTTCCTGGTTCGCTCTATCCGCAGCGAAGTGCCGATCCAAACGGAGTTCGGTTCTACTACGACAGCCAACCTGAATTCGCGGCGTTTCTAGATTCACTACAGCTCTTTGATGTCTACACCTCGGTTTGGTTCTCCGCTATCTACATCCTGCTGTTCGTTTCACTTGTTGGTTGCGTGCTTCCTCGGACCAAGATTCACTGGCATGCCGTTAGGTCTAAGCCGGTAAAGACACCGGTCTCACTCGCTCGCATGCCGCAGTATCGAGTGGTTGAGGGGTTCGATCTTGTTGCTGCAGAAGAGGCTCTTAAGCGCAATAAGTTCCGATTCGAAAAGCAGGGTGAGTCGTTAAGTGCCGAGAAGGGCTACCTGAAGGAGACCGGAAACTTGGTCTTCCACTACTCGCTCATCGGAGTGCTGATTGCAGTTGGTTTGGGTGGTGGTTTTGCATTTTCCGGTCAGCGAGTGCTGGTCGAGGGAGACAGTTTTGTGAACAACTTGGCTTCCTACGACAGCTTCGCACCAGGCCCACTTTTCTATGAGGGTGAACTTGAGCCATTCACTCTGAAGCTAGACAAATTCAATGTCGTCTACGACCTCACAAACCCTGCGAACATCGGTCAACCAATCGACTTTATCGCCGATGTAACGCTTGGCGAAAAGGGTTCACAAAGCACTGAGCAAATCAGGGTGAACTACCCGCTTGAGGTTCCTGGAGCAAATGTCTACCTAACCGGTAATGGCTTTGCACCAGTGATCACAGTGTTCGATGGCAAGGGCAATATCGCCTACTCCGGTCCGGTTGTCTTCTTGCCGCAAGATGGCAACATGACATCGCTTGGTGTCGTGAAGGTGCCAGACGCACTGCCAAAGCAAATTGGAATCATTGCGTTTTTCTATCCAACTGCCGAGAAGTTGGAATCTGGTGCCTACACCTCGATCTATCCAGATCCGATTGATCCGCTACTGACCATGAATGTCTACACCGGAGATCTTGGTCTTGATGGTGGTGTCCCAAGAAACGTTTATGCGCTGGACACCACCGACATGGATTTGGTTGCGGGAAGAAATGGCCCGGCCCCTGCACTTGAGCTTCGAGTCGGTGAGCAAGCAGAGCTACCAAATGGCTTGGGCACAGTTCGCTTCGACGGGCTGCTGAGATTTGCCTCGGTCGACATCGCTCACAACCCCGGTGGTATTTGGGTGCTGATCTTCTCGCTGATTGCCCTGGTGTCGGTGACCATGTCTTTGATGATCCCAAGAAGACGAGTTTGGTTCCGAGCAACTTCGGATGGGAAAATTGAAGTCGCCGCTTTGGCTCGCGGCGATGATCCTGGACTTAGCGACCTGCTGGATCGCTTGGTTTTGGAGATTAAAGAAGGAAAGAAATGACACCTCAACTAAACGAGCCGCTATCTCAAGTCTCTCTGCTGTTTGTGACAGCATCGATGGCATTCATGGCACTTGCGCTGATGCTGTTTTCCTTCCAGCTCGCTCAGCTTGGTAAATCAGATGAGGTTTCTCAAAAACTCAGTCCGGTCGAAAAAGCTGCCTTCTGGGTCACTGGTTTTGGAGCTGTAGTTCTGGGAATTGGTGTCGTGCTGCGCGGTATTGCAGCGAACCGTGTGCCATGGGCAAACATGTATGAGTTTGCGATTTCTGGGGCACTTCTGATTCTGATGGTCTACCTGACCTCATTGAAGATCAAAGACGTCCGGTTCATCGGAACCTTTGTGGTCGGATTCGTGCTGGTCACGCTTTTTGCTGCGGTTTCACTTTTCTATGTTGAGGTGAAGACCTTGATGCCAGCTCTGCAGAGCTACTGGCTGGTAATCCACGTGGTCGTTGCGGTATTGGCTACGGCATTCTTCACAATCGCCGCCGCTTTCCACCTGAGTTACCTGCTCAAGGCCGGAACTAAGTCCAAGATCATGCGGGTCTTCCCATCGCTTGAGAACATGGAGCGCTATGCCTACCGCTTCAATGTCGTGGGGTTTGTGCTTTGGAGCTTCACATTGATTGCAGGGGCAATCTGGGCGGAGCGAGCTTGGCACCGCTACTGGGGTTGGGACACCAAAGAGGTTTGGACCTTCATCATCTGGGTGCTCTACGCCGGTTACCTACACGCCATGGCAACAAGGGGCTGGAATGGCAAACGAGCAGCATGGCTTGGCTTGATTGCGTTTTTCGCTGTGATCTTCAACTTCACAATCGTGAACCTCTTTTTCAAGGGTCTTCACGTTTATTCAGGACTCTAAAAGCTCCAAGCAACGAGCCACTTTGTTGCGCCAAAACTCTTGGCGCTCGGGTGCTGCTTGGTATTTCTCCAGCAGTGACTCGCTAACCTCGATGGGCTCTGGACGCAGGATTGAGTTTTCTGCCAGCAGTGGATTTTGGGCGACATCTCCAGCTAGCAGGTTCAGCGTTCCTAAGCCGCAGTCATAATCAAGTTCCTCAACAGCACAGGCAAGATAAACCCCCATGCTCAGACCAACCGAGGTTTCTATAGCCGAGCTGACCACGCTTGGAAGACCAACCTGTTTTGAAATCTTTAGGGCCGCATCGATTCCTCCCAGCGGCTGAGCTTTCAGCATTATCAAGTCGGCAGCATTGGCATCGGCAACAGCAATTGGGTCGCCAGTTTTCCTGATCAATTCATCGGCACAGATTTTCAGTTTGCCGCCAAGCTGGGCCTTGAGCTCTGCCATCTCATGCAGCGAGGTAACTGGCTGCTCGAGATACTCGATGTTGAAATCTCCAAGCTGCTCGACGAGCTCTAGCACCTGGTCGAGACTGTAACCGCCATTGGCATCAAGTCGAAGTTTGGCGGTCGGGTAAAGATTTGCGACCTTTTGAATTCTTGCCAAATCTTCTGCGATGGTTTGACCTTTTTCGGCAACTTTGATCTTCACGGTTTCAAAACCACTGAAACGTTGCAGCACAGACTCGACCTGTTCTGGCAGGACCGCAGGGAGGGTTGCGTTTACGCGAATCTGGTCGCGCTTTAGCGGTGGCAGTTCATCATTTGCAAAGCTCAGCGCTGCCTTTAGCCAGGTGGCACACTCGGCATCTTGGTATTCAACAAAAGGTGAGAATTCGCTCCAGCGCGCTCCTTTGAAGATTACGGCTTCGCGATTGGTCAAACCTCGAAATGGCACCCGCATGGGAATGCTGACCACCCAAAAGTTTCCTAGCCCGCCACTCACGCGATTAGTCTAGGTGCATGCCAACTAAGGTCTCCGAGCTCTTCGATACCGCCAAGTGGAAAACCATCCCTGGTTTTGAATCCCTTGAGGACGTCAGCTATCACCGCCACATCGAGCTCGGTGTTGTGAGGGTGGGTTTCTCAAGACCGGAAGTTCGCAATGCTTTTAGACCACAAACCGTAGATGAGCTGTATCGAACTCTCGACCACGCTCGCATGCAGCCCGATGTTGGTGTGGTGCTGCTGACGGGAAATGGCCCCAGTCAAAAAGATGGCGGTTGGGCTTTCTGCTCCGGCGGAGATCAGCGAGTTCGAGGTAAGGCTGGCTATGAATACGGCGATGCCTCCTCTGGACGACTCCACATTCTTGAGGTGCAGCGCTTGATTCGCTTTATGCCGAAAGTAGTAATCGCGCTGGTCTCAGGTTGGGCTGCTGGCGGTGGTCACTCGCTGAATGTGGTTTGTGATCTCTCGATCGCATCTAAGGAGTTTGCAAGATTCAAGCAAACCGATGCTGATGTTGGATCATTTGACGCCGGCTATGGCTCGGCATATCTAGCTCGCCAAACTGGTCAGAAGTTTGCCCGCGAGATCTTCTTCTTGGGTGCTGAGTATGACGCGCAACGTGCCTATGAAATGGGCGTTGTGAACAAGGTGGTTCCGCATGCAGACCTCGAGAATGAGGGCATTGCCTGGGCCAGAGAGATTCTTGCCAAATCACCAACTGCAATTCGCATACTCAAGTACGCCTTCAACGCAGTTGATGATGGTTTGGTTGGTCAACAGCTATTTGCTGGGGAGGCAACTCGCTTGGCCTATGGCACCGATGAGGCCACCGAGGGCAAGAATGCATTTTTAGAAAAGCGCAAACCCAACTGGTCGGATTACCCCTGGCACTTCTGATGAAACCACTAAAGCTGGTTCCAGCAAACGATAGCTTCCGAGCGTTGCAGTTAGCGATGGATGTTGTCGAGGGAAAGGCTGCAGGTTACATAACACCTCCTGAGGTATTGGGTGTTATGCCTGCGGTGCATGGACTTGATGACGAGGTTCTAAGTCATATCGGATTTATCGTTGAGAGCTCCGGTTCCACCGGCGAACCAAAGCGCATAGCGCTCTCGGTTGACGCGCTGCTTGCTAGCGCTAATGCCTCGGCCGCGAGAATCGGATCTGGCCAGTGGTTACTAGCCCTACCAACCAACTTCATCGCAGGGATCAATGTTTTGGTGAGGTCGGTGGTTGCCGATACTCAACCGGTGCTACTGAATACTCAGGTTCCCTTCACAGCAGAGGCATTTGTTCGCGGGGCTGCGCTGATGAGTGAGGATCGCTACACCTCGTTGGTTCCCCATCAGCTCTCCAAGCTGCTGGCGTCTGCCAGGGAGGATGCGTTTGTGTTTTCCGAGCTGAGAAAGTTCAACACCATTTTGGTTGGGGGTCAGCAACCGAACTGGGCGGATGTCTTAGAGCTACGCACCATGGGTGTGAATGTTGTGGTCAGCTACGGCATGACTGAGACCAGCGGCGGCTGCGTTTATGACGGCGTGCCACTTGATGGTGTGCAGCTCGAGATAGTCGATGATCGCATCGCCATCTCCGGTCCAGTTCTTGCCGAGGGGCTCGGATCAAGGTTTGTAACCAATGACCTAGGTCAACTGGTTGATGGCAAGCTGGAGGTCATCGGCCGAGTGGATCGAGTGATTGTTTCTGGAGGTCTAAAGGTCTCGCTCGATCGAGTTGAAGAAGCGGCCTTGGCGCTGAGTGATGTAGCTGAGGTTTGCGCTGTTGCGCTAGATACTCAGTGGGGTCAGTCGGTTGGGATTGCCTATGTTGGTAAGGAGCGAAGCTTCGCAGAACTTGCTGAGCTCACGGTTGCAGCCAAACCACATCGGGTTATTCAGCTTGATCAGATTCCGAGGCTTAGTTCTGGGAAACCAGACTTGGTTGAAGTCAAAAGATTGCTGGCGGATTAGCATTTCCGAATGGCTGATTTGAAAAGCTGGGTTTCAGGCGCTCGTCTTCGCACCCTGCCACTTGCAGTTGCCCCAGTAGCACTTGGTGCCGCAACCGCCGAAGCAACCCAAAACTTTGATCTATTGCTTACGCTGGGTGCACTGGCTGTGGCGCTGTTTTTGCAGATTGCTGTGAACTACGCCAATGACTATTCCGATGGGGTGCGCGGCACCGATGAGTTTCGAGTCGGTCCAAAGCGGCTTACCGGATCGGGGGAGGCCAGGGCCAAGGATGTCAAGCTGGTCGCCTTTGTCTTCTTCGGTTTGGCTGCTCTGGTTGGTCTTGCTCTCGTGATTGCAACTGAGCAGTATTGGCTAGTAGCGCTTGGAGCTTTTGCAATTCTTGCCGCCTGGTATTACACCGGAGGAAACCACCCCTACGGTTATGCCGGTTTGGGTGAGGTGGTGGTGTTTGTCTTTTTTGGTTTGGTCGCAACCGTCGGCACCAACTACCTACAAACCCTGAGCATCGATCCATTTGCCGTTGTGCTGGGTAGTGCCGCCGGATTCTATGCAGCGGCGGTGCTGCTCATAAACAACATTAGAGACATCGATACCGATGTGAAGTCGGGTAAGAAGACCTTGGCTGTTCGATTGGGAGATCGGCGCTCGCGAGTTTTGTTTTTGATCCTGATTTACATCCCGCTCGCGATCAACATCTTGCTGATTCTGATTTATCCGGCCACTCTTTTGGGGCTAATCAACATCCTGTTGCTGGTTCCGATTTCGGGCATTGCACTGAGTGCGAAGACACCAAAAGAGTTGATTACCGGATTGAAGCTGACAAGTTATGCCGGGCTGGGGTTTGGATTACTTGTCGGTGCCGGACTGGTTTTGGTTACCTTCTGATCTATCCAGCAGCTCGTTTTCTAGGTCACTCTCTGGGTCTGTGTAGCTACCGTCTTTATTGCGAGCGAGTTTTTTCGCAACCTGCTCGCTCATCGCGCGGCGTTGCTTATCTAGGAAGACCAGTGAGATTGCAAATGAAACGCTCGCTGCAATAATCGCCGAGAAAAATGGGTTGAAGTCAAGGACCATGAATGCCCAGAAAAGCAGTGCAAATAGTCCCAGTCGCAAGACTGTGTAGCTCAGCCAAGGGTTTTTCATGGCTTTAGTCTAAGTTGAGCAACTAGATAGGGTTGAGGTATGTCCAGAGTCGCAGTAATCACAATCGCTTTTCTCGTGATCTTCACAGTTTTCACGACAGTGTTTGCTGCCAGCGCCAACAAGGCTGAAGTTCGATTGCTGCCAAAGTGGGCGTGGGTGTTGATGTGCCTACTGGTTCCATTCTTTGGTGGTCTGCTCTATTTGATGGTTGGACGCCCACTGGGCAGAGGACCTAAGCCACAAAAGCGCAAGACGGTTGCTCCTGATGATGATCCAAACTTCCTGCGCGATCTCGATAAGAAGCTTCGCAAAGACGACGATGAGAATAAGGACGAGTCGAACTAATTGGCCTCCTCTCAGCTTTTTGCATCCCAGTTCATCGCTCAACTGAGAAACCTGGGTGTCAAAAGTTTCTACCTGGCTCCAGGAGCCAGAAGCCAAGCACTTGCGATTGCAGCAAATCAACTAGCGAGTGCAGGCCAGATTGATCTAACTGTTCGCTTGGATGAGCGCTCCATGGGCTTTATGGCACTTGGTCGAGCACTCAAGCAGGACTATCCGGTCGCGGTAATCACCACCAGCGGCACTGCGGTTGCAAATCTCCATCCAGCGGTATTGGAAGCGCATCACGCAGGCGTACCGCTTATCTTGCTAACTGCAGATCGGCCAGCGAAGCTTCGAGGCAAGGGAGCAAACCAGACCACAATTCAACCTGGCATTTTTGCCGATGCGGTAAGAAGCTGCATTGACGTCGACTCCGATGCGGATCCGAGGTTGACCGCGATGCGTGCGGTCGAGCTAGCGGTGGGTGGAGAGCTAAGGCCAGGCCCAGTTCAAGTAAACATTCAGTTTGCTGAACCCCTAGCCGACAGCGCCCCATCGGCGCTCGAGTTTTTGGAAGAGCCCGGAATCGTAGAGCGCAGAAACCAACTCACCGAGCTGGATGTTTTGGTTTCAGATCACGCCGTTGTGGTTGCCGGTGCTGGTGCAGGACCAGCTGCGAATGAGTTTGCAACTAAAGCCGGATTGCCGCTGCTTGCCGAGCCAAGCTCTGGAGCGCGGTTTGGTAGCGCCCTCACTAACTACATCGAGGATCTCAAGCAACTTGCTTCTGAGGTTGACCAGGTATTTGTGTTTGGTAAACCAACGCTCTCGAGGCCAGTTTTGAACCTGCTCAAAACTTGCGATTACTGGGTTCAAAAGCCAAAGAACTATGAGGCATTCGACGTCTTTTCCAAGGCGCTGGGATTCGCCGATCAGCTAAACCCAATCGGCACCGGCTCTTCGCAGTGGCTAGCAAGATGGGGCTCGGGTCCCGAGCGAAATTTGAGAGCGGAGCTTGTTACCGAGGTTTGGAACCAAACCGCTCAGGATGAGATTTTGTTGATCGGAGCATCTGAGCTGATCCGAATTGCTGAGAAGAGTGTTTCACCAAAAGATTTGTCAGTCTTTGCCTCTCGTGGTTTAGCCGGGATCGATGGTTCAGTTTCAACCGCTCTGGGTCTAGCTCAGGATGGATTGCGGGTCCGAGCAGTGATTGGAGATCTCACCCTGCTGCACGATGCCTCTGGGTTGAACCGAACCGGGCTTGGCGATTTAGATCTGCAGCTTGTGGTTGGAAACGACAACGGTGGAGCCATCTTTAGTCATCTTGAGATGGCACAGCTAATTGAAAAGCCTGACTTTGAAACCCTGTTCACTACTCCGCAGCAAGTTGATCTAAAGGCCCTTGCCCAGGCCTACGGTTGGGAATACGTGAAGACCACACCCAGTGAGTTATTGAGTCATTTGGGTAAGCGAGGGTTTGTTCTAATCGACTGCCAGCTCTAGTTCTCGAAGGCGTAGCGCACGGCTTTGAATTTGAGCTCAGTCTCGGCAAGCTCAGCCTCTGGTTCACTCTCTGCCACGATGCCACAACCGGCGAATGCTCGAATCTGTAGCTGAGGTTCTCGCTCAATTCGACCACCACGAAGCGCAATCGCAAGCTCGCCGCTGCCATCACTTGTAATCCAACCAATCGGACCGGCATACCCACCGCGGTCAAATGGCTCAAGCTGTTCAATCAACTGCTGGGCCAGGTTTCGGGGTGTGCCAGCAACAGCTGCGGTTGGGTGCAACAGTGCGACAGCATCGAGCAGTGTCACACCCGGTTTTAGGCGGCCACGAACATCGGTTGCTAAGTGCCAAAGATCAGGCAGCGCCAGGGAGAAAGGTTCAGCATCGGTTTCCAGGTTTTCACAAACACTGCTGAGTGTGTCCTTGAGCGACTGAACTGCAAACTGGTGCTCGTGCTGGTTTTTAGTGGAGTGCTTCAGTCCCTCGGCGATGGCGCGATCGACATCTGGATCGGTTCCCCTACCGGCCGTGCCGGCAAGAACTCGAGCAGAAACCTCTCCGGACTCGGCTCGAAGCAGTAGCTCCGGAGATGCTCCGAAGTTTCCCTCCACCAAATAGGTCCAGCAGTGTGGATACCTTTTGTATAGCCTGGCGATAGCCGGCTTTAGATCCGGCTCTCCGGTAAGAGGCATCACGAGATCTCTTGCGATTACAACCTTTTCTAGCTCCGAGGCTTGAATCTTTGCAATCGCTTGGTTGGTCGCATTCAAGAACCCAGTTGCGCTCTGGTCTCCCTGGAAAAACACTCCGCTGGGAGTTTTTCTGACTTGCTCCTCAATCTCACCTGATACCTCAGTGATAAAACTCACTCCATCGCGGATAACTGTTAGACGAGCGGGTATCACCACGACCGATTCAAAACTTGAATGCTCCGAGAACGTAATGCTCACAAATCCAAATAGGCCACTACCCGAGAGCTTGACCTCATCTTGAACTGTCGCGCTTTCTGCAACCTCCGCGAACTGCCGTGAAAGCGAGGCAATTCGATCTGGTCCGGTGGCACTCAGTCTGAGTGCGATTCCCTCACCGTAGAACTCGATGCCGTTTCGCAAAAAGACCAGATCTGGATTCTCTGGGGGTAGGGCTGGCGCAAAGAAAGACCTCACCTGAAGCGCCATCGGAATCCTTAGTTTTATAAGCACATGTAGCAACCATTCAGGAAGCCTGCTTATTCTTTAGGAAGTTTAGAAGGAGTAAGAGTGCGAGTAAAACTGGCGGCCCTGGCGCTATTGCTGCTCACACTCTTTGCCCCCGCAGCCTCGTGGGCAGATGATGAGGATAAAGAAAGCGTGATTCCACCTGCCGAGGTTGGAAGCTTGATCGATCCGCATTCCCAGGAACCAATTGACCTGAGCAAGATTGAAATCACAACCCAAACCCCAGCCGATCGATTCGTGAACGCGACTACACCGCTGGTTGTGGCGCTCGGCTTAGGTTCGGTGGCTCTGGTCATCTACACCCTGGCTCAGGGAGCGAAAGAGTCTCAGCGCGATTAGACTTCATGGGTGACTAAAGCCGACCTCTCAAAATCACCTGAGGCGGTTTCGGCTATGTTCGATTCGGTCGCTCACTCCTATGACAAAACCAATGATTTGCTCTCTTTCGGGCAGGCTAGGTTTTGGCGTTCCGCAGTTCGAAGGGCAATATCGGCAAAGTCCGGTGAACGGATTTTAGATATTGCCGCCGGCACTGGCACCAGTTCCATGGCACTTCTAAAACCAGGAGTGTCGGTGGTGGCAGCTGATTTCTCCAAGGGCATGCTGGAGGAGGGCCGCAAGCGCTACCCGCAGCTTGAGTTTGCCTTTGCTGATGCCATGCAGCTTCCGTTCAAGGATCAAGAGTTTGATGTTGTCACGATGAGCTTTGGGTTGAGAAACGTTCAGGACCACAGGGTCGCGCTCACGCAGTTTTTGCGGGTGCTAAAGCCGGGTGGTCGCTTGGTGATTTGTGAGTTTTCAAAAGTCACGGGAGTATTTGGCCCGTTTTATCGCTTCTACCTAAAGCACATACTGCCCAAGTTTTCCGCCTTGTTTAGTAAAAGCCCAGAGGCTTACGACTATCTAGCCGAGTCAATTGAGGCATGGCCAGACCAAAAGCAGCTGGCATCAGATATTGAAAAGGCCGGATTTATCAACGTGAAGTTCAAGAACCTGAGTTTGGGAATCGTTGCCCTACACCTGGCGGTGAAGCCATGATCAAACTCCCATCTCAACTCAGACTGGTTAGCGATAAGAAGCTGCTTGCCTCGATTGAGGCTCGCATGGAGCTGGTTGAGAAGAAGCTACTCGAGGCCACCCGTCACACCGACTCAATGATTGACTCGATGGCTTCGCACCTCGCAAGAGCAGGCGGCAAGCGACTGCGCCCAGTGCTTTTGCTTTTAACCTCCGAGCTTGGCGACCCAACCCAGGAAGACATTCTTGATGCTGCTGTCGTGATGGAGATTACTCATCTCGCGACCTTGTATCACGATGACGTGATGGACCAAGCTTCCAAGCGACGCGGGGTCGACTCCGCGCACATCGTCTGGGGAAACAACGTCGCGATTCTCACCGGAGACCTACTCTTTGCTCGCGCCTCGAATATTGTTTCCGGTCTGGGCGAAGAAGCACTAACCCTCCAGGCCAAGGTCTTTGAGCAGTTGGTGTTAGGTCAGCTGCACGAAACCATCGGGCCAAAAGATGGCCAGGATCCACTTGAGCACTACCTAGAGGTGCTCAGAGACAAGACCGGTTCGCTAATCGCGCTTTCGGCTCGCCTCGGTGCTCTGCTATCTGGCGCAGACAAGGCTTATCAGCAACCGCTTCAGCTTTTTGGTGAGCGCATCGGAGTCGCTTTCCAGCTGGTGGATGACCTAATCGATATCGAATCCACCAAGGAGCAATCCGGCAAGGTCGCGGGAACAGATCTGTTGGCAGGGGTTCCAACTCTGCCCGTGTTACTGCTTGCCAAATACGAAGACTCAGAATCCAAGGCGCTGTATCAAAAGATCAGTGCTGGTTTTGATGAGGCGGAGCTCGGTAATGTGTTGGCTGAGCTTCGGGCTCATCCGGTAATGGCCCAGGCCAGAGCCGAGACGGTTCGTTGGGGAGATTGGGCAATTGAAGCGGTCTCTGAACTGCCCTCGGGCAGCGTTCGAGATGCGCTGATTGCATTTGCAAATGCGGTTGTTGACCGCAAGGGATAAGTAGGGAAGTTAGTTGTGTCAAAACTAAGACTTGCAGTGGTTGGCGCGGGTCCAGCCGGCATCTACGCATCGGATCTAATCCTCAAAGCTGAGCGTGACTTTGAGGTTTCGATTGACCTCTTTGACCTACTCCCGGCCCCATACGGTTTGGTTCGCTACGGTGTGGCCCCAGATCACCCAAGAATCAAAGGCATCATCCGAGCCCTCTATGAAGTTCTAGATCGCGGGGATATTCGCTTTTTCGGCAACGTGAATTACGGGACCGACATCACCCTTGATGAACTCAAGCAGCACTACAACGCAGTGATTTTTGCAACTGGCGCAATCAAGGATGCGGATCTCAACATTCCGGGCATTGATCTTGATGGCTCCTATGGCGCTGCTGATTTTGTGAACTGGTATGACGCCCACCCCGACTTCCCGCTGACTTGGCCATTGAATGCTAAGCAGATTGCGGTAATCGGAAACGGAAACGTAGCGCTTGATGTTGCTCGCATGCTGATCAAGCGGCCAGATGACCTGCTCTCAACCGATATTCCAGATCACGTTTATCAAGGGTTGAAGGCTTCACCGGTTACTGACGTGCATGTCTTTGGTCGTAGAGGTCCAGCGCAGGTTAAGTTCTCACCGCTAGAGCTTCGAGAGGCCCTTCACGTCGAAGGTGTTCAATCCATCGTTTATGACGAGGACTTCAAATACGACGATGGCTCCCAAGCTGCCATAGATTCCAACAACCAGGTTCGCGTTATGGTGAAGACTCTTGAGGATCTTCGCGAAAATCCTCAGGGGCATGAGGAACGCAGGCTTCACCTTCACTTCTTCTCCGCACCAATCGAGGTGTTGGGCGAAGACGGCAAGGTGGTTGGGCTCAAGATAGAGCGCACTGAGCTAGATGGCACCGGAAACGTAAAGCCAACTGGAGAATTCCAAACCTTCCCAGTCCAGGCGGTTTATCGTGCTGTTGGATATTTCGGCTCCGCGCTTGACGAAATCCCATTTGATTCAAAGTACGGAGTAATCAAGAACTCTGAGGGTCGAGTGCTGGATGAGCAGGGCAACCAAATTCCTGGTGTCTACTGCACCGGTTGGATTAAGCGTGGCCCGGTAGGACTTATTGGTCACACCAAGGCTGATGCCATTGAGACCATTGGCCATGTGATCAAAGATCGGGCGAACTGGTGGACCCCTAGCAAGCCTTCGGAGGCAGATGTGGTCTCGACCTTGGAGTCCAAGGGAGTCGATTACGTTGGCTGGCCAGCTTGGCTGAAGATCGATGCGCGTGAGCGTGCGTTGGGCGATGCTCAGGGCAGGGAAAGAATTAAGCTTTTCGAAAGATCGCAGATGGTTGCGATCTCGAAGGGTGAGTAGTTGCAGCGTCTCCCAGCACCAAGACTTCGCAGAGCACAAATTGCGATGCTCGCAGTGTTTGTGTTTATGGGGCATGCTGCACTGGCATCGGTTGCCTGGGTCCCCGAGTACATCGACCGCCTAGGTGTCTCGTTTGCCACCTGGGGAACCATCATCGGTTTTGGTGTAATCGGTTCAATAACTCCGCTGCTATTCGCATCGCGATTGATGATGAGATTTGGTTCCAGAACCATCATTCGCATCGCAAACTACGGCGGCATGATCATGCTGGTCGCACTGGCCTGGAGCAATGATCCGCTGGTTTGGTTTTTCATAAACGCCGGCTTCAACTTCTTTATGTCTCTGCTTGGTGTTTCGGTTAACTCACATGCGGTTTTGGTGCAGAAGCAAATAAGCAAAAACATCATTGGGCGACTTCATGCCGGGTGGAGCTTAGGTGCTGTTGGTGCGGCAATCACCGGAGCGCTCTCTACGGTCTTTATGACCCTGGAGCTGTTTTTGTTGGTGGTGGCGATTGTCACCCTGATCGTGTTTGAGTTCTCGCTTCGGTGGCTACTTTCTTCTGAGGAAGACGGTCATCTTGAGGAAAAGGCTCAGGTTGTAAAGCGACGCTTTTGGCAGATGCCGCAGCAGCTTTGGTTACTGGCCGCCGGATTGTTCTGCGGCATCTATCCAGAGGTCGCGGTTATCGACTGGGCAGCAGTTTTTGCAAGAGATGTTCTAAACCTCGAAGTCGCACTTCGCTCGATGCCATTCGCCGCTTTCATGATCGGAATGATTGTTGGCCGCCTTTCTATGACCAGACTTGCCGAGAGTTACCATCCACATTTCATCGCATCCCGCGGCTCATTCATGGCGGCAATCGCACTTGCGATTTCTGCCCTGTTCTCGGGGATGCTCAGTGATATCAGTTCAGGGCTTGGACTCCTGGTGACTGTCGTTCTCTGGGGGTTGGCTGGTCTTGGATTGTCGCCGGTTAGTCCAGCTTTCTACTCTGCAGCTGGTCACATTCCAGGGGTTTCAACTTCTTGGGCAGTTGCGCGTTTGGGGTTGATGAATTCGACCACGGCTATCTTTGCCAAAGCGCTGATGGGGGCAACGGTCGAAGGAGTTGGATTATCGATGGCCTTCTTCTTCCCGATCGCACTGGCGGTCGGGTCTGGAATCATCGCTGGTATTTTCGCCAAGCGGGCGAAGGTGGCGGAGCTAGAGAGCGCCGCTCCACCAACCGGTCCAATTTCAATAATGCTTGAAGATGATAGGGGCAGGTGATCAGATGACCCTGGTAAAAATCACTAACCAGCCAATGCGCTATGCCTGGGGTTCCAAAGACCTGATTCCCGATTACCTGGGCTACCAAGCCGATGGTGAGCCGATGGCAGAAATCTGGTTTGGTTCTCACCCAACATCTCCGGCTGAGGTTTTGGATGCTCAGGGTGGAAACCTGCGAGAGCGCTTTGGTGAGCTGGGTTTCATGATGAAGTTCTTGGCGGCGCAAAGTCCACTCTCGATTCAGGCTCACCCCACCAAGGCCAGAGCAGAGCTTATGTTTGCTCAGCACCACCCTTCCTACTCTGATGCAAATCACAAACCCGAGATGATCATCGCGCTTACCGAGTTCAGGGCGCTCTGTGGATTCAGGGCACAAGCTGAGCTGGAGCCAGATCTAGAGGCGCTTGCACAAAGCAGCATTCACCTTGCTGGCCTATGGGGAGACTATCGCTCGATGGGATTAGCTGGTGCGGTGGACTGGATCTACAAGTCACCAGATTCTGCTGTTACTCAGTTGGTTGCCAACTCCACAGTCCTAGGTAGAAAGCGATCTCGCCTGATCGAAGAGCTCTTCGAAAGATACCCGGCCGATAAGGGCATCTTGATGTCGGTATTGATGAACCTGGTGTCTTTGGAACCCGGCGAGGCCATGTATTTGCCGGCCGGGAATGTGCACGCCTATCTCTTTGGCCTCGGGGTCGAAGTGATGGCATCGAGCGACAATGTTTTGCGCGGTGGCCTCACACCAAAACCGGTAGATGTCAAAGAGCTGCAGCGAATTCTGGATTACTCGGAGCTGCCCGATCCAATCTTGAAGCCCAAGCAGTTGGCGCAGGGTTTGCAGCACTTCCAAATTCCGCTTGATGATTTCCAGGTTTATCGTCTTAGTCCAAGTTCAACCAATCTGCTGATTGACCTAGAGCTCAAAGGGAGTGCAATTGCGGTATGCACCGAGGGAGAGCTAACTTTTTCGACCTCTAAAGAAGAGACCCTCACGCTCAAGCGCGGTGAGGCATGCTTCTTTACCGATGCGAGATTGTTCTCGGTTTCAGGTAATGGGGTCGGCTACTTAGCTATGGGTTAGCGGTAGTTCACAAACTGCAAATCAACCGGCAGGTCTTTGCCCTTGAGCAGGGCAATCACTTCTTGCAGATCATCACGACTCTTTGAGCTAACCCGAAGTTCATCACCTTGGATCTGAGCCTTCACGCTCTTGGGACCCTCTTCGCGAATGATCTTGGAAACCTTCTTGGCATTTTCCTGATCGATACCGTTTTTCATTGAGCACTCGATGCGGAACTCTTTGCCCGATGGGTATGGGTCGCCGGCATCGAGACTCTTTAGCGAAATACCGCGCTTCACGAGCTTGCTTTGGAAAACGTCCAGCACTGCCTCGGCGCGGTCTTTGCTGTTGGCCTTGATCATGATCTTCTCGAAAGAGAACTCGATGGATGCATCGGTTCCCTTGAAGTCATAGCGCTGCTCAACCTCTTTCTGAGCCTGAGTCAACGCGTTCGCGGTCTCCTGCTTGTCAACCTTGGAAACAATGTCAAACGAAGAATCTGCCATGGCGCAAATTCTAATCGCGAGCGCGACGGGCGGTTGAGGAACGCACCATCATTTCAATTGGCCAAGGAGTTAGGTGCTCAATGTTAACGGGCTGTTTTTCATCACCGGATTCCAATATGTCCACAAGCATGTTTGCACCCTTAGCTCCCTGAGCATTTGGGTTTTGATCAATTGTGGATAGGCCATAGAAATCGCCGAGCGGGTGGCCATCCATGCCGATAACACTGATATCTTGAGGCACTCGGTAACCGAGGTCTCGAGCGGCTTGAATGGCTCCAAAGCCCATCTCATCTGCTGCACAGAAGATTGCGGTCGGTGCGCTTCTGGGGTCACCAAGCATCTGCTTCGCGGCGTGATAACCACCACCAACTGTGAAATCAGCCTCAGCAACCCACTCGGGTTTGAAGTCGAGATTTGCATCCAACAGCGCTTCTTGGTAGCCGGTGCGACGAAGTGAGGGTTGGTGGAAGTCCATCTCCGAAGCTGGTGTTCCCGAAATCATTCCGATTTCGGTGTGGCCGAGCGAGAGTAAGTGCAGGGTTGCCAATCTTCCAGCGCCCTCGTCATCAATTGAGAGCGAGCGAGCACCAGGTATTGGTCCGCCGATTCCAACAATTGGCTTTTGCAGTGCGGTGAGTTTTGCCAGCTCTTCGTCAGTCAGCTTCACTGCAACGGTTAGCACTCCGTCAACGCGCTTTCTAAGCACAAGATCTTCAAAGACTCGCTTGCGGTTGACTGCACCGCCCGAGAGATTGTAAAGCGTTACATCGTAGCCTCTGGAAACCATGGCATTTACAGCGCCATCCAGCACCGAAGAGAAGTACCAACGATCAATAAACGGCATCACAACGCCGATGTTTTTAGCCCTACCGGTCGCCAGGGTATAGGCGGATGAGGACGCGACGTATCCCAGCTCTTGAGCCGCTTTAAGCACTTTTTCTCTGGCTTTTGCAGAGACATGGCTCTTGCCATTTAGTGCTCTTGAGACGGTAGCTGTTGATACACCGGCATGCTGTGCAACTTCGATGATTCCAACCACATCGGTAACTGTAAAGGTTTTACAGTTTGGTCCGCTAGTGGCATCTTGAAAAATGGACTATTCTTTTCCCTTGCGCCCAAAGCGCATGGCTAGTTACCCAAGCGGCCAAAGGGATCTGACTGTAAATCAGCCGGCTCAGCCTTCGGGGGTTCGAATCCCTCACTAGCCACAAAACCCACTCGATCGCGAGTGGGTTTTTGCTTTTCAGGACTATTTCTAGAAATTGATTAGTTTTACTTCCAGACGACTGGAGATCGCATGAACGCAATTCTGAATTTCATCACTGGCAAAAAGACAGCTTGGGTCACACTACTAATCGGACTCATCTTTGCCGGCTTGGCCTTTGGCCCACTTCGAGCAGCAACCGTTGAGACTGCTCCAACTAACGGACTCCCATCTGATTCTGAGACTGCATTGGTCAATGCCGCATTGGAGACCCTTCCAGGTTCCGATGCCACTGCAGCGGTTCTTGTCTATAAGTCAGACACGAAGTTCACCGATGAGCAGCTGACTTGGCTGCAGGGCAGCTTTGACCCAGCAATCCAGATGCCTGCTGGCGGTGTGAACGAGAAGTTCTTGGACTTTACAAACCTCGAGATTCAAGGCAAGCCTTTTGTCCCACCAGCCCAAGTTTCTGAAGATGGCAAGGTCGCGGTTGTGACCGTGCCACTTGAGCAAACTGATGAGGTTGAGGTGGTTGCCGAGCGAGCGGCAGAGTTGCGCGAGCTTGCCAAGGAAGATATGCCTGCCGGGCTTGAGGTTTATCTGACCGGACCCGAGGGTTTCCAGGCTGATCTAAACAACGTATTTGCGGGAGCGGACTTCACGCTGCTGCTTTCAACCGTGATCGTGGTTGCGGTGCTGCTTTTGGTCACCTATCGCTCACCGGTTCTGTGGTTGGTGCCACTTCTGGTTGTGGGTGTAGCGGATGGCATGGCTGGTCAGCTCGGCCGCCAGGTTGCCACCTTGTTTGGCATGGTGCCAGATGGCTCGGTAACCGGAATTCTCTCGGTGTTGGTCTTTGGTGCCGGCACTAACTACGCACTGCTTTTGATTGCTCGCTATCGCGAGGAGCTGCTGTTGAATGAGGATCGTTACGCGGCGATGCGCGCAGCGGTTCGGGGAGCTGGACCAGCCATCTTGGCATCTGGTGGAACAGTAACCCTTGCGCTACTAACCCTCACCCTTGCCGAGCTTGGTGGTAACCGCACCCTCGGTTTGGTTTGTGCGACAGGAATCATCATCGCGATGATTGCCGCCCTGCTGGTATTGCCGGCAGCGCTGGTGGTCTTCGGACGTGGTTTGTTCTGGCCATTCATCCCTAAGTTTGGTGGAGAGAACAAGAGTCTGCGCGGCCTTTGGGGCAAGCTGGGTAAGGGTGTGAGCAAGCGCCCTGCGCTGGTCTCCACCTTCGGTGTTTTGGTTTTGGTTGGCCTGTCTCTTGGCTCCTCTGGAATCCAGGTCGGCCTCTCCACCACAGAGCAGTTCCGCGAAAAGCCAGAAGCCGTTTTTGGCCAGGAAATCTTGGCCGAGGCCTTCCCAGCTGGAGCAACTACACCAACTACCGTGATCGTGAACTCTGGTTTTGAGACCGAGGCAAAGAGCGTTGCCGAGGGAGTCCCAGGTGTTGCCGAGGTAACCATTGGTGAGACCAATGGTGAAGTGGTTGCACTGAGTGTGGTCTTGGATGCAACTGCTGGATCCGAAGAGGCCTACCAGTCCATTCGCGATCTGCGCCAGGAGCTAGCAACGCTCTCAGATGCCAACCCACTAGTTGGTGGTCTAGATGCGGAGCAGCTAGATGTGAAGACCGCATATGAGAATGACCAGCTACTGGTTATCCCGCTGATTCTGCTGCTGGTATTCCTAGTGCTGGTATTGCTGCTTCGATCACTACTTGCTCCGGTATTGCTACTGGCTACTGTGGTGGCATCGTTCTTCGCAGCTATGGGTGCGAGCTGGTTGATCTTCCAAAACCTGCTCGGCTTGCCAGCTCTTGATCTGAGCGTGTTCCTATACGCCTTCTTGTTCCTAGTGGCCCTGGGTGTTGACTACAACATCTTCTTGGTCTCAAGAGCCCAAGAAGAGGCAGTCAAGCACGGCACCCGCGAGGGAATGATTCGAGCACTGAGTGCTACCGGTGGAGTTATCACCTCCGCAGGTATCTTGCTGGCTGCGGTATTCGCGGTTCTTGGAGTGCTTCCGCTAATCGCTCTTTACCAAATCGGAATCATCGTCTGCATCGGTGTGCTACTTGACACCCTGCTGGTAAGAACCGTGATTGTGCCGGCTCTGGCCTTCCTAACCGGAGATAAGTTCTGGTGGCCAAGAAAGAAGCTGACCGCACCTAAGTTCGGTTAGTAACTAACCAGGCGGAAGCATTTGTCGCCAAAAGACCCTGGGCTGTCAGCGGTGAGGATGCAATCAGCATCTGACCCGCTGGCAGCTCTTTGGCTTCTTGAGAAAAGTTATGAACTACCAACACGTCGCCATTTTGGTAGCTGAGTAGTTCGCCAGTTTCTACCCAATCAAATGATCCTTCACCCAGTGCAAACCGCTTTCTAAGTGCCAAGGCGGTTTTGTAGAAGTTCAGGGTCGAAGCTTGATCTTTTTCTTGTTGGTCGCGAGATAGCGCTGCATAGCTAACTGGTTGGGGCAGCCACATCTTTCCGGTGTCATTGAAACCGTTAGATTTACCACCCAGGCTCCACGGCAGTGGCACGCGGCAGCCATCCCTACCAACTCGCTGACCCTTGGTTCTAAAAAAAGTTGGGTCTTGGCGATACTCGGGTTCGATGGTGGTGTGCTCGGGTAAGCCAAGCTCCTCTCCTTGATAGAGGTAGGAGGCTCCGGGGAGACCGAGCATAAATAGCGTTGCGGCCTTGGCCTTGATAAGTCCTAGTTCGTTATCGGGTTGGGGATTTGCAGGACCGATCCCGTCCGAAGCAGTGGCACGACCATAGTCACCACCGAATCTGGAAGCGTGCCTAATCACATCGTGATTGTTTAGTACCCAGGTGCTGGGTGCTCCAACCGAATCAAAGGCCTCGAAGGACTCGTTGATTGCTGCCACCAACTTTTCCTTCTCCCAACCTGCATCGAGGAATCGGAAGTTGAAGGTCTGGTGAAATTCATCCGGTCTCACCCAAAGAGCCATGAAGCTCAGCGGTAGCACATAGGCCTCACCGCACATTGCTCGCTCGCCCGGATAGCTCTCAAGAATCTTGCGCCACTTCCGGAAGATCTCATGCACCGAATCCTGGAACCACATCGGAGGGTTTTCTCGACCTTCGATAAAGCCAGCTCCGGCCTCTTCGACATAGGGATGATCTGGCAGACCATCGGCTTTAGCCATGGCATGGGGTTGGTCGACTCGGAACCCATCTACTCCACGGTCAAGCCAGAAGCGCAAAATCTCTTCAAACTCGGCTTGAACCAGTGGGTTTTCCCAGTTCAAATCAGGCTGCGAGGAGTCGAATAGGTGGACATACCACTCGCCATCCTCAGTCCTGGTCCAGGCAGGACCTCCAAACATTGATTGCCAGTTGTTTGGCGGCAGCTCACCGTTTTCTCCCCGACCTGGTTTGAAGTGGTAGTAGGAGCGCTCTTTGGATCCGGGCCCTGCCGCAAGTGCTCTTTGGAACCACTCGTGCTGATCTGAGGTGTGGTTTGGCACCAGGTCGATCATCACTCGAATGCCAAGTTGGTGCGCTTTAGAGACCAACTGGTCAAAGTCAGCCAGATCGCCGAACAGCGGGTCAACCGATCGGTAGTCCGCCACGTCATATCCGGCATCCTTTTGTGGGGAGCGGTAAAACGGCGATAGCCAAACTGCGTCAATGCCAAGCTCGGAAAGCTTGTGAAGGTTGTTTGTGATGCCTTTCCAGATCACCCATGCCATCACCGTTGGCATCGGCAAATGAGCGCGGATAAATCTGGTAGATGACGCCAGAGCGCCACCATTCACTACCTGGTCTTGGTGAGTGCAGCACCGCTAGAGCTTAATCCAGGCGACCTGGTCGTGCTCTAGTGCAGTGGTGAGTCCAACCTGGCTGGTAACCATAACTTCGCCGGCAGGCAATTTGATTGGCGTGCCATTGAAGTTTGCAATCACCAGGATTCCGTTGTTGGTGTATCCAAGAGAGTTTTCTGAGCAGTACTCTTCAACCCACTCCAAGCTTCCGAGTCCAAGACCATACTGCTTGCGCAGCTTGAGTAGCGACTTGTAAAGCTCGAGGGTGGAACCGGCTACGCCCTCTTGCAAATCACGGGCATATTCACCGTAATGAGCCGGCTGAGGAAGCCAGGACTCTCCGGTGGTGCTGAAACCAAATGCTGGAGCCTTCGCCTCCCATGGGATTGGAACTCGGCAGCCATCTCTACCAACTCGCTCACCCTTGGTGCGGAAGTAGGTTGGGTCTTGACGGTACTTGCCATCCAAGGTGGTGTGCTCTGGAAGACCGAGCTCCTCACCCTGGTAGATGTATGCGCCTCCTGGAAGTCCAAGCATGAAGCTGGTGGCGGCGCGAGCACGCCTTAGACCCCTGGCAACATCTGGCTGTGGGTAATCAGGACCAATTCCATCGCCCTGCTTTGGTACCTGGTCGTAGGCAAACCTGGTGGCATGACGAATCACGTCGTGGTTTGAAAGCACCCAGGTGCTTGGAGCACCGACATTGCCAAACTCCACCAGCGACTCAGCCACCACCTGCTTTAGCTGATCGGCTTTCCACTGAGCTTCTAGATAGCCGAAGTTAAAGCTCTGGTGATACTCGTCCTGGCGAACCCACTTTGCCATCCGAGACAGTGGCAGCACCCAGGCCTCTGCGGCCATGATGCGGTCGTCGTATTCGTCGACAACTTTGCGCCACTCGCGGATGATTTCGTGAACACCCTCCTGGCCCCAGAATGGGTGAGGCTTAGTCCGATCCTTGGGCTTGTTCGCTCCCTCTTCACCGCTCATGGTGGTGGAGGCCTCTTCAACATCTGGAAGCCCGTCCTCCTTGACCAAACCGTGTGCCACGTCGATGCGGAAACCACCGGCACCGCGGTCAAGCCAGAAACGAAGAATGTCCTTGAATTCCTCTCTGACCTCCTGGTTGTCCCAGTTGAAGTCCGGCTGTGAGGAGTCAAAAATGTGCAGGTACCACTGACCTGGGGTCCCATCTGGCTCAGTGATTCTGGTCCAGGCCGCGCCACCGAAAACCGATGGCCAGTTGTTTGGAGGCAGTTCACCATTTCTACCCTTGCCATCGCGGAACATGTAGCGCTCGCGGGCCTTTGAGCCCTTCTCAGAGCGAAGCGCCTCCTGGAACCAAGGGTGCTGATCTGAGGAGTGGTTGGGAACTAGGTCAACGATGATTCTGATGCCTAGCTTCTTGCCTTCTTCGACCAGATCATCAAAGTCCTTCAGGGTTCCAAAGCGCGGATCTATGTCTCGGTAGTCAGAAACGTCGTAGCCGGCGTCCTTCTGGGGAGATCGGAAAAATGGTGAGCACCAAACTGCATCAATGCCCAATTTCGCTAGCTCAGGAAGACGTTCCCTGATGCCCTTCAGATCGCCCATCCCATCGCCGTTGCCGTCTGCGAAAGAGCGGGGATAAATCTGATAAATGACGGCAGAGCGCCACCATTCCGAGCCCTTGGTCATTGGGATTTCCTTCCAAAAAAGCAAAAAACTGTAAACGCTTACAGAAAGTGCCTAACTTTCTAAGCCCCTCAAAACTAACTGTTTACTTAGAAATGTCTAATTCAAAGTAATCAATTCGTTACAAATTGGATAACTCTTTTTGTTGACTGTAAACCTTTACAGAGTGCTTTACTAGTGATGCGTCGTATCCTTCGACGACATAAGGAGAGAAATGAAATCAAAGAAGATTGTTGGCCTCGCCATCACTCTCGGCCTAGCCGCTTCATCTCTGCTCGGAGCTCTTCCAGCTTCAGCAAATGACAAGGTGATCACCGTCTGGGCAGACGAGTCCCGAGGACCAAACCTACTAAAGACCCTGGGCTCAGTTGAGAGCCAGAAGGGCGGCGAGTGGGTTGCTGGTTACAAGGTCAAGGTTGTTGCCTTCTCCAGCTTCGATGCTCTAAAGACTGCTGTTGACAACGTCACCAAGGATGGTCCAGACATCATCGTTGGTGCTAACGACTGGGTAGCCACCGGCGCTCAGAACGGCAAGCTTGCTCCATACACCCCTTCAGCTTCTGTTCGCAGAAACTTCAACCCGAACAACTGGTTCGACCTAACCTACAAGGGCAAGATCTACGGTGTTCCAGTTGATGTGAACAACGTTGCAATGCTCGTAAACACCAAGCTAACTGGCAAGCGTCCAGCGACCCTTGGCGAGATGGTTGACTACTACCTAAAGAACAAGACCAGCAAGGGCCTAAAGGCCGGTCTATGTGTAGCTGGTGGTGGAATGTCATGGGGTGCTCACTCAGTGCTCAGCGCACTTGGTGGTGGCGCATACCCAATCCGTAACGCAGTTGTTGACACCCGTCAGAACCCAGTCCCTGCCGCAGTTGCAACCAACATCCAGAACCTATTCCTGGACTCAAAGGGTGCAAGCAACGGCTTCTTCCCAGCATCTGACACTGGCTGCAAGGACAACTTCCTAGCAGGCAAGGTCCCTTACGCCATCATCGGTAACTGGGAGTGGAAGGACTACGCAGACAAGGGCTTCTCCATGAACAACCTGATGGCTGTTCCTGGTGTAAGAAAGGGCACCTTCGGTGCTGCTTTCGGTAGCGTTTCCGGCGCAATGCTGACCTCCTTCGCAGAGAAGAACGGAAACGACGCCGCTGCTAAGTCACTGCTGAGCAACTTCTTCGCGTCCGAAAAGGGCCAGGTTGCTTACCAGAAGTTCGAGCAGCGTCCACCAGCCAACAAGGCTGCAGCAGCTAAGTCATCAGCAGCCCAGAAGGGCTTCGGTGGCGCAGCTGCAACCGCATCTGTTCCTCAGATCGGTGCAATCTTGAATGGCTCCTCAGGAAACCCTTCCTACTGGGACGCTCTACCTTCCTTCTGGAACGACGTTCTAGTAAAGAAGGTTGCTCCTGGAACTGCAGTAGCCAAGCTCAACGAGGTCTTCAAGAAGAACATCGTTGCTGGTATGAAGACTCTCTAATTTGAGGTCTAGTGCTTCGGGGGTGGGACATTCCACCCCCGAAGCATCATCATTTAGAAGCAAATAGGAATCATGAAACTCTTCACCGGAAACAAGCTGGCGGTCACCGCAAAGATCATTTTCGTCAGCATCTCCCTGGCCCTTTTGGGGCTCTTGGCCCAGAGCGCATTCGCCTCCGGTGAAGGCCTAATTGCCGGTTTTATTGCGCTATCGATGCTCGCTCTAGCGCTGGTGTATTTCACCAAGATTTCAATCCCGATGAAGTTCTTCCTTCCGGGAATCCTTTTCCTCATCGCCTTTGTGGTCTTGCCAATCCTCTACACATTGGTGATGTCGGGTTTTCAGTTCAAGACTGGAAACTACGTAGATAAGCCGCAGGCGCTGGAGCGCATTGTTGCCGATTCATATGTCCCTGATGACTCGGGACTGACCTTTGACGTGATCGTCGGTGAGACCGCTCAAGGGGAACCGGCTCTATTAGCCACCGACTACATGGCTGGCGAATACTTCCTCTCGACCGAAGACTCTCTGACTCCACTAGATGAGTCACAGGTAACCATCGATCCAGATCTTGGAATCGCGGTCGAGACCGACGGTTTCACAAGACTTGACCCTGACACTCTTGCAGCTCAGGGTGAGGCGCTCGCCCAGCTGAAGTTTGCCGGACCGGGCGAGTACTTCCTGGCACTCGAAGGCTTCGAGGTTGCAATTCCACTGAAGCCTGGTTTGGTCTATGACGAGGCAACGGACAGCTTTACTCAGGCTCAGACCGGCGCAAAGTATGTCGACAATGGTCGAGGAAACTACGCAAACATCGAGGATCCTGAGGACAAGCTATCCCCAGGTTGGAGATCACCGATCTGGCTCGAAAACTATGTCTCGCTGGTAACCGATCCAAAGGTTAGAGAGCCGTTTATTGGCGTCTTCATCTGGACCATGGTGTTCTCGATCTTGACGGTGATCACACAGTTCTCACTGGGTCTACTCGTTGCACTAGCGCTAGACAAACCACTGCGAGGACGCAGGTTCTACAGAATCATCATCATCCTGCCGTATGCAGTCCCATCGATCATGAGCATTCTGATCTGGGGTGGAATGTTCGACACTGAGTTTGGCGCCATAAATGCGTTGCTGGGAACCAAGATTGCCTGGTTCTTAGATCCAAACTTCGCCAGAGCAGCGGTGATTATCGTGAACCTTTGGCTTGGATTCCCTTATTTCTATCTGATTTCGAATGGTGCGTTGCAGGCTATCCCCGCAGAGCTTTCAGAAGCAGCTCGCATTGACGGTGCAAGTAACCGACAGATTTTCTGGCAGATCACGCTGCCACTACTGCTTCGCATCCTGACTCCGTTGTTGATTGCATCTTTCGCGTTCAACTTCAATAACTTCAACCTGATCTTCTTGCTCACCGGAGGTGGTCCAAGAAACGATCTGGATGGCGAGATTGCGGGTGCGACAGACATCTTGATCAGCTACACCTACAAGATTGCGTTCGGTTCCCAGGTTCAAGACCTAGGTCTGGCATCGGCAATCTCGGTTGTGATCTTTATCTTGGTAGCGGCTATCTCGCTATATGGAATTAGAAGATCCAAGGTCTTGGAGGAGTTCATCTAATGAAGTGGCTTAGAGAAAACCTTTGGCGTCACGGCGTTGCAATCTTTGCCGTGCTGTTCGCTGCTTTCCCGCTCTATTTGGTGGTAGTGACTTCCTTCGCATCCTCTGGTTCATTGCAGCTGACCTCGTTCATCCCGAATGAGATCTCATTTGTGAACTACGAAAAGCTGTTCAACGATCCAACTATCCCGTTCATGACCTGGATGTGGAACTCCTTGATTGTTGCCGGTTCGGTCGCAATTCTTTCGGTGATCATTGGTGCTGCTTCGGCGTTTGCCTTTAGCCGCCTGAAGTTCAAGGGTAAGAAGCTTGGCTTGCAGACCTTGCTGCTGATTCAGATGTTCCCTGCCATCCTGGCTATCGCTGCGGTCTACCTAATCATGGAGGGCATTGGCAACTTTGCCCCTGAATTTGGTCTGGGTACCCAATCTGGTCTAATCCTGGTTTACCTGGGTGGAGCGATGGGTGTAAACATCTGGCTGCTCAAGGGCTTTGTTGACTCGATTCCAATTGAGATTGATGAGGCCGCCAAGATTGATGGTGCATCCGAGATGCAGACCTATTGGCAGATCTTTATCCCATTGGCTTCGCCAGTGCTCGCCGTTGTGACACTGCTGAGCTTTATCGGAACTTTCAACGAGTACATCTTGGCGAGATTGTTCCTGGTGGATATGGACATCCGAACCGTTGCGGTTGGTCTGCAGCAGTTTGTTGCCGGTCAGTACTCTGAGAACTGGGGTGCATTTGCTGCCGGATCAATCATTGCTTCGGTGCCAATCGTTCTGATCTTCCTATCACTGCAGCGCTACATCGTCTCCGGTCTGGCCGGCGGCGCAGTCAAGGGCTAAGCGCTAAAGCCAGAATCATCTGAGACGATAAAGCTGTGCGAAAAAGCAAAGCCCTGACTCTTAGTTCACTACTTGCTGCTTCGGCTCTTCTTTTCGCAGGCTGTGCCCAGCCCCAACAGAATGCTCCAGAGACTCAGGCCGCCTCACCCAGTGGCGGAGCAGGTCTAACAATCTGGGTGGATGCTGAGCTGAAGGATGTCGCGAGCACACTTGCCGAGCAGTATCGGCAAGACACGGGTGGAACACTAACCATTGTCGAGAAGGACTTCTTCCAACTAGAGACTGAGCTAGCCAGTTCTGCACCAGATGTTTTTATCGGGTCATCAGAATGGACAGACCGACTTGCCGCCGCTGGATTGGTGGCCAATCTAGGTGAGCCAAATCTCGCTGGCTTTGAGCCCAGAGTCCTGCAGGGAGCCAGCTATCAGGGTGCGCTCTATGGAATTCCTTACGCCATCGAGTCCCTCGCAATGGTTTGCAACGGTGAAGAGCTGAAGCAGCAGCCGAGCTCGCTAACCGAGCTAACTGATGCCGGTTACAACATGATTGTTAGTCCAGGTGGTGACCCCTACACCCTCTTCCCACTCCAGTCCTCCTTTGAGGTTTATCCGCTAAAGCTGGATGAAAACTTTGACTGGGTAGAAGAATCTGGTCTTGGTTCTGCCAGATCAAAAGAGTTTGCAACTTGGCTCAGCGAAAACAAATCACTGTTTACTCAGCTCGATTACTCCGCAGGTATCACAGCGTTCATTGAGGGTCAGGAAACCTGCTTACTCACTGGGCCATGGGCTATCTCAGAGATTCTGAATCGAGCGAAGTTCCCGATTTCGGTCTATGACTTTCCATCGGTTGGGGGCAGCCCTGCGCTGTCTTTTGCAACTGCCAGAGTTGCCTATGTCGCAGCCAAAAGTGCCAATCAGGATGAGGCAAAGCGAGTCGCGAATTACTTTGCTAATAATGCGACTCAGCTCTTGATCCACAAGCTAACCGGACGTGTTCCAGCCAAGGCTGATGTCATCAAAGACATTGCTGACCCAGTGATTGCGGGCTTCGCTAAAGCGGCAAGCTGGACAGTAACACTGCCATCTTCCCCGCTGATGCAGAGCACCTGGGCTCCCTGGAGTAAGTCGCTAAATCAGATCATTACCACCGATGATGATCCACTTATCATCTGGGATTTGATGGTTCAGGATCTTGCGAAGGTGAACGGCTAGTGGCGATCAATCTTGCGCTGAAGCCACACCACGATGGCTCGGCTTTGTATGTGCAGAACCAGAAGCCAACGGTTGGCGAAAAGGTCAAGCTCAAGATCCGAATTCACCAATCGATCGGCAAAGTGAAAAACGTGGCGGTTCGCCAGAGTGACTCTGGTGAGGCGTTCATGACCGCTGCGTTTAGGAAGCTCTACACCCGGCACGGCTGGGATTGGTATGAGGGCTCTATCACGATGTATAACCCAGAGGTTCACTACCGATTTTTGATTGAGCTCGAGAGCGGATTTAGTTATTGGCTCAATGCCGTTGATCTTCACGAAATCGATCAGCCAGACCGTGATGACTTCAAGATCAACACCTATCTGGCAGTCCCGAAGTGGGCAACCGGTTCGGTTTTATACCAGGTCTTTCCAGATAGATTTGCCCGCAGTTCCGAGGCTTCAAAGCGCAAGCTGCCAGATTGGGCGATCCCTAAGGACTGGTCGGATGATGTCATCGGAGCAGGACCTGGGGTTTCTGAGCAATACTTCGGTGGTGATCTAAAGGGCATTGAGGAGCGACTTGGCCACCTCAAGAAATTAGGTGCCACGATCTTGTATCTGACACCGTTTTTCCCCGCTGGATCAAACCATCGCTATGACGCAGCTAGCTTCGATGAGGTAGATCCGCTACTGGGTGGAAACAAGGCTTTGGTTTCGCTGGTCAAAAAAGCCCATGAGCTTGGTCTGAAAGTGATGGGCGATCTGACTGCAAACCACTCAGGAGACAAGCACGAGTGGTTCTTGGCGGCCTATCGAAACCCCAAGGCACCAGAGAGCGAGTTCTACTACTTCCAGGATCGAAACACGAAGTATGACTCTTGGTGGGGAGTGCCATCGCTTCCTAAGTTCAACTGGAATTCTCAAGAGCTTCGAAACCGTTTTGTTCGTGGCAAGCAAAGCGTGGTCGCGAAATGGCTAAAAGCCCCATACAAACTCGATGGTTGGCGAATAGACGTCGCTAACATGACCGGCCAGATTCGTGAGGAGAACCTCAACCGCGAAGTTGCATCCATGATTCGAAAAACCATGGATGAGGTTTCAAAGGACACGTTCTTGATTGGTGAGTTCACCAATGATGCCTCCGAGTTTGTCGAGGGTGATACCTACCAATCGACAATGACCTACGCAAACTTCACCAGGCCCACCTGGCGCTGGCTTTGGAACCCAAAGGAAAAGCGCGAAGAGAATCAGCTCGGCCCTGGTCGAAAAGAGATAACTGGGCATGAGTTTGTGAAGCTGCACAACCTATTTGCTGGGACCTTCCCCTGGCACGTTCGAATGCACAATCTGAATGCGCTAGACACCCATGACACCGGACGATTCAAAACCTTCGCCATCCCTGGTTCGCAGCGAGTTGCCGCGGGACTGCAATTCACCTTCCCCGGGATCCCGATGATCTTTGCCGGTGATGAGTTTGGATTGGATGGCTACGTTGGTGAAAACTCCCGCACCCCAATTCCCTGGAATGGTGAGCGCGAGTATGACCCGAGCATGATAGAGACCTACGCCAAGCTCTCATCGATCAGAAAAAAACATCGCGCTTTGGTTGATGGATCGATGCGCTGGCTATACAGCTCAAATGAAGCTTTGGTCTTTGTCAGAGAAAACCGAACCGAATCAATTTTGGTTCTTGCCACTCGAGGCAAAGATCGCAAGATCGAGATTCCACGCGATGCGCTATCTGGTGCGGAGAACGCCGTGAACCTCTATGGCAATGGAGATTTGCGGGTGGTGGGTGGCAAAATTCGATACGAATCTGTGGCTCTAGATTTTCAGATTTGGCGTTTGCCTAGCGCCCATCGCTAGTGCTAATCTTTTGCGGTTGCCTTTTGGCTTCGCCCCGATAGCTCAGTGGTAGAGCACTTCCATGGTAAGGAAGGGGTCGACAGTTCAATCCTGTCTCGGGGCTCGTTCGACAGTGAGTCTCTCGCTGCAGTACATGGCTGAGTAGCTCAGTTGGTTAGAGCGCACGACTCATAATCGTGAGGTCGCGGGATCGTGCCCCGCCTCAGCTACCAGATTGAATCCTCACATTTTTCAAATCTGCCAAGAACTTTGTTCCGGCAATTTCATCCCAAACCAATTCAAAGTTTTCGAGCGTTAGCTGTTTTGCGATTGGAACAAACTGCGAGATAAATGCCCGAGCTTCGTATTCGGCGAGGTTCATTCCGATGCAAGCGTGTGGACCATATCCGAAAGCCATGTGGGGCTGTTTTCCGCGATAGATATTCACCTGATCCGGCTGATCCCAAATGCTCTGGTCGTAGTTCGCAGATGCAAAGTGCAGTCGGTGGTAAACACTTTCTCCCTGCTTGACCTCGTCGATTTTGATTCGCTCGATGGCAGGTAGCGGTGACAAAAATCTCAGCAATTCGTTGATCAGCGGTCGCTCCAAAGCGGGATCGCTAACCAGAGCATCCAGATCGGTTTTGTTGTTCAGAAGGTGCCAAACGATTCCGGTAATCAACTTGATCACGGTGTCGCGACCACCGGCCAATAGCACGCTCGCATAACCCTTGAATTCCTGCTCGGTAACTGGAGCACCCTGTGGTTGAGCTGCTCTAATAAAGCCCCAAATGTCATCGGCTGGCTCTTCTGCAAGCACTCGAGCCAGGTAGGTGTGAAGGGTATTACCGGAGCGAACCGGAGACTCCGCCGTCCAAACATCAGGACCCCAAGAGATCCACTCTTTAAGGTCCTGGGGGCGGTTATAGATAAGGGTCAGACAGCCAACCACATAGGGCAGCGCTAGATCGTCATAAACATCAATTTCGGTTTTCTTGGCCAACAGTTCGCTCAAGAGGTTTCTTGCCAGCTCCTCAAACTTTGGCTTGAGCTCTTCAAGTCTTGGACGTAGAAACAGCGGCTGAATGGCGTGCCGATACGAGGTGTGGGCCGGAGGATCAACCTCGAGCGGCAACTGTTTGTAATCTCGAACATCACGATCACCCTGCAGGTCGCTGGAGTAAAGCTCCCAGTTCTTTCCTGCCTCGCGCACTGCTTCGTAACCGAGGATTAGCTCATTCGGTTCATCGGTAAATGACTTCATCGTTGTTCACCTCTGGAAAGTGAGTTCAGACTACCCTTATCCCATGGTCAATCCAGAGATTCAAGGAAAGCGTTATCCTCGCACCCCTGGCTATTTGGTGGGTCGAGAGAAGGTTCGAGAATTCGCGAAGGCGGTGATGGCCGGACCGGAATCACTAGATCTCGATTACGCCAAGGCCCATGGCTACCAAGACCTGGTTGTCCCACCAACTTTTCCGGTTGTGATTCAAGAGCAATCTCTGCAGGTGGTGCTCGCGGACCCAGAAGCCCGAATAGATTTCTCGCGCGTTGTCCACGGTGATCAGAGATTCGTTTATGAAAGACCAATCGTTGCCGGAGATGAGCTGACCAGTGAGCTCGAGGTTGCCAGCGTGAAGAGCCTGGGAGGTAACCACATGGTGACCTTTGAAACCAAGATTTTTGATGCCACAAATCAGTTGATTTGCACCGCAATTTCAACCCTGGTTGTGAGGGGAGACTAATGCCAAAGTTTGAAGAGCTATCGGTGGGCCAGCAGGTTGCTCAGGCCGACTACAAATTCACCCGTGATTCCCTGGTTCGTTATGCCGGAGCATCGGGTGATTTCAACACCATCCACTATCGCGATGACATCGCGCAAGCGGTTGGATTACCTGGCGTGCTAGCTCAC
The DNA here is from genome assembly GCA_009923455.1 of Actinomycetota bacterium. Taxonomy (GTDB): domain Bacteria; phylum Actinomycetota; class Actinomycetes; order Actinomycetales; family Microbacteriaceae; genus Aquiluna. Next base: position 7,753 of record RFTL01000006.1, on the reverse strand, counting down.
GGCATGCTGACTATGGGAGTTTCGGTTCAGCCTGTTGTCACCTGGCTGGGAGATGCTGGCAAGGTGCTCGACTACCAGGTTCGCTTCACAAAGCCAGTGGTTGTCCCTCCAAAGGGCAGCGCGAAAGTTTCGGTCACCGCAACAATTGCTGCACTTGATCAGGAGAGCCGCAGAGCAAGAGTGGACCTAACCACAAGCTTTGAAGAGAACAACGTGCTGGGTAAAGCACAGGTTTGGGTGCAGCTTTGAGTTTGATCCAACCAGTCGCTCTTTCCAGCCTCACCACCATGCAGGTTGGCGGAGTTCCCAAATCTTTGAATCGTTGTGAGAGCGCTGAAGAGCTTTATCAGGCAGCAAAGCAAGCTTGGCTGAGCGAAGAGCCTTTTCACATCTTGGCTGGCGGTTCAAACACGGTTTTTGCCGATGAGCTCTCTCAGCTAAATGTGATTCTGGTTGCTAACCGAGGCAAGGAAATCGTCTTCGAAGACGATGAGCGAATCGTTATTCGGGTCCAAGCAGGTGAGAGTTGGGACGAGTTTGTCGCCTGGGCAGTTGAGCATGGCTATGCCGGCATCGAAGCCATGAGCGGTATCCCAGGTTCGGTCGGTGCAACACCGGTTCAGAACGTTGGCGGGTATGGCCAAGAAGTCTCGCAAGTAATCACTCAGATTGAGTTTTTAGATGCTGAAACCCATGAGGTTGAAATCCAACCGGCCAGCTTTTTTGAGTTTGCCTATCGCGACTCAGCACTAAAGCACGGGCTGGTTGGCGTTATCGGTTGGGTTGAGTTTGAACTAAAGAAACTAGGCGGACTGTCAGTTCCGATGGCATCGGGCCAGATCACCAATCACGTCGGAGCGCCTTACGGATCCCAGCTTCCTCTGAGTCAGGTGCGCGATGTTGTTCTCGAACTGAGAATGTCAAAGGGCATGGTTGTGAGGCCCGAAGATCCAAACAGCGTGAGCTGTGGCAGTTTCTTCACTAACCCGGTTGTGAGCTATGGCAAATCTCTTGAGTTTCCAGAGGAGATGCAGCGTTGGCGTATGGAGGATGAGAGCAAGGTCAAACTTTCCTCGGGTTGGCTGATTGAAAATGCCGGCATCCCCAAGGGCTATCAGCTTCCTGGCTCTAAGGCAGCGATTTCGAAAAAGCACGCCCTCGCAATTACCAATACCGGTGGGGCAACGGCAGAGGAAATTCTGGAACTAGCCCGCTTCATTCAGGAGCGAGTGGCTGCTCGTTGGGGAATTAATTTGATCCCAGAGCCAAACCTAATCGGCTTTTAGGAAAAGAGCTTTTGGAGCCTCTGAATACCTTCGAGTAGCTGATCATCTCCGAGCGCATAGCTCATTCGAACATAACCCGATGGACCAAAAGCCTCACCTGGAACCATGGCCACACCCGCTGCATCGAGTGCGTAATCACAAAGATCTAACGAGCTGTTGATTCTCACTCCGCCAAACTCCTTACCAATTACGGCGCTTACGTCGGAGTAGACGTAGAAGGCACCCTTCGGAGTTGGGGTGACAAACCCGGGAACCTTGTTCATCTCGGCAACCGCAACTTTGCGTCTGCGATCAAATGCAGCCAGCATGTCCTTCACAGGTTGCTGGTCACCAGTGAGTGCGGCAAGAGCTGCGCGCTGAGAGATGTTCGAGACGTTAGAGGTTAGGTGAGACTGCAAGTTGTTGGCAGCCTTGGCCGCATCCAGCGGAGATACCATCCAACCCAGACGCCATCCAGTCATGGCGTAGGTTTTTGCAACTCCGTTGACCATGATGGTGCGGTCGGCAAGCTCTGGAACTAGCTCGGTAATCGAGTAGGCATAGAGGCCGTCATATGTCAGGTTCTGGTAGATCTCATCAGATATCACCCAGAGGTTGTCCTTGGAGGCAACCCACTCACCAATCGCCTGAAGCTCTTCCTTGGTGTAGACCGAACCGGTTGGGTTTGACGGTGAGCACATCAGAAGCGCTTTGGTCTTATCGGTGTAGTGCGCCTCGAGCTGGTCAACAGTGACCTTGTAGTCCTGGTCACTCCCGGCAAAAACATCAACCTGCTTGCCACCGGCAAGCTTGATAGCTTCGGGGTAGGTGGTCCAGTAAGGAGCCGGCACCAACACCTCATCGCCCTGGTCGATTACCACTGCAAAAGCCTGATAAACCGCCTGCTTGCCACCATTGGTGACCGTAACCTGAGCCGCGCTGACCTCGGTGCCGGAATCGCGCTTGGTCTTTTCAACTATCGCCTCACGAAGCTCGGGCAAACCAGCCGCTGGTGTGTATCGGTGGTTCTTAGGGTCTTTTGCCGCCGCTACAGCAGCCTCAACGATGTGCGCTGGGGTAGGAAAATCTGGCTCTCCAGCCGCATAGGAAATGATGTCCTTACCCTCTGCCTTCAAGGCTTTGGCCTTGGCATCAACCTTTAGGGTCGCACTTTCGGCAATGGCAGAGATTCTCGCGGAGATACGGGTTTTGGACATAGCCCAAGGATACCTCGGGTGATTAGGTTCGGACCAGCTAATTTCTCGTTGCAGTATTGGGCGAAAGCCCCTAAACTTTTGCAAGTTGACATCTGCCGAAAACTAATCTGGCGAAAATTCACTAAATAGATTTTCAATCTAGAAGTGTGTCTTCATCAGGTGGCACTTGAAACCAAGCCTCGTGCCTGTTCACGGTTGATGGCGATGGCAACTTTAGGGCGGTAGTTCAATTGGTAGAGCAGCGGTCTCCAAAACCGCAAGTTGCAGGTTCGAGTCCTGTCCGCCCTGCGCAGAAAGAAGGTCAGTAAATGGCAGAAGAGAACGAGAAGGCTTCGGAAGACCTAGTCGAAATCGCGAAAGCGGATGCGGCTAAGGCGAAGAACCCATTCCAGCGTGCCTCGCTGTTCGTGCGCCAGGTGCTCCAGGAGCTATCCAAGGTCACCAAGCCAACCCGCAAGGAACTCATCAACTACACCGGCGTTGTCCTCGGCTTTGTTGCCGTGGTCATGGTTTTGATCTCGTTCTTGGACTGGGTGTTCCTAAACGTCGTGACTTTTGTATTTGCAGAATAAAGAGGATTAAGTGTCTGATCTAAATTTCAGTGATGCTGGCGAGCCAGTAGAGCTAGCCGAGGACTCGGTGAACGAGAACGTCGATCTCGACGCAATCGACCTAGAGGCTGCTGAGGCAGAGGCCGAGGCTGAGCTCGAGGGTTTCCAGGTTGAAGAAGCTCCTGCTGCAGCCAAGGCAACCGAAGAGGACGCCGAGGACCCATACCGCAAGTTCCGTCAGGAGCTTCGCGAGCAGCCAGGCAAGTGGTACGTGGTTCACTCCTACGCAGGTTATGAGCGCCGCGTAAAGCAGAACATTGAGACCCGTAAGACCCAGCTTGCTGGTGGCGACGATGTCTACCAGATCGAGGTTCCAATGGAGGAAACCATTGAGATCCGTAACGGAAGCCGCAAGCTGGTTTCCAAGGTAAGAATCCCCGGTTACGTTCTAGTCCGCATGGACATGAACGAGGACAGCTGGTCTTTGGTTCGCCACACCCCAGCAGTCACCGGATTCGTTGGCAACAGCCAGCACCCAACCCCGCTTCGTCCAAACGAGGCATTTGAGATGCTCAAGCCGCTGTTCACCCCAGAGGAGACAGAGGAAGTCAAGACTGCCAAGGCCCAGGTTTCTGCCGGCAAGGCAAAGGGAAAGAGCATCCCAGTAAAGATCGACTTCCAGGTCGGCGAGTCCATCCTGATCAAGGATGGTTCCTTCGCCGGACTACCTGGAACCATCTCCGAGATCAAGCCAGAGTCTGGCAAGGTCACGGTTTTGGTATCGCTCTTCGAGCGCGAGACTCCAGTGGAGCTGTCCTTTGACCAGGTCGGCCCGCTGAACTAAAAGGAAAGAAAAGACAAATGGCACCCAAGAAGAAAGTCACCGGACTGATCAAGCTTCAGATCCAGGCTGGCGCTGCTAACCCAGCACCACCTATCGGTCCTGCTCTAGGTCAGCACGGTGTAAACATCATGGAGTTCTGCACCCAGTACAACAACGCCACCGCTGACCAGCGTGGCAACGTAGTACCGGTTGAGATCACCGTGTATGAAGACCGTTCATTCACCTTCGTCCTAAAGACCCCACCAGCTGCTGAGCTAATCAAGAAGGCTGCTGGAGTTCCAAAGGGCAGCGCAACCCCTCACACTGTGAAGGTCGCAAAGCTATCGAAGGACCAGCTTTACAAGATCGCCGAGACCAAGATGGCCGACCTAAACGCCAACGACGTTGACGCAGCAGCAAAGATCATCGCCGGAACTGCCCGCAGCATGGGCATCACCGTCGAGCAGTAAAAACTAAACAAACCAAAAAGTCGTGGGATGGGGTGCTTCCCCAATAAACCACGGACTGTGACCAAGTAAGGAAAAGCAGAATGGCAAAGCGCTCAAAGGCCTATCAGGAGGCCGCAGCAAAGATCGAAGCTGGAAAGCTGTACAACGCCGACGAGGCAGCAGCTCTAGCAATCGAGACCGCTGGTAAGAAGACCAACTCAACCGTCGAGGTTGCACTCAAGCTTGGAGTGGACCCTCGTAAGGCCGACCAGATGATCCGTGGCACTGTCTCGCTGCCACACGGAACCGGTAAGGTCGCCCGAGTAATCGTGTTTGCTAACGGTGCCGCAGCAGACGCAGCTCGTGAGGCGGGTGCCGACGAGGTTGGTTCTGACGACCTAATCGCAAAGGTTGAGGCCGGTTGGACCGACTTCGACGCTGCAGTTGCAACCCCTGACCTAATGGGTAAGGTCGGTCGACTAGGTAAGGTGCTAGGTCCTCGTAACCTAATGCCAAACCCAAAGACTGGAACCGTGACCATGGACACCGCTAAGGCTGTGACCGACATCAAGGGTGGTCGTATCGACTTCCGCATCGACAAGCAGTCAAACCTTCACTTTGTGATCGGTAAGGCAAGCTTCACTCAGGCTCAGCTAGCTGAGAACCTGAACGCAGCAATGGACGAGGTCATTCGTCTAAAGCCTTCGACCTCAAAGGGTAAGTACCTACTCAAGGGTGCAGTCTCGACCACCTTCGGTCCTGGCATTGCACTTGATGTAGCAAGCTTCAGCTAAAGGCTTTTTAGCCAGCTATAGAGCGCCAGCGTGCTCGCACAATCTTCTTGGTTGTAAGCGATCACCTGGCGCTTTAGCTTTTCTGCCTCAGGGTAGTTGTCGGTTAGTAGCTCCAGGTATTGGTCGTAGAACTCCATCGAGCCCATGGCTTCTTTGACGTCGGCACCGCGGCCAAAGCCATAGAAGGCCTCCAGCTTTTTAATGCTGTAGCTCTCCTGGGAAATCATGATGCTCGCCTTGACTACCTTGTATAGGTCAACAAAGACCCCAGCATCGATTAGCTGATTTACCTCAGATTGGTAGCTACCGAATCGTTCGGCCAAGCGCTTCAGAGCAGCCTGCTCGTAGTTCGCGTAGTGATAAATCTTGCAGCCCGGGAAGCGCTGTTGGCGATCTAGGGCGTCTGAGACAAACCACTCGAATGCCTCTTTTTCGGCGACTCTATCGTCTGCCCAGCGGTAGTGAAATTGCTCGCCCTGGTCCACTGAGGTGTAGCCGAATAGATACTCCAGGCCACCTGGCTCTGAGAAAAAACTGAATCCCTCCAGGTCAAAGAACACATCTCCTGGATTCAGATTGGGAAGCTTGTCTAGCTCGTCTCTTGAAACAACCTCGTGAATATGCTCGGCATTGTCGTAGTAATGCTGCTGCAATCTCGCCTGGCGAGCCAGTTTCGCGGTCTGCTCTGGAGAAAGCTTGTCGGTGCTGCCTACAAATTGAGCGAGCTGAGTGATCGTGTGAACGCCAGATCGGTGCAGCGATTCAAGCTGTGGCCTAGTCATACCAGCCACCAACTGCAGATGTCCGGTTTGTCTTCTCATGTGATCGCAAAGCAGCGGGTATTCGCAAAGCTCGCAGTAGCTAGATGCCTCACAAATCAGCTCACCGACATCTTCTAAGCGCTGCGGATCCTCATCGATAAGTGCACTGATTTGTAGGTAGAGCTTTTCTCGCGCCGGGATGAGTTGACCGATTAGCGAGCCAGGATCAAAGCTTGCAAGCTCTCTTGATCCAAGAATTAGTCCGTGGGGTTTATCACTGCCAAGCCCAAGGGTTCTGAGGGCATCGGCATAGAGCGCTACCTGATTTTGATACTCGACTTTTGCTGTGGTTGATAGCTTGGCATCCCAGGCGGTATAGCCCTCCTCGCGAGGGCCAACCTGAACTGCGGATAAGCCGGAATCGGTGAATACCAATTCATAGTCAGCGCGGACCAGAAAGTCTGGACGGCCAGAGAACGGAATCTCACCAGAGCCTCCAAAAACGCTGCCTTGGTAGATGACCGGAACTCCGCTTGCGGCCAGATCCAAGGTGGCTTCTAGCGAGTTGGTGTGGGGAGCTTGAACCAAATCACCAAGGTTGTAAATCAGCTCCTGCTCGAGATCGGATTCAAATCTCATGCCGTAACGAATCGCCAGGTTATCGGGCGCCTTATAAAACTGCTCTACCAATTCCTTTACGCCAGCAACGCCTAACTCTCTGGCTACCGAAAGACGGGTGCAGTGCTGGCACTGCGAACGCATTAGATCGCGAGAATCAAAACTTAGTGTCGAGCCTCTTTTTCTCATGGCTTTAGTTTGGCCTCAGGGGCTGACTTTTTGTAGCTAAAGAGGCAGTTTTCACATCAGCCAATTCAATCTAAACTCTTCGGGGTAGGTGCTTCGAAGGAGCTAATGGTGGCAAAGACAGATTTCCGCGCCCTGCGCCATGTCTTGGTGGTTGAGAACGAACCTTTGATGCGCGACCTACTTGCAAAGTCCGTGGAGAGCGCGGGATTCGTCGTTACCACCGCAGCAAACGCCGCCGATGCCATGCGTCAAATCAAGGTCATGGACCCAGATGCCATGGTGGTTGATATTGAACTTGGACCAGGTCCAAATGGCTTCGATCTAGCCGATGCAGTGACGGTACTAACCCCTGAGGTGGGCATCGTCTTTCTAACTAACCTGCCTGATCCTCGCTTTGGTGGAAAAGACGGCACCACCGTCAAGAAGAACCAGGCCTACCTGCGCAAAACCGCAATCAACACCGGAGCTGAACTTGTCGAGGCTATCGAGGCAGTGCTCAGAGACAGGGTCACCAAGGAGTACCGCCACGACCTAGCTTCAAATCGACCCTTCTCTTCACTTTCGCAGCGCCAGATCAGCACACTGCAACTGGTTGCTGAGGGCAAGACCAATGCGCAAATTGCGAGTATTCGCGGCACCACGGTTCGAGCCGTAGAGGGCATGCTTACCAGGATTTTTGAGGTTTTGGATATCGATCCCAAGGGCTCGAACCCAAGGGTCGAGGCAACTGCCCGCTATCACCAACTGAGATCTCAGGTGGAGTCTGTTGCATAACCAGCCATCTTCTTGGCAAGCCCTAGGTGATCGGTCTTCACTAAATTGGCGCACCCACATTCTCTTTGCAGTCCCAGCCCTTGGCGTCGGTACCGCATTTGACCCACCCCGCTTGGGTGGCGACCCAGGCTCATGGCTGATACTCACCCTGCTGGCCCTGGCTGTCACCGTGATATCAATCGAGGGACTATCTCAGCTTTTTGGTAAGCCAAGTTGGCAAAAACCAAAGCCCTTCACAGTGACTTTGATCCTGGTGATGGCTGGGTTCCTTAGAGGCCTAACCTTCATGGTCGCCGGCGGGGCTTTTGGTTT
>RFTL01000050.1 GCA_009923455.1 Actinomycetota bacterium | reverse complement strand
CATCGAGCTTGAAAAGCAGGTGGCTCGATGATCACCACAAAGGCACAAAACTGGCTCTTTGGCCTTCTCACTTTGGTTGCAATTACTGGTTTTGCCTGGCCACTTTTCCTTCCAGCTTCCGCCCCTCTAGACGCCGGCTATCTAGCAGTTGCCGGGGTGTTGGTGCTCAGTGTCGCAGCGATTTGGATCTTTGATCGCTCGCAAAAAGGAGCAAACTACCTTGCACTTCTTGGCACCATGGCAGCCCTAGCCGCAGCGACTCGAATTGCCACCTCCGGGGTAGCGGGTTTTGAGCTGGTGTTTTTGTTCGTGATCATTGGAGGTGCAGCAATTGGACCAGCCTTTGGCTTCCAGCTCGGCGCGCTGACAATCGTGCTTTCATCGTTGTTCTTTGGTGGCTTTGGACCCTGGACGCCATTTCAGCTTTTCGCGGTTGGTTGGGTTGGACTGGGAGCTGGGTTGATTGTCAAGCTGGCAAAAAGTGTGCGGGCCAAAGTTCTGCTGCTGGCCGCTTACAGCGTTTTTGCCTCCTACATTTTTGGCTTGGTAATGAACCTGTGGTTCTGGCCATTTGCAGTTGGCCCTCAAAGTTCAATTTCTTACCAACCAGGTGCTCCGCTGGAGCAGAATCTCGCAAGCTTTCTGCTCTATTCGCTAACCAGTTCAACCCTCACCTGGGACAGCGTCAGAGCGATTGTGCTGGCAGTGGTGATTCTTGCTATTGGTAAATCTGCTTTAGCGGTTTTAGCGAGAACCAAGCTTTAGACCGAGAAATACTTAGCTTCTGGGTGATGGAAGACAAACGCATCGGTTGACTGCTCGGGGTGGAGCTGCAATTCTTCGGAAAGCTCGATGCCCAATCGCTCGGGCTTTAGCAGCTCAACAACTTTGCGGCGATCTTCCATATCAGGGCAGGCTGGATAGCCGAGCGAGAATCTAGCACCGCGATACTTCAGATCGAAGTAGTCACCAATTTCGTTTGGGTCTTCAGCGCCAAAACCCAACTCTTCGCGAATTCGGGAGTGCCAATACTCAGCCAGTGCTTCGGTGAGCTGCATGGCTAGTCCGTGGAGTTCCATGTATTCACGGTAGGCATTTTCCTTGAAGAGCTTTGCCGTGAAGTTGTCTACGTTCGAACCGACGGTTACCAATTGGACCGGCATGACGTCCACTACGCCAGAATCTTTGCTTCTGACAAAATCAGCCAGGCAGAGATGGCGATCTCTTCTTTGGCGAGGGAAGTTGAATCTTAGGCGCTCGGCACCAAGTTCTCCGGCCCCACCATCCGGGGCGAGAAGACCCGCTCTTCCCAAGACTCCCTGAGGGTCATCGCCATGGCCCAACACCACAACGTCATTGCCATCGGAGTAGACCGGGAAGTAGCCGTATGCGACCGAGGCATCCAAAATACCCTCGGCAAGAATCTTGTCTAACCAGTAGCGAAGTCTTGGGCGTCCCTCGGTTTCAACCAGTTCTTGATAACTAGCACCATCCTCAGCGCGCGAGGGCTTTAGGCCCCACTGGCCCATAAAGGTGGCGCGCTCATCAAGGAATCTTGCATAGTCCGCAAGCGGAATTCCTTTTACCAGTCTGGTACCCCAAAACGGTGGGTTAGGAATCTTGTTGTCGGCTGCGACATCGCTTCTGGCGGGTAGGTTCTCGGGCTCAGTCAAGGTCAGCTGAGACTTGGCATGAATGCGCTTTTTCAGCTTTGGAAGCCCAACTGAGTCAGGATCAGCACCGCGCGCAATCTTCACTAGCGGCTCCATCAGCGCAAGCCCCTCGAACGCATCCTTGGCGTAGCGAACCACACCATCAAACTGCGAGGCCAGGTCGTCCTCAACAAACGATCTGGTTAGCGCTGCGCCACCAAGAATTACTGGCCACTTCTTAGCTAGACCTCTTGATGTGAGCTCCTCAAGGTTTTCTTTCATGACCAGGGTGGATTTGACGAGTAGTCCGCTGAGTCCAATCACATCAGCGTTGTGATCTTCGGCGGCCGCGATGATTTCATTGATTGGCTGCTTGATGCCAATGTTCACAACGTTGTAGCCGTTGTTGGTGAGGATGATATCGACGAGGTTTTTTCCAATGTCGTGGACATCGCCACGAACTGTTGCCAGCACGATGGTGCCCTTGCCGCCCTCATCGGTTTTCTCCATGTGGGGTTCGAGTAGCGCGACAGCGGCTTTCATAACCTCGGCTGATTGCAGCACGAAAGGCAGCTGCATCTCACCCTTACCAAAGCGCTCACCAACCACCTTCATGCCCTCAAGCAGGTGATCGTTGATGATATCGAGCGGCTTGATGCCGTCTAATCTCGCTTGATCAAGATCCTGCTCCAAGCCTTTGGCCTCACCATCGATGATTCGCTGCCTAAGCCGCTCGGTAACGCTCATTGCGGCTAAAGCCTCAGCTCTGGCATCCTTCAGAGCAGCTGAGTTCACCCCGGCGAACATTTCCAGAATCTTTGCCAGTGGGTCATAGATCAGATTTCCATCGGCATCAAATTGCCTGCGGTCATAAATCAAATCGAGTGCGACTTCGCGCTGCTCTTTTGGGATTGATGCCAGTGGCACAATCTTGGCGGCATCAATGATTGCGGTGTCGAGTCCAGCTTGAGTTGCCTCGTGAAGAAAGACCGAGTTCAATACCGAGCGCGATACCGGATTTAGACCGAAGGAGACGTTGGAAACACCAAGTGTGGTGTGGATGCCGGGGTAGAGGTGATTGATTTCCCTAATCGCCTCAATGGTTTCGATGGCATCGCGTCGGGTTTCCTCTTGACCGGTTGCAATTGGGAAGGTCAGGCAGTCAACGATGATGTCATCAACCCTCATCTCCCAGTCGCTCATCAAAGTGTCAATCAGACGAGATGCAATTCGAACCTTGTCCTCTTTGGTTCGGGCCTGACCCTGCTCGTCAATGGTGAGGGCTACCACGGCTGCGCCATGTTCCTTTACCAGCGGCATGGTTCTTCTAAATCTGGAATTTGCCTCGTAACCGTCTTCGAAGTTCACTGAGTTGATCACTGGTCTTCCACCAATCAGCTCGAGCGCCGCCTGCATGACCTCAGGCTCGGTGGAGTCGATGACCAGCGGCAGAGTTGAGGCGGAAGCAAATCTCGTAACGATCTCGGTTACGTCTCGAACTCCATCGCGACCGACGTAGTCAACGCAAACATCCAGTAAATGTGCACCATCGCGTACCTGGCGCTTGGCAATCTCGACACAGTCATCCCAGCGCTCTTCGAGCATTGCCTCACGGAATGCCTTTGAACCATTGGCGTTGGTGCGCTCACCAATGGCGAGATAGCTGTTGTCTTGCTTCAAGCTGACGTGTTGGTACAAAGATGCGACGCCGGGTTCAATCTCAAGTTTCCTAAGTCCCGCTGGCTTGCCACCAACTCGATCGACAACGGCCTTTAGGTGAGCTGGTGTGGTGCCGCAGCAACCTCCAACTAGCGCAATGCCAAATTCTTTGACGAATTGTTCATGGGCAATTGCCAGCTCATCGGGAGAAAGTGGGTAGTAGGCGCCATCCCCGGAGAGAATCGGCAAGCCCGCATTCGGCATCACCATTACCGGGATCTGCGCGTGCTTGGAGAGTTGCCTTAGGTGCTCGCTCATTTCGGCAGGTCCGGTGGCACAGTTCAAGCCGATCATGTCAATGCCCAGTGGCTCTAAGGTGGTGAGCGCGGCACCAATCTCGGTACCCAACAGCATTGTGCCGGTGGTTTCGACTGTTACCTCGACGAAAAGCGGAAGCCTCACTCCGGTCTCAACCACTGCCTTGCGACAGGCATTGACCGCGGCTTTGGTTTGCAATAGGTCTTGTGAGGTTTCGACCATGAATGCATCTGCGCCACCTTCAATCAGACCAATGGCTTGCAATTTGAAGGTCTCGAGCAGGTTGCTGTAGCTGGTGTGACCTAAGGTGGGGAGCTTGGTTCCTGGCCCCATCGAACCTAAAACCCAACGAGGTTTGGAGTCTCTCTTCTCAAACTCGTCTGCACTTTTCCTAGCGAGCTCGGCTCCTGCTCTAGCGAGCTCTTGGATTCGATCATCGATTCCGTAATCGGAGAGATTGGACCAGTTCGCTCCGAAAGTATTGGTTTCTACACAGTCCACCCCAGCTTCGAAGTAAGCGTTGTGAACATCCATCACGATATCTGGCCGAGTGATGTTGAGAATTTCGTTGCAACCCTCGTGTCCTTGGAAATCCTCAAGGGTTGGCTTTCGCTCTTGCAACATGGTGCCCATAGCGCCATCGGCAACCACCACACGCTCAGCGAGAGCGCTCAGCAGGCTTTGGCCGCGCTCAGAAAGCGCTACCTTTTTCCACTCGTGCAAATGCAACTTAGCTCCAAAGATTTTGGGGATTGCGCAGGCCTGCGATTTCAAAAGCCTAAAGCATTTCGTAACAATCGGGAATGAAGTATGCCCCGCTTGTAGATTATTAGTAACAGATCGTCACCAGGCCTGGTGCGGCGAGTTTTCTCGGCAGAATCTCATCCATTAGCAACGCACATTTATCAAGGAGATCCTTATGTCTAAACTAACCCGCGCTATCACGGCGCTCGCAGCTTCCGCTGCCGTTGTTCTATCGCTCTCAGCCTGCGCACCTCAGGAAACTACCGAGGCGGCCACCCCAACTGAGACCGCCACCGCACTTCCGACCCTGACCGAGGGCAAGCTCACCATCGGTACTGGCCTCCCTGCCTATGAGCCATGGGTGGTTGGAGATGCACCTGAGTCCGGTGAGGGCTTTGAGGCAGCAGTTGCATACGCGATTGCGGCTGAGCTGGGCTTTGCTCCAGAGGACGTGGTCTGGGTGCGCACCACATTTGACGAGGCAATTCAGCCTGGTCCAAAGAATTTTGACTTCAACCTGCAGCAGTACTCCATTACTGAGGAGCGCAAGGCCGCAGTAGATTTCTCCTCTCCTTATTACTACACCGCTCAGACCGTGATCACCGTTGCTGGCTCAGCTGCTGAGAATGCAAAGAGTCTCGCTGATCTTCAGGGTCTACTAATCGGTGCGGCCACTGGAACCACCAGCTTGAAGGCGATCGAAGAGATCATCAAGCCAACCCAGGGTGCACGCGCCTTCAACACCAACGATGACGCTAAGGCTGCCCTAGCCAACGGTCAGGTTGATGCAATCGTGGTTGACCTTCCAACCGCTTTCTACCTAACCGCAGTTGAGCTCGAGGGTGGAAAGATCCTTGGCCAGCTGGAGGGTGCCGAGGCTGGAGACTCCTTCGGTTTGGTTCTGGACAAGAACTCACCTCTAACCGCAGCGGTTTCTGCAGCTGTTGACCGTTTGCGTGAGAACGGCACCTTGGCTGAGCTGGAGGCCAAGTGGCTTGCCGGTTATGCCAACGCACCGGTTCTGAAGTAACCAAAAATCTGAGATAGTGGGTGGGGTGGATTACCATCCCACCCACTTCCATTTAGGAAACCATGGCACTGTCAGATTCAGAGGTCTCAAAAGCTGAGCTAGATCGTCGCGCCTTTAGGCGTTCGCAGCGATCCAGATCGGTGTTGGTGGCATTTATCTCCACCTTGGTTTTCGCGATTCTGGTTTGGTTTGGTCTAATCGCAACCCCGGGATGGTCGAGAGTTCAAGAATCTTTCTTCTCCTGGGACGTAGCGGTGCAGGCCTGGCCAAGAGTGCTTGATGGCCTGTTACTAAACCTGCGGGTGCTGGCTGTGGCCGCGGTGTTAGTTGTTATTTTTGGTCTGTTGATTGCGGTTATCAGGACACTGAAGTCCCCGGTCTTTTTCCCGCTTCGGGTTTTAGCAAAAGGTTATGTTGACCTATTTCGCGGTATGCCGCTGATCATTGTTTTGTATTTGGTGGGCTTTGGAATTCCGGGTCTAAGGCTGGAATTTTTGGGACGCATCCCGGCGGAGGTGCTGGGAACAATTGCCCTGACCCTCACCTATAGCGCATATGTTTCAGAGGTATTCAGAGCAGGCATTGAATCGGTTCACTCCTCACAGCGTCTTGCAGCCAGATCGCTCGGTCTATCCAACGCCCAGTCGATGCGACTTGTGGTTTTGCCTCAGGCAGTTCGCAAGGTGGTGCCACCACTGATGAATGATTTTGTGGCGCTGCAAAAGGATGTCGGATTGATTTCGGTATTGGGTGCAATCGACGCTGTCCGCGGAGCTCAAATCGAAGTTGCCAAGTTTGCTAACTTCACACCTTATGTCTTGGCAGGGCTGCTGTTTGTGCTGCTTGCGATCCCAACTATTCGGCTGGCTGATTACGTCACCAAGCGGCTCAGCGATAAAGAGCAGGCAGGGGTGGCGCTTTGATTGATTGGTCTAAACCAAGACTTCGGGTCACAAATCTAAAGAAGCACTACGAGGATCGAGCTGTTCTAGATGGCATCGACCTAGAGGTTTTTCCTGGACAGATTGTTGCCCTGATCGGCGCGAGCGGATCAGGCAAGTCAACACTTTTGCGCTGTGTAAATCTGATTGAGGAGATATCTGACGGACAGATTTTCTTGGAGACTGAAGAGATTTCTGCGCCTGGTGTAAATCACGATCGGGTTAGAGCGCAGGTTGGCTTGGTGTTCCAATCCTTCAACCTTTTCTCTCACCTGAGCATTCTCCAAAACATCACGCTGGCCTTGATTCACGTGAAGAAGATAGCGAAGCCCGAGGCAGAGAGAATTGCCAGAAAGTGGCTGGAGCGAATTGGACTAGGGGACAGGGCCGACTCCTACCCAGACAAGATTTCTGGCGGTCAACAGCAGCGAACTGCAATAGTCAGAGCGGTGGCGATGGACCCGAAGGTGCTACTGCTCGATGAAGTGACCTCCGCATTGGATCCCGAATTGGTTGGAGAGGTGCTGGATTTGATTCGTGACCTCAAGGCCGGGGGCACGACCATTTTGATGGCAACTCACGAGCTTTCTTTTGCTAGAGAGGTTGCTGACTGGGTTATCTTCTTGGAGCAGGGCAAGATTTACGAACAGGGTGAAGCAAAGGATTTCTTTGAGAACCCAAAACGGGATAGAACCAAGGAGTTCTTGGCGAGAATGGCAAACAACTAATGCCAGCTATAGGCATCTGGGCCTTAATTGCCGCCACCTTGGGACCGATTCAAAATGTGCTGGGTTGGACTATCTCAGCCGCTCTCTGGCCTGGTTATGACCCAATTGCTAAAACCATTTCTGACTTGGCTGCCGATGATTCGCCAGTTAAGTGGGTGCAGACCAGCTTTTTCCTCTTTGGTTCAACCCTGACCTTGGTTGCGGCATGGAGCGCGAAGGCGCTTGGGAATCCAGCTCGGATCACCTTGTTTTTAGCGGGTCTGGCAAGTTTTGGCTTCACGATTTTTGCTACCCCAACCCAAACCAGCTACTCCGACGCACATCGACTTTTTGCATCGATTGCCTTTTTGCTCTTCAGCATTTGGCCACTACTCGCGATACACCGGTCGAAGGATTACCACTGGAGTCTTAGGCCCCTGGGTGCAATATCTGCGACATTAGTTATGGGACTAACCACGATCTGGTTTCTACTCACTTGGTTAGAACCGGGACAGCCGCTCGTCGGTTTATCAGAACGAGTGATTGCTGTTATGCAGGTGCTTTGGCTTAGTTTTGTGATTTGGGCGCAGTATCTGCATCAACGTAAGCAAAACCAGCCAAGCTCGTTTAGTCTTAAAGACGAAGAGCTTTACGGCTAGCAGCCATTGCTGGGCGATTGTTTCACTAGGAGAGTCATGTCAGTTCAGCTAAATGAAATTACAGTGCTGATTGCTATCAACGCGGTGGGGATCATTGCCCTAATCGGAATGTTCATCTACCTGGTCGCAGATTCCATTTTTGGTTCAAACAAAAACTAGTTTTTAAAGCCACTCAGCACCAATTTCGCCTTACCTGAAGCGGTGAAAAAACTTCTTCAGCTACTTCTAATTGTCACTCCCTAGGCGTAAGTTGATACCAACTTGACTCAAAGGGAAATATGCTCCGTTTGATCCGTTCCATTTCCACGCTGTTTATTGCTCTCGTGGTAGCTGCAACCTCAAGCACTCTCGCCTCTGCCGTGGAGCGATCCACCTACCTCGTGATGCCCAATCCCGGGGCGGTTTCCGAGGTGCGTTCACTGATTTCGAGTTTGGGTGAGTACCCCGAGGAACAGCTGCAACTTCTAGATGATTTGTTTGTGGTCGACTTGCTACCGGAAGCTGCACAGAGTCTGGCCGCAAGTTCGGCAGTTGCATACATTGAGCAAGATTCTCCAGTTTCGCTAACTGCAGTGCAGGAACCTGCCCCATCTTGGGGTCAGGATCGTATCGATGGCGCCCTCGATGGAAAGTACAACTTCCCTTCACAGTCTGGTGAGGGCGTAATCGCTTATGTATTTGATACCGGTGTTGCAGCTGATCATCCTGATTTAGCTGGTCGTGTTTCTCAGGGCTTTGATGTCATCGGAAACAACCAAGCCAATACCGACTGCCACTTCCACGGCACCCACGTTGCCGGCACCATCGGCGGCACGCAGTTCGGTCTGGCAAAAAAGGTTTCCATTGTCCCGCTCAGGGTGCTTGACTGCAATGGCAGCGGAAGCATTGTCGGTGTGATGCGGGCAATTAACTGGACAATCGCGAACCACCCAACTGGAACTCCGGCAGTTGCCAACTTCAGCCTGGGTGGTGGCAGAAACCTATCTTTCAACAACGCCATATCGGCATTGGTTGATAAGGGCATCACAACCGTGGTTGCCGCGGGTAACGAACGCACAGACGCCTGTACCAGATCACCAGCTTCTGCCTTGGATGCAATCACTGTGGGTTCTACCGATCGATTCGATAACCGTTCCTCATTTTCAAACTTTGGTGAGTGCGTGGATGTATTCGCACCAGGCTCAGGAATTCTCTCTGCAAATGCCAAGAACTACACCACCCCGATAGCGCTTTCTGGAACCTCAATGGCTTCTCCGCACGTTGCCGGTGTTGCTGCTTTGATTTTGGGTACCAGTCCAAGTGCATTGCCAGAGCAGGTCGCTTCGGTCATCACCGACCTAAGCCAAAAGGGTATTGTCAACGGTTCAAACACCATTGTCGGAAACCGTCTCGCCAATGTTCCTAGCGAGAGCGCTGTGCCGATTCCTAGTCTCCCCGGTGCACCAACAGGTCTCCAAGTTGTCAATTCCGGAAAGGGCTTTGTCAGCTTTGGTTGGGATGCAGTTGCGGGAGCTGCTTCTTACCAAGTGGAGTATCGCAAGGCAAGTCAAAACACCGCCCTGATTTCTAGTGTGAACACCACAAGCTTCACGGTTACCGGGCTTTCTGGTGGCGAGGTTGCATACCTAAGGGTCCGAGCTGTGGTGGATGGTTCGACGACTAGGTTCAGTTCAATTGTTAGCGGCCGTTCAGTAGTTGAGATTGCTTCCGAGCCGAGGGAAGTTCAGGTGAGTGCCCTCTCCAAGAACTCCGCGATCATCTCCTGGAGCCTACCTAGCTATCTTGGTGGCGCTTCCACGCTGACATACCGAGTTGAGATGAAGACAACTGGAGAGTGGATGCCAATTGGTTCTGGGCCATCAAGCAATGTTCAACTCTCTAACATGAACGTTCCTCATCAGTTCAGAGTCTTCGCAGTCAATGAGGCTGGGGTGTCTGCGCCATCAGCGATCGCCACTTTTGATCCAGCGCTGGTGTATCAGGTACAAACCATGTCTGCAATCATCCAAGGTGGCAGCAATCTAGATCTAAGTTGGCTCTCGGATGCACCGGCTGGCACCAAGTTCGAAGTGTCGCTCTCCCAGCTCTATCGATCCAATACAACTCAGACAGTAATTGTTGAGGGAAATCAGCACCGCTTCACCGGACTTATCAGGATGACCGCGTACCGAATTCAAGTGACTCCGATTGGCAGTATTCGCGGCGTTGGCCTCACTCAGCAGCTGGTCACAAGCGCTGTCACCCCTAGCGCACCGCGCTTCATCAGCACAGTCAGAACTGATGCCGGTTGGCAGCTTAGATTCTCTGCCCCCACTGATAACGGCGGGGTTCCGGTTGTTACTCACCGACTCGAAGCTCTTGTTGATGGGCA
>RFTL01000049.1 GCA_009923455.1 Actinomycetota bacterium | reverse complement strand
TCGAAGACCGGAGTATTCAACAAAGTCACCAAGGTGGCACTGCATCGCTTTTTCATAGCCCTCGAGCGATTCCTGCTTATCTGCAATCACGCGAGCAAGTCCGACAACGGATCGGTCTGCCTGAAACTGAGCGAATGATCGTTCCAGCACCTTGCTGGCTCTGCGAGCACCAAAGGCTGATATCAGATTCACGGCCATGTTGTAGGTTGGCTTGAAGCTCGAGTTCAGCGGGTAGGTGCGCTTGGAGGCGAGACCCGCAACCAAGTTCGGGTCTAGCTGATTACCCCAAACGATTACCGAGTGGCCCTCGGTGTCGATTCCGCGTCGGCCGGCTCTTCCGGTCAGCTGGGTGTACTCGCCCGCGGTGATATTCACTCTTGACTCACCGTTGTACTTGTCCAAGCGCTCCAACACCACGGTCCTCGCCGGCATGTTGATGCCTAGCGCGAGCGTCTCGGTGGCAAAAACCACCTTCACCAGTTTGCGCAAAAACAGTTCTTCAACCACTTCTTTGAAAGCCGGCAACATTCCAGCGTGGTGGGCAGCAACTCCGCGCTCTAAAGAGGTGAGCCAATCAAAGTAGCCGAGAGTGTCGAGGTCTTCATCGGAAATTTGGGTGCACCTTGCCTCGGCAATTCTTCTAATCTCTTGTTGTTCTTCTTTGGTTGTCAGCCTCAGGCCGGCTCGCCTGCAGCTCTCTACTGCCTTCTCGCAACCTGCGCGAGAAAAGATGAAAAAGATTGCGGGTAGCAGGCCCTGCTCCCCCAGCACCTCAACGATTTCAGGCTTTTCTAGGCGGTTTTGATTTTGACTGCCGCCACTTCGGCTCTGTGGGCCATAATCCTTACCGCCCCATTTTCCCCTGCGGGAAATCGGGCCTCGAGCGCGTGCCTGATGCTTTTTCAAGAGTTCAGGATTTACGCGCATTTGATTTGAACCAGTTTCAAAAAGCTCCAGAACCTCATCTCCAAACAACACATGCTGGTGCAGTGGCACCGGGCGATGCTCGGAGACAATTACCTTGGTGTTGCCTCTCACTTCAGCCAACCATGCTCCGAATTCCTCAGCATTTGACACAGTTGCAGAGAGTGAGACAACCAATACATCCTTTGGAAGGTGAAGTATTACCTCCTCCCAGACTGCTCCTCGGAAACGGTCAGCCAGGTAGTGAACCTCATCCATCACCACATAGGCCAAGTCCTTGAGCGCCATGGATGTCGCGTAAATCATGTTGCGCAACACTTCGGTTGTCATCACGACTATTTGTGCGTCGGAGTTGTTGTTGGTGTCACCGGTTAGAAGGCCCACCTGGTCTCTTCCATAACGGGTGACTAACTCCGAATACTTTTGATTACTGAGCGCCTTGATGGGGGTCGTGTAGAAGACCTTTTTGCCGCTCTGAACTGCCAGATGAATTGCAAATTCACCGACCACGGTTTTGCCTGCACCTGTTGGAGCGGCAACCAATACTCCGAAACCAGACTCGAGCGCCTGGCAGGCATCGAGCTGGAACTGATCTAGCGGGAATCTGAGACCGGCAGAAAAGGATTCTAGCTCTCGATACTGGGCCCGCTGTTTAGCGAGCTTGTATCGCTCAGCAGGGCTGAGATCACTCACTTTGATCTGGCTCTGAGGCTAGAGTCTTGGCCAGTTTTCTCTCACGTCTTTTATCGTTTAGGTGCGCGATTCCAACCGCTGTGAAGTAGAGAAGAACGAGTGGAATCATCAGTAGGAACATCGAGAACGGTTCATTCGCTGGGGTTGCCAGTGCGGCAAGAATCGCCATGATCAGCACCGCCACGCGCCACGATCGCAAGATTCCTTTTGCGGTTGTGATTCCGGCGAAGTTTAGAAGAACCAGAACTACAGGCATCACAAAAGACAATCCGAACAATAGAAGAACTCGAACGGCAAAAAGAATGTATTCGGCGGCATTGATTACGTTGGTCGAGCCCTCTGGGGTGAAGCCAATCAGACCAACGACAAATCTGGGGATGTTAATCCAGGCAAACCAAGCCCCAAACAAGAACAGTGGTAAGGCGGAAAAAACAAACCCGAGGGCGTAACGCTTCTCCTTGGCCTTTAGCCCTGGCGCTACAAATGCCCACAGGTGGTAAAGCCAAATTGGCGAAGACATGATCACGCCAAAGAAAATCGAAACCTGAATTCTGAGGTCGAAGGCTGCAACCACAGTGCCAAAGTTGACAACCGCATCAATGCCGCGAGCTTCGGTAACCTCAATCAGTGGTCGCTGGAGCAGCGCGAAAATCGGATCGAATAAAAACCAACCGCCCACAGAGCCGATCGCTATGTACAAAGCCGACCATGTCAGCCTTATGCGCAGTTCCCTGAGGTGGGAACCCAAGGACATGCGGCGCTCTTTGTTTTTGCGCCGGAACATTAGTCCTTCTGCTTCTCGGTTCCTTCGACCTTCTTAGGGGTCTCTTCAGCCTCTGCCTCTGGCTTCTTGATTTCCTTGCGGAAAATCTGAAGCGACTCGGCAACGCTCTTCGTTAGGGCAGGAAGCTTCGGTGCTCCCCAGAAAAGCAAAACGATTACGAGGATGACAATCCACTGCCAGCTTTCGATCCTCATGCTCACCTTCTGTCTATGTCAATTGAGCTAATTCGAGCCCTCAGTCTACGCTGTCTTTCTTCGCGTTCCCGCGCTTTCAGCCTTTGCATTGATCTGCGCTCACTCAGGAGTTTAGCTAAATCCCCAGTACTCGAGGGCTTGGCTGGCTCCAGCACAAAATCATCAGCTCCAAAGCCGTTTAGTTTCTCGGTTGTAAAGCTCACCTCATTCGTCAGCGCTCTTAGCGCTAGCACGAGTCGATAGCCTGCCAACCCAAGCAAATACAGCGCAGCGGCTATCAAAGCAAAGTTAATCCACTCCATTTAGTGCTCTACCTCTCTACCTCGCTAGCTCCTAAAGCGCGTTTGGCAAAGTTCGCAACCGCCCGCCTCGCAGCCTCTGGCTCGATGACTTTGGCACGATTTCCAAACTTGGCAATGTGACGACCTAGGGCTGCAAAGCTACCCACCCTGATTTGCCCGCGCAATCCGTTTGCCGTCTCTTCAATCTCCCCAACCAAAGGGAAGGTCCAAAACAGCTCGACCGCGGTGCGTTGTATTTCTAGAGTCACAAGTTCCTCTTGATCAGAATCACCAAAAGATTCATCTGGAAGTACAACCTCCCTCGCCACATCTGAAATCGGAGCTTCACCCAAAGTCGCGGAGATGATTCGGTCTAGTCGGAATGCTCTGAGGTCGTTGTTCTTGTGACACCAGCCCCTTAGGTAGTAGCGACCTTGGATTAGATCAAGCCTCAGTGGGTCAACCAACCTCACAGATCGCTCACCCAGCTGATTTAGATAGTCGATCTGAATCTGCCTGCTCGCGCTGATCGCTCTCTGACAGCTCTCCAACACCAGGTCAAAGGTCGTTGGTTTAGAGCTCTCAGGTTCCGCTGCCGCACCGAACAAATTGCGAAGCTCTGTGAGTTCCCTACTTTCAGAAAACGGTTTGACCGAACTCAGGTACTCAAGACCAGCAGCAATGGCCGCTGCTTGCTTGCCTGAAAGTGTCGGAGGCGTGTCAAGCTGACCAACTCCAAGATTGAGTGCAACCTCACCCTCTTCCAAAGCTTCCTCATCAACATAAAAGTGGGTTTGATAGCGGGTTAGGTCTTCACTGTTGGCAATTGCTTTCACGGCTTTGATAACTGCTGTCTCGGAAACTTGGTAGTACCGAGACAGCTCCTGCACTGAGTGAGGTCCCTCGCGCAGGATCAAACCCATGATTGAGAGTGAGAGATTGAACTGCTCTTCTGCGCCAAGTTCTTGCTTAGGCATGGTTTTGAAGCACCTGCCTAAGTTGCGCCTGAATCGAATCGGCGAGCTCGCTTGGTTCTATGACCCTTACGTCCGAACCGTACTCAATTAGCTCCTCAATAAACAGCTCACGGTCCATGTATGAAACCTGGATTGTGGTTTCGCTCGCACCAAAGTGATACCAAGCCTCGGATTGTTCCCTGACCTCAAGTTTTGCCACCTGGCTCAGAATGAAGTCGTCTAGGGATTTCTCAGCGCTGGCGATCTCATCCTGAGTCAGAGGTTCAGCAGCAGCATCCAATAGGACCACGCGGGAGACAATCCTTCTGAGTAGGTAGTTTTTCAGCGATCCCGCATCGGCTGCGAGCAGAATCCACTGGCCAGCTCGAAATCGCAGTCGGACCGGACTCAGCTGCTTTGAGAACGGCCTCTCCCCTGGCTTTTGGTATTCGAACCTAACTTGTAGTCCTTGGTCTATTGCGTCGGTTAGCGGTCCGAAGTTTGGGTCCTTGGCAAATAGTTTTGGCGACACTACCTGAAGTGACTGAGCACCATCTGCAACGCCAAAGGCGCGCATTCTGGTCAGAGCTGCCCGCGCTTCTTGGCTCATGCTGCGGTGACTCCAGGCTTTGGCTGCAAGCTCCAAAAGCTGCAGATGAGTTGGATTCAAATGGAAGCCCGTGGGCCATGCGAAGGCCTGCTTTGAAAGTCTGTACCGAGTAGCTTCCGGATCATCTGACCCCTCGCCGTCTACAACTTCAAGTCGAATACCCATCGAGCGCAATAAGTCTTTATCCCGCTCGAACATCCGATCCTGAGCGTCCTGGCTTTTGTTTTCTGCATAGCCCGAGACACTCTCGAGCAATTGCCGTTTGCTCACCCCGTAGCTTTGTGCGGAGACGAGACAACAGGTCAGGGTAAACAATCTCTCCGCTGGAGTTTGCTTACCCATCCCCCACTACTCCTTGCCTAGGATGTCGATTACAAAGACCAAAGTGGAACCCGCCGGAATGGCTCCCTGGGCGGTGTCACCATAACCAAGATCAGGCGGGATAACGGCAACCACCTGTGAGCCGACCTTGACGCCTTCAAGTGCTTGAACGAATCCCTGGATCAAGCCCTCTGAGTTGACCTGGAATGAAGCTGGTGCTCCACGGTCCCATGAGCTGTCAAACTGAGTACCCTCCCAGGTCCAACCCGAGTAGTGAACAATGACGTTGTCGCCGATTGCAATTTCTTCACCCTTGCCCTCAATCAAAATTGAACGCTTGAACTCGGTTGGGGCATCGGTAGCTGGTAGTTGAATACCAGGCTGTCCGGAAGGAGCCAAAATGACGGTAGGAAGTCCTGCCTCGGGACCCTTGGCGTCACCGTTTGCCTTCGGTAGGTAGGCATCAACCACATCAAACACAAACAGAATCGCGTCATCTGGACCGATTCCAAGGGACTCAACACCAGCGCCATCGTGGGCATTTGGAGCATCGAGAAGAACTCCTACCCGCGATCCAACCTGGACGCCCGTGAGTGCCTTGCAAAAGTCTGGCTTAGCGCCATCAATAAGGTCCTGGATGATGTAGTTGTCGGTTCCAAACTCACTTCCCTGGAACTGCTCACCGGTTGAGGCGTTGAACCCAGTGAAGTGAAGCGCAACCCGCTGGGACCCAACCAGAGCGCCGCCATTGCCCTCAATAAACACCTTGGTTTCAATTCCAGAGCCAACCAGCGGACTGGGGAACTCAACCTTTGGCTCGGTGCCGAAATCACCATCAACCTTTACTTGCTCAATTGCATCTCCACCCGAGAAGCTCTCGCAGTTGGCAGTGAGACCCTGGCTCAGCAGCGCATAGCCGGTGAGTGGAACTTGCTCGGTCGCTGCGCAACCAGATAGGAGCAGTGCTGGGACTAGCAGCGATACCAATTTCTTCATTTAGCTTCTTTCGTTTGTCTAATTCTCTCGCTGGTCTAACTCTTGTGTGACCTTGCGAACAGTTTTTCTGAGCTTTTTCTCACTAATCGGGCGCTGACCAATTGCATCGGGTAGCCAGATATCCATGTCTTGCTGGGTGTATTCAGACTTGGAGGCGCGTCGTTGCTTGAATTCGGGGAGTACTGCTCCAGGTGCCAGTCTTCTCGCCGAGAGCAGGAATCCGGTGTGAGCAATCATGCGATGATCTGGCCTGACGGCTAGGCCTTCTACGTGCCAACCGCGCACCATGGATTCCCAGGCATTAGGGGTTGTAAAGCCGCCATGGTCCTTGATCGCCTCGACCGTTCTGGATAGCTGGGTAACGGTTGCAACGTAAGCGATTACTAAACCACCGGGTCTGAGCGCGTTGGCAACTGCCTCGATGCATTCCCAGGGGGCAAGCATGTCGAGGACTGCACGATCTATCGATGCCTTCTCAACTGAGTTTGGAAGCTCGGTCTGAAGTTCACCAATCACGACATTCCAGTTTTTAGGTTGATAGCCCAACTGATTTGCAACATTTGCCTTTGCGATCTGGGCAAACTCTTCTCGTTTTTCAAAGGACGTGAGCTTGCCATCTTGGCCGATGGCACGAATCAGATATGACGAGAGTGCTCCTGAGCCAACTCCAGCTTCTATGACCTTTGCCCCCGGGAAGATATCGCCCTCAACAATGATTTGCCCAGCGTCCTTTGGGTAAACGATGGCCGCTCCCCTAGGCATGGACAACACATAATCAGTCAGCAGTGGCTTGAGGGCTAGGTATTCAATTCCATTTTGATTTGCAATGATGCTGCCCTCTGGCTTGCCAATTACCTCATCGTGAAGCAGGTCTCCCTTGTGGGTGCCGAATCTGCCACCGGGGGCCAGGGTAACCGTATTGAGCCTTCCCTTGGGTCCGGTGAGCTGGACCTTATCCCCTGCCCTGAAGATGTGATTCATCGTTGCAACCTCTTCAGCACATTCAGGTCTAGCTCGGTTAGCGAGTCAAAAATCACTCTGCCGGGAGCTTGAGGTATCGAGACAATATTGGGAATTCCGATTGCAACGCAGCCAGCGGCTTCGGCGCTCGCAAGTCCAGTACGAGAGTCTTCGAAAGCAATGCACTCCTTGATTTCAACGCCAAGTACCTCGGCGGCCCTGAGATACGGCTCTGGATCTGGCTTACCTCGGGTGACGTCATCCCCCGCTACAACTGCGTCGAAAGCTTGAAAGGGAATCTGATCCACAACTGCCAAAGCCATTCTGCGCATTGACATGGTCACCAAGGCGGTTGGGATACCGGCTTGCTTGAGCTGCATCAGTAGCTCTAGGGCACCGGGCCTCCAAGGAAGTTTGGACTTGAGGTGAGATACAACCTCATCGGTTAGTCGATCAATAACTTCTTGGATTGATAGGTCCTCTATCGAGAGCCTCTCTTTGATGATTGCCGATGAATCGTAGAGCGATTTACCAATAAGTTCGTGCCCGTGTTGCTCGGTCCATACCGTGCCATAGTCGGCAGCCAAACGAGATTCACTGAGTAGCCAGTAGGGCTCACTGTCAATCAAGGTGCCGTCCATGTCCCAGAGGACCGCGGCGGGGAAGGTATTTGGCATCCTGAGAAGTCTAGTTAGTAAGTGCTTTAGAGTTTGTAGGTATAGAAGTGGAGAACATGCTTACCGGAAGAATTCTGCTGGTTGCCTTCGAGGGCTGGAATGATGCCACCGAAGCCGCCTCGGGTGCACTCAAGGCTATAGCTGAGCAAATTGGCGCTCAAACCCTCGAGGCGGTGGACCCGGAGGACTACTTCGACTTTCAGTTCTCTCGCCCGATGATCGAGTTTGATCAGGAGGGAAATCGAGTGCTTTCCTGGCCCGGCTGTGAACTCCTTCAGGCTAGTCCCGAGCAAATTGCCGAGCGTCCAGAGCTAGACCGCCTCTATTTGCTACTCGGCACCGAACCCTCAAGACGCTGGCTAAGTTTTGCGGCCGAGATTCTAGAAATGGTTCAAGATCGCGAAATCGACGCAGTCGTGATGCTCGGGGCGATGCTTGCCGACGTGCCACACACAAGACCGATGCAGGTGTTCAAGTCATCAATGAATGCCGAGCTCATGGAAAGATATGCCATCGAACCCTCCACCTATCAGGGTCCAGTGGGAATTTTGACAGTGCTGAGTCAGGCCTTTGAAGCCGAGGGAATTCCAGTGCTGTCGCTGTGGGGATCAGTTCCACACTATGTTCACAACACAACTAACCCCAAGGCAGCCATTGGTTTTTTGAGTGAGATTCTCGAACTCACCGGCTTTAGTTTCGATAGCTCGGCGTTAGCCGAGCAGGCATTTGAGTGGGAGCGCGGTGTGGATGATATGACCGCGTCGGACGAAGAAATGCTTGCATATGTGGCGCAGCTTGAGAAAGCGCGGGATGCCTGGGATTCCGAGCAAGTCTCCGGCGAGGCTTTGGCGCGTGAGTTTGAGCGTTATCTCAAAGATCGTCCCGACTCGCAGGATCGCCCCAAGCCCTAGATTGCGCCGATCGACAAGCCAATCAGTAGAAGCGATCCAACCCCAACCCGCCAGATCACAAAAGGCAGGAACGACCCGCGGGTCAGATACTTGAGTAGCCAGGCGATTACCAGATAGCCACTGACACCGCTCACAACTGTCGCTATGGCAGTTCCGAACAGCAGGTCCTGCGGAAGGTCTTGGTAGCTCTTCAAAAACTGATAGATCCCGGATGCCAGCACCGCCGGAATAGCAAGCAAAAAGCTGTATCGAGCAGCAGCCTCCCTGGTAAAGCCGAGCATGCGGCCGACAGTTATGGTGCCACCGGATCGCGATACTCCAGGAATCAGCGCGAGTGCTTGTCCAAAACCAAATGCCAGACCGGACTTAAGATCCAAATCCTGAATGGTTTTCTCGCGCTTACCAAAGTGATCAGCGAGACCGAGCGCAATGCCAAAGACAATGAGTGCAACTCCAATTACCCAAAGCTGCCTCACATCGGATTCCACCTGGTCCTGGAAGAGAAGCCCCAGGGCAGCAACTGGAATCGAACCAAGAATCACCAACCAACCCAAACGAGATTCGTTCGGCTGTTTTGGGAAAGGCTTGAGGGCATTTTGGAACCAAGAGCCTAGGATCTCCCAAATGGTTTTTGCGAAGTAGATGAGAACCGCAATTTCGGTTCCAATTTGAATTGTGGCGATGAAAGCAGTCAGCTGAGGCTTAGTCAGATTCGAGATGCCCATTAGTTCCTGGGCAATCTGAACGTGAGCGGAAGATGAGATTGGTAGGAACTCGGTGATGCCCTGTATCAGACCTAGAATCAGTGCTTCGAAGACTGTCATTCATCCTCGGCGAGCGCGATTGGAAGGTACTCATCGTGCGCTGCGGCAAGAGCTTCTTCGTAGTTCAAAAACGCATCCTCCACCATTTCGTAGGCGCGCTCCAGGTTCTCATCTACCCCCGAGCGCTTCTGGCGGCAGGCATCGAGATGGAACTCTAGGGCTGCAACAAGCTTCTGTAGCGCCAGCTCTGGATCTGCGTTCATAGCTTTAGGGTAGCCAACTATGGCTATCGCGCCAAGCACCCTTGGCTGGTTTTGCCAGCTTGGTTCGTGATAGATTGTTGCGGCTCGGTCAAATGAGCACCACCGGTCCGGGTGGCGGAATGGCAGACGCGCTAGCTTGAGGTGCTAGTCTCCGTATAGGAGGTAGGGGTTCAAGTCCCCTCTCGGACACCGTCTTCACTACACTTCTAAAGTGCCTCACGAAATCCCTTCAGCTCTGGTCTTCGGCCTTGAACGCGCCAAAGACTTGCTGGCAGGTAGAAGAGCCCTTCTTTTATCCGGGGCTGGCATCTCAACCGACAGCGGAATCCCTGATTACAGAGGAGCCGGCCGAGTAGAGCGACACCCACTTACCTTCGATCAGTTCATGGGTTCTCCGCAAAATCAGGCTCGATATTGGGCGAGAAGCTATGTGGGCTGGGGTCGAATTGCCAACGCGCAACCAAATCCAGGGCACTTCGCAACCGCGGCTGCGGAACAGGCCGGCAAGATTTTCCAAATCATCACCCAAAACGTTGATGGACTACACCAGAAGGCCGGTGCATCCAAAGTTCTAGAACTTCACGGCAGGCTCGACACCGTAATCTGCCTGCAGTGCGGTGACTTACTAGCGCGCGGTGAGCTCGATATGAGAATTCGTGAATTGAACCCATGGTTTGATCAGGATCAAAACGCAGCTGCATCCCCGGATGGTGACGCTGAGATTGAGGTGGATCCTCGATTTGTTGTTCCGACCTGCGGAAA
>RFTL01000048.1 GCA_009923455.1 Actinomycetota bacterium | reverse complement strand
AAACATCACACAAACGAAGCGTTGATAAATCAATCGATAGCGCTGCAATTCCCGAGGAGTTGCCGCTTCCTGCAGAGTCGTTACTGGTTGGCTGGAATACCAAGTCGGTTCCTACCACCCCAGAGATGGAATCATTGCTGGCAACCATTTGAGGTAGCGGAGTTACCACAGGCGAAATGGTGCTCGCCGCAAACTGCCCTAATCCATCAGTGATTGAGAAGGTTGCGGGCGTAACTGTGCCAACAAACCCAGCATCTGGGGTGAATGCTATGACACCAGTGTTGTTGTCGACTGTGTAAGTGCCCTGGGCAGCAATTGTTAGCGAAACACCAGAACAGACTGGTGCTGCATCACCGCTCACGCAAAGTCGAACCGAGGCTGCAGTCACTGGTTGTCCACTGTGGTGTGTTGCTCCCGCGAGCGCACTGAATGTTTGGATCGTCCCAACCAGGTCTGTTCCTGACTTTGGAGCGGCAGTTGGTCGCTGATAACCCTGTGGATTTAAGGTTGCGCTAGCGCTAAGACCGAGCGCATCAATAACTCGATAGCTAACGGCTGCATGAGGGCCAGCCGGCGCATTTTGATTCGCTGTGTAGCTAACGACGCCCGTTAGTGGATTCAACTCGAAGACACCGTGATTCGTGGTGACAATCCCGTCACTGTCGCAGGTTGAAGTGCCCGTAGCGAGCAGACAGGCTGCTCCATCGATCAGTGATCCAGCTATGCCAGGGGAAGTCAATGGTCCAGATTCAGCAATTGTTGAGAAGTTGATGGTGTTGCCAGGCAAAACGAACTTGCTTTCAGAGCTAGCGCTCGGCGGAACTGGAGCGCCAATAGTTGGCGTGAACGTGGCCGAAGCCTTCCGATTTAAGCCATCCCTAATCGAATAGGTGATTGGGGTTGCTGTCCCAGAAAACTCTTCAGCTGGCGTAAACGTGACGACACCCGAGCTTGTATTTGCCGAATAGACACCCTGGCCCGAAACATAAACCGAATACTGGGTACAGTTAGGCGCTACATCGTTAGCACCACATAGGCGTATTGAGCTGATGACCAGTCCTGCTCCTGAGCTGTCACCGATGGTTACGTTCTCACTAATCGAGGTATTCCAAGGAGCGGAAGCTGACTCATTGTCGGCAACGATTGGCGCTGGATTGTTTACAGTCGGAATCAAGTAGGCAGATGCGACCTCTGGCGTTCCCTGCGCGGAGGAAACAGAGGTTGTTGTTGTTCTCCAGGTTGGGACATAACCCGCATCGGTTGGTATTTTTCCTGTCGAGTCATTGATCTGGACAAAGCTGCATGACCCTGAACAACTTCCAGACGGGTTGGCTGTTGTCTCTGTAATCGTTGTTGTCGTGGTTACACGATTGAAGGAGTTCGAGATTTGATACTGGACCGGAGTGGTGGCCTGACCAATGAATCCAGGGGCTGGCGTGAAGACTACAGCGGTTCCGGAGATCGAGTATGTACCGTCAACAGTAGTAACAACTTGTTGAGTGCAGCTTGGGACCGACTCGTTTGCCGCACACAAACGCAGCTGTCCAAAAGCAAGGTTCTGAACTGACTCAACCGTAGTGACTTCCCCGCTACCAGTTCTGCTGCCAGATGGAGTACTGGCTATGTCGGGCGGAAGTGTTCCAGGGGAATCTGCCTGGGCTGAGTTCAGCGTTCCACTTAGCGGAGAGAATGTGATTGGAAGCCCGAAATCGCCTGTCCGCGTGTCCGTTTTTGCACTTGGGGCAGGCTTCGGTAAGACAGTTACAGTTACCAGGTTTGTTGTTGCCCGTCCCTGAGAATCCTCAACGGTATATGCAACCTCCGAGATTCCAGCCACGTCCGGTAATGGCTCAAATTTGATTGTTCCATCGGGATTGATACTGAATGTGCCTTTGCCAGAGATCACAACCGAAGTAGTTGATGTGCAGACTGTTTGTGGGCTGGTCTTTGGGCAAATCTTTATAGAGGTTGGGACCAGTGGCACGGCTGTTTCGCCTGGAGAGTCATTTCCTGTAGGAGCAACGGTCTGGATGTTGTTCACCTCACCGCGAGAAGTATCGGGGTTCGACGATGGGGAGGCGGGAACAACTGGTCGCAAGGTTGATGAGGCAGAGTTACCAAATGCGTCAACCACTCGGTACTGGATAGCTGTCTTATTTCCGGCAGTTGCATTTAGGGCAGCTGTGTAACTGACAATGCCGGAATTGGTGTTGAGTGAGAATGTTCCCTCTCCTGCGATCGTCACAACACCGTCTGCGTCACATGTGGCAGGAGAAGAGTTAGGGATTATCAAACAGGAAGATGCTGGAACTAATGGGGGCTGGCCCTGTGTAGCCAAACCACCTGGTCTATCCAATGTCGTAAATTCAATCGTTGCTCCGGGGAGAACGGTTTTGGACTCGCTGGTTGCAGTGGGGGGTGAAGGTGGAGCAACAGTCACAGAAATTGTTGCGGAGTCCCTAAGTCCGTCTGAACCGTTAACCACATATTTGATGGGCGTAGCGGAGCCAATCATGCCAGGAAGAGGGTTAAAGCTAACTACTCCTGAACTCGTATTGACGGTGTAGGTACCTTGATTGGGAATCGTGAGAGAGGTTGCGCTACAAGATGAGTCCGCCACTGTGGAGGCGCAGATCCGAACGCTCGAAACGTTTATAGAAGTTCCGGTCGAAGCGACGTCGTTGTTCAATACGTGAATGCTCTGGTCGGTATCCCATGCACCAAAACTGGTGTCATCGTTTGCTGCTGGTGGCCCTGGGACAACAGGGGTCAATGTGCCAGAAGCCCAGTTGGCGCGGCCACTTACTGATACACCATCTCGCACAACGTAAGTGACCGCCGTCTTGGTCCCTTGAGCTGTGCCACTCAAAGCCGTGTAGGTAACAACACCAGTTGCGCGGTCAAGCGTGAAAGTACCTTGATTCGGGACAAAAACAGAGACGCTGGTGCAGGCTGAAAGACTCGCGGGTAGCACTGAACCCAGTGGGCATAAGCCAGTTCCGGCTGTGGTTGCAGTCGTCACAAATGCTGGACCGCCGGAAGTTCCCAAACCGCCAGCACCCGTAACGGTTGTGAACGAAACACTGCTCCCCGGTTGAACGAGTTTGAGCTCATTTGATGCACTGGGAGAAGCTGGAGGGGTGACCGTCGCAGTAAAGCTGGCGGTAGCAAAAGACCCGAGAGCATCCGCCACTCGATACTGAATAGGCGTTGCTTGACCAGCAAAGGTTGAGAGTGGAGTAAACGTCAATGCTCCAGTGGATGTATTGACTGTATAGGTTCCTTGATTTGCAACCGTCAAAGAAGTGCCTGTGCAAGAAGCGGGTGCTGTTCCAGCAAGACACACTCGGATCGATGTTGTATTCAATGTTGTCAACGGAGATGAGGTGTCGTTGCTGAGCAGAGTGTTCGCCGCTACCAGCTGTGGCGCGTTCCAAGCGCCGGCTGATGAGTTGGCTCCCGCAGTTGGTGGTGGAACGATTACCGGGCTGTAAGTGTTTGTGGCTGCTCGTCCGGCAGTGTCCACAATTCTGTATGCAATCGGACTAACAGTTCCTGAATAAACACCTGTACAACTCGCGATTGGAATCCCAGGAGAGGCACAGGGCTGGAAGGCTACATACATCGCAGTCGACAGCTGAACAGTGTTCAAGTAATACTGACCCTGACCAGGAACGTCTATCGTGTTTGCACCGCAGGAAGTATTTGTGCCGAGAAAGCACAAAGAGAGATTTCTCACTCCTCCAGCCGGACCGATGCTCTGTCCAGAGGAAGGTAAGTCATTGTCCAGAACATAACCCCACTGAAGCACTCCCGGGGGACCAATAGAGGTGTCCGGGTTCGTGATCGGCAATCGAACGAAGAGAGAGTTAACAACTCCAGCTGTGCCAATCGCGAGTGCAACATTGGATGAGGTTGCCCTGATGCCAGAAGCATTCACAGTTGTTAGTGATGAGCCTGTCGATCCAGATGCGACAGTTGCACTTTGAATCGTGAATCCAGCAGGTTGAGCAAAACTGACTCGATATGTCCCAGGAGTGAGGTGCCCAAAACTATATGTGCCATCAACTGAGGTTGACGTTGTAATTGGCAGACCCCTCAGGGGGGCATCGGGCCAATCGCTCGGATAAGTAACCGCAGAGCCCGAACTGTTTAATAGCGTGACCACAGATCCGGGTGCGGGGTTTCCACTTGACCCGAGGGTTGCATCACCTCCCCTGCCGGACAAAGTACTTCCACACTGCGATTGGACTGGGGCACTGATGTTGATAGTTGACCCGGCCTGATTAAGTGTGGTCCCACCGACAATTCCACTCGCTGTCACAGCCGCCGTGCCAGAAGCTAGCGCGTATACCGGGCCAAGTGTGGCTGGACAGATGGTAACCGCGGTGGGGGTTAGGCACAATTGCGGAGCATCACCGACCGCTGTGACTTTCGCGCTTACAGTTCGAGATGCCGTGCCACCGGTTATCTCTAGTGCAAAAAGTGGGGCTTGCCCGGAGGTAGACACCGAGAGAGAGCTCAAGTCAATTGGTTGTCCAACCGTGACAGGGATTCTCGAGAGTCCGGTCAAGCTCGCCCCTTGAGAGCTAAGGACTGAAAGAGTGATTCCGGAAGGGGTTGAACCGCTGACGGACGTAAGCTCGAACGTTCGCCATGAACTAATGGCATTCGTTCCAGAACAACCCATCCTTGGCACCGACGTCGCACCTGCGAGCGTAACCGTTTGAGGGGAAAGGTCTGCGCATCCAAAATCGCCCCTGACCAGGTTGTACGCCTGGACTACTGGTTGATTATGTTGCGTGACCCAAATGCAGTTCGGAAGGAGAGGGTCTGGTGTCACCGTGTAGTTTCGCATCCAGGTTGCTACAGGAACATTTGTTGCCCCACCAATACAGTTGCCGCCGGCTCCTGAATTAGCCGCAAGATCCCAGCACCAGATGGTGGATGAGTTGCCGCCGGAGCTAAAGTCTGCGTTGCCGAAATAAACTCTGGTGCCTCGAGTCTCAGGATTAGCTCCATACAGTGCTAACCGGGTGTTCGCATATCTCGGGAACCCAAGAGTCAGAAGATTAGAGCGGGAGGCAGTCGCCCCCCAGCAAGGAAAGTCTGTAACAGAGGAGTCTTGGGTGACTGGAACTGCACAAACTGACACAATCTGACTCGAAGAGTTTGGCAGTTGCATCAGGAAATGAGCATTTGAGACAACCACGCTCGAGGTGAAATTGGCGGTCCAACCTTGGCATAGCCCTCGAGTCGAGAGGTTAATACAGGTGACCAAAGGTGTTGGGGTTGTGCCTACTCTGGTCGATATGTAAAGGCGATTCTGCCACAAGCTAAGTTGAGGTGTCGTCCATTCGGAACCAGAGTCGTTGGGAGCGCTGGCTACTCCGTTAAGTGCGAGCGGTGCAAAATCAGAACATTGGGCCTTGGTTGCGGTATCAACGCAATACAAAGTTTGTGGGTTTGACATCTTGTCGATGGTGTAGAGCCTGGTCTCACCGGTATTTCCGTCGGTTGATGCTCCGGCGAAATTCATAAACCAACGCCCGGTCGCCAGGGTTACCTTTGGGGTTGAGCATGGTATTGGGGCGGTCCCAGAAGCGGTGCTGTTCGAGGTGTTAGTTAGAACTCCCGAAATATCTACGCAACGTAATCCATCGCGGCCATAAGTCCATATGTTTGTGCCAACAACACGAGCAAATGTTTGCCCGAGCTGTGGTTCGCCGAATTGATAAGGGAAACCGGCGCATCTATCGCCGGTTGAGATCAACCAGCAATCGATTACGTTGTTTGGAGCTGCTGAATGGTAGACGGTGAATACTCGAGACCTTGCGTGATCGAAGAAAGCTTGCCAACCGTCGCCTCCAGTAGAGGAGGTAAACCCATTCGCAGTTGCCGTTCTGGTCCCGGCAGAAGTTGTGGTAGCGGCGACCTGCCTACCACTATCGATTCCGTCACTGATCAAACTTCCCTGGGCGCGAACCGCAGAAAGTGCTGCCCAGCCGGCAGAGGTGGTCGGTGCAGTCGTGGTGAAGTTTTGACCGTTGGTAGAAAAGGAGAGCTGCCAACCCTGTGGAGCTCTGATGTCGGACAGGGAATCCAGCCTGAGCCTGGTTGAGTCAAACTCTTGAGTAAGTGTTTGCTGAGTTTCACCCGCCGCAGTGACCGGCAAGGTGGCCGTTAGGTTGACATCGGATCCGGGTGAAATATTTGTTGAAGATGCTACGAGAGTGAGATTCGAATTAGCCGCGGCTTCTGAAATCGGGGTAGTGATGAGAGCCAAAATTAATGCTGCGGCTACCCCAGCTCGCGAGTTCCCAAACCGGGTTTTTACGGATTGCAAACCCAGTCTCCCGCCTTCGAAATCACTACCTTGCGCACCAGAATTTTAAAAAAATACCGATACCGTCCATTTCGAAAGTGCGTCCCCAGTTTGCCTACACCACCCACTTCCAGCTGGGCATTGCAATCCAGCTCAGGCCAGTTAACTGGGGCGGTTGGAGTCACAGATCTGGTTGCTAAGTAAGTCATGCTCTGGCTAACAGCGAGCGACGAATAACTTCCGTATCTTTGATACGGAGCGATGCGAACAAGGGCAGAGTTAATTCATGACTAATCAAGAAACAGCTGGTGGTCTCGGCTTTGTAATCCTTGAGGACCACAAGTTAGTGTCAGAGCTACTTGAACGCAGAGTGACCTCAATATTCTCAGGCGCGTTTTTTCCATATTGCGGCGCTTCGGTAAGTGAAGCGATTGAGGTAATAAAAACCCAAGAGATCGCAGCCGTGATCCTCGATCTTGACTTGGGTGACGGTGGTTATCCACTAGAAACCATTCAAACTCTGGTTGCTCTCCAACTGCCAATTCTTGTTGTATCTGCGGCTGCCTCTCCACGAATTGTCCAGCAAGCCCTTGCTCTTGGGGTAAGTGGGTATGTTTCGAAGCAGTGTCCGGTTGAAGAGTTTGACGCCGCTCTCATGGCCTGCATGAACGGGGAGCCCTATGTGTCCCGTGACCTAGCGGGACACCTTGCTAACTCAGATGCTGGATTTGTCTCTCTGTCTCCCCAGGAAGTTAGAACACTGGTGCTTTATGCGAGCGGGTTGAAGATTGAGGCAGTAGCAAGGCAGATGGGAATCTCCAGAGGAACCGCCAGCGAATACATAAAGCGTGCGCGACAAAAATACGCACAGGCAGGAACCAACCTCCCCTCGAAAGTTGACCTTTATGTGAAGGTCAAAGAAGAAGGGCTGATTTGAGAGATTGGCAAAACACTCGCTTTGGGGAGTTGCACAGAGCAGTTTTAGAGATGAGCAGAAGAAGTGCAATCATCTCTGGAAGCTACATATTCTTGGTCGCACTGTGGTCGCTGTTCACAGAGTGGCAGACAGCAACTTGGCTAGATGCACTGGTCGTTGGTCTCCTGGTCAGCGGTTGGGTCATCCTTTGGTCACTCAGGAGAAGTGAGCTGGAGCGCCTGGTTCCTTGGTTACCCATACTTCTGATGATTTATGTGTTTTTGGGGCCATCACAGGTTGGTTGGCCCGGTATGCCAAGCCTGAGTTTTGTCGCAACAATCGTTGCTATTTCCAGATGGGGTACTTCGGCAGCAGCCATCACAATCGTGGTCTGCGCCCTTGCCACCTACTGGGATGGCGTTTTCCATCAGCAGGCTACTTGGCTCTTGCCGGGTCAGTACTTGGGTGGCTTACTAACAACTTTGGTCGCACTTACCCTTCCTCCTGCAATCTTGCTCGTCAAGCTAATGGGCGAGAAGGCGGCGAAAGATGCTGACCGACTTTCTGAACAAATACTCAACGAGAGCGAAGCTTCGATTCAAAATGCAGAGCTAGAGCAAGCTCGACTTGCTACAGCAAGGAGAATCCATGAGACGCACTTGAACACTCTTGTAGCTCTTGGTGATCCATATTTGCCCAAAGAACAGCTGCTATCGATTTGTCGAAACGTCGAAGGCACGTCTGAACAAGACTCACTGTCACTCGAAGTTAGAAGTTTGATTCTCGAAGTTATCCCAACAGAAACAGACTCGGCGATAGATATCGATTTAGAACCGGGAGCGTCTTTCAACAACCTGTTGCTAGCGCGAGCGTTTCGCGACGCACTAGTTGAAGCATTGCAGAATGCGAATAGACACGGAAGTGGTGTCACTGGATTGGAATTCAAAATCGCGGATGGGTTTGTGACCGCAATTGTAGAAGATTCCGGACAAGGCATTGAAGCGACAACTAGCTATAGGTTCGGGTTCTCGAAGGCAATTGTTCACTCCCTTGAGGTGATAGGAGGTAGCGCTGAAATCAAGAACCGCATAAGTGGTGGTACCCGCGTGACTCTGAGAGCACCGCTGAGCTCCCAGCAGGCTGATGGACCAATTCTCGCAAACTGGGGAGCGTTGATAAATCCGCCGAAGCTGAGGCTGGGATTATTGGCGACCATTCCGCCCGGACTTGTTTCTGTGCCATTCACCATTCCGTATTTTGGAATCTGGCCAACCGTGTTCTTTGCGGGTTTTACAGCGGTTTTAGTGTTGATGGCGATTCGATCCGAAAGCTGGCGACTAAAGGACTCGGCACTTGTGGTATCCGCCTTTGCGCTTGGATGCGCAGCGTTGTTCTCTGTCGATTTTGAACCTCTGAGCTGCGAAGCAGAGCTGCCGATGCAGGCCCTTATGTACTCGATTGCCGGGGGAGTAACTTTGCCGCTATTGGCGATTCGATCAAACTCCCACAGATTAGCTATAGCCATCGCATGGTTTGCAGTAACAATGTTGGCCGTCTCAGCATTGCCGCAAACTTGTCAAGCTGCACCTTTAGAGTCTGCAATTCAAAACATCGTTTGGACCACGGTGATTCTGTTTCTATTCGTGAGCCTTAGTAAAAAGTTTGCGGCACGAGAACAGCAGCTAATTCAAAGATGGCAGTCAAGCACTCTGGCGAGGGCCAGGGAGCTCTCAGATGCAGAACAAAGATCCGAACTACTGCATACAACTGAATTGGTGAAAATGCTCGCAGCTGACTTTATGTCAGGAAGATTAGAGCCGAGATCGGCTCAGGCATTGAGAAAGATCGCTGTTCTAGAAAGTGGCCTCAGGACTCGAATCGGACTGATTCGCATCCCAGATAATCAGCTCCGATTCTCACTAATGAGCTCGTCAGATTCACTAGCAAGAAATGGCTGGAGGCTAGGCGTAGAGATTCATGAAAATGCATTTGGTGCAAACCAGTTGTTCGCCTTTCTTGATGCACTCCTAAGAGAAATAACCGTCCTTGACCAAACCCCGGGAGACCTTCGAGCTATGGTCACTGCGTCGGGAATAGTGCTTACCACTGCGTCTCAATTCGCAGATATCATCAGACCTCTGTGTGAATCAATGAATTTGGAATTCGAGGTCTTAGGGGAGGCGGACTCCTTGGTGGGTGGAAGTGTCCTTGAGGTCAGCTTGCCGCTTGAAACCCACTAAACCAATGCTTCAAGCGATGGCACTTGCTGCGAGGGGAAAGAAAAAGCCCGAGAAGTCGTGAAATTCTTCTCGGGCTTTCGCGCGCTCGGAGGGACTCGAACCCCCAACCTTCTGATCCGTAGTCAGATGCTCTATCCGTTGAGCTACGAGCGCTGGGCAACGATGGAAGAGTCTAGCTTAAAACCAACGCAGAACTAAAGCCCCGATTTAGGGCTGTGAACCAATCTGATCCAGCAGCGCAACCACCTGATCGTAGAACTTGTTTTCAATGTCATCGGATAGCTTGATGACAATGGTGTTGGTCTTTGGATTCATGAGCATGAACTGTCCCCGATAACCCTGGGTTAGATAAGAGCCATCTGGGCGGTGCCACATGTTGGCACCAAATCGCTCGGAACCAAAACCACCGAACCATACCTTTGCAGGCGTAGTCATTCGAGCATGCCAATCTTGGCTCAAGACAACCTGTCCAGTTCCTGGCCCAAATGCAACTCTTCCGTCATTTAGAAAAACCCCGCCCACCAAAGCAAGGTCTCGGGCCGAGACATTGAAGCAACAGAAGGACTTTTCCCAACCGCCCTCTCGATCGACCGACCAGCTGGCATCGTTACTCGCTCCGACCCTCTCCCATACCTTGGCACCAAAGTAGTTCGACAGCGACATGCCTGATACCTGGGTTACAACCATTCCCAACAACTGGGTGTTGACCGAGCGGTACTCATATTCCTCACTGCCTGGCTCACAAACCACCTTGAGGTTGTTTCGCAGCACAAAGTCGATATCGGTGGTGGCAAACATCTGTGCCACGGGATATCCCCAGCCAGCGGGTCCAGACGGGTAATCCTCATCAATTCCGATGCAGGACTGCATATCGAGCAGGTGCTTGATGGTCACCTGATCCAGTCCCTCAACAAACTCATACTGAGGTAGGTAGGTTGTGATTGGCTCTTGCTCACGAATGGTGCCGTCCGCAATTAGATTGCCGATCGCCATGCCAACCATGGTCTTACCAATACTCATCGCATTGATCAGTTGGTCCTGACCAAAGTCATCGGAGTAGTCCTCATAGGTAATCACGCCATCGCGAATCACCAGCAGCGCTTTCGTTGCAGTTGCCTGCAATAGATCCGCGGTGACATAGCTCTGACCCTCAAAATCAAAACTTTGCGGCAGCTCCTGGGGGATCGCAGCAACCTCCCACTGATGCGGAAGCGTGGAGGCTGGGATCAGATGTGAGGGCATCAGCTTCGGCTGCTCCGATGGGACACTCTGCGCGAGCTCAAAAGCCGCGACCGGGTTGGGATAACGAACAACCAGAGTCAGAGAAAACGCAGCGACAGCAATGGTGGTTAGTGGCACCAAGATCCAAAGAAACAGAAGCTTCAAGGCTATTTTCATGAAGGTTGCGGATGCACTAAGAATCAGTGACTACCGGCTCCTCCTATCTGAAAATGCTGTTGATTCCAAAACTTCGGTAAATGCTAACCCGCATCATTCAAGCTAGCGAATCGACTACTTGAGTGCGCGATTAGTCACCACAATCGAGGCCGCCTGGAGCGCCGCTAAAAGCAAGAAAACAGAGCCGAGTCCCGCGATAGCGATTGAACCCGCGACCGCAGGGACAACAACCTGGCCGAGTCGATTAGAGGTCAACCGAATTGAAATTGCCAACCCTCGGTGGTCTGGATCTGAAATTCTTGAAACCCAAGCCATGGTTGCCGGTTGCCCGATACCCATGGCAAACCCAGTAATCGCAATCACGATTGCAAGTAGATAGAACTCCGAGACAAACGCGATCGCGATTGAACCAAGAAGCGTTATCAGTGCTCCAGCGTTGAGGATGTTCTTCATGCCAAATCGATCGTTTATTCCGCCAAGCACAACTCTTACGCCCATTGAGGAAATGGCTCTAATGGCCAACAGGATTCCGATCTCGGTTGATCCAAAGCCAAGCTGGCGCCCCAATAGCGGCAGGAAGATGAGCATGACATCGACCACGGCGGTGGAAGATCCGGCCACAAAGATTGCGGATTTGTAGCCCTTGACTGACAGCACCTTTCGGACCGCTCCGGCGCTGAGATCAACGCTGGATTTCACCTTTTGATTTTTCGGAAATAGCGCCAAGACGCTCAACGTTGCAGCAACAAAGAGAACAATAGTGGTATAGAGAGCAGCCTTGCCCATGGTCTGATAGTTTTAAAGTCGTTTTCAAAAGTTGCAAGATCAGTTTTCTTTTGCTCTTCCGTTGGGTACAAGTACCTGAATATCGTCCTGAAATCAAAGTAAAGGAACGCAAAGAATGAAAAGAAAAACAATACCGTTAGCAATGCTGCCTGAGCCACGTAATCCCACGTTTCCAAGAATGTCAACGCTGCGTATGGATCAACCTCCATTATCCATTGTCGGATAAAATAAACGGCTGCAACAAGCCCAATTGCCATTGGGAAGTCAGCAAATCTTTTGAAGAACCAAACGGACAGTTTGTAGCCCTTTCGTAAGCCAAATGACAACGCCTTCTTGCCGTATTGACCAAGGAAGATTGAGCCGTAGTAAACGACCATTACCATTGCCATCAAAACAACGAAGGCAATTCCTACACAAGCGATCAAG
>RFTL01000047.1 GCA_009923455.1 Actinomycetota bacterium | reverse complement strand
CCTGAATTTTGATGTACCTTCCCCCGCCAAAGGAAAGTCTCAGGATTACAGGCTGATTGCGGTTAACTCGATCGGCGACTCTCTGCCAAGTGCTGTTGCCAGAGTGTCCACCCCAGCATCCGTTGCGAGTGCACCATTTAGCTTGTCTGGATCGGTTTTGGCCGATGGCAGAGTTCAGCTTTCTTGGTCCACACCACTGGATGATGGTGGAGCGCCGGTAGTCGGTTATCGCATCGAGGCACTGCGCTCGGGTGTTTGGACCTTTGCAACAAGCACTCGCGACCTAACCAGCTCTGGATTTGTCATTGCCAAAGGAACCTCTGTCAGCTATCGAGTTTTAGCTCAGAATTCGGCGGGTCTTTCTGTCCCATCGAATGCCATTGATCTTGTCAGGGAAGCTACGGCCCCAGGTGAGGTGCGCAACTTCTCGGCAGCAATCTCCTCAGGCATCATTCGATTGACTTGGGGTGCTCCTAACGATGATGGTGGCACTCCAATTCTTGGATACCGAGTGGAGCAGCGAATAGGCCAGCAGTGGACAGTTCTTCTCGATCAAACTCAATCGCTCAGCCATGAAGTTGCTGCTGGATCGCCGGGTGCACTTTCGGCTTACAGAGTCTTTGCAATAACCCGAGTCGGGGTTTCTGCGACCGCAAGTGAGCGCACGGTTCAAGTACCGTTCCTGCAAGCTTCTGAGCCACTTAGCTTCAGCGCGGTGCTCGAGGGTAACCGAATTAGATTCGCGTGGAATGCTCCAGTTCAACTGGGTGGTAGCACGCTCAGCGGCTATGTAATCGCATCGGCTGTGTCCGGATCACCTTTCCGCTCCATTGCCAACCTGCCAGCGGGTGCAACATCATTGGTCTGGGCTGGTGCGAACCCTGGGACCGAGATTCAATTCAGGATTGCTGCGGCGACTATCGGAGCCGGAACTGGGGCCTGGAGTCTACCGATTTTGCTCCGGATCCCAGCCGTTGCACCATCCGACCCCAATGCACTTACTGCCCAGGTCAGAGCCGGTGAGGGTGTTCTTCTAACCTGGACAGCACCATCATCAGATGGCGGTTCTCCGATTCTGGATTATCGCGTAGAGGTAAGACGATCTACAGGGTGGGCTTTGCTTGGTAGAACTGCAGGACTGAGTTATCTAGCTCCGCTCGGTGTCGCCGGAGAAATTCTTCAGCACCGCGTTGTGGCTATTAACGCCATCGGATCCTCGCCTGGTATCAGAAGCATTTCGAGCCAGATGGGAATTGCTCCCGCAACCGCGCCACAAAGTCTCAGTGCTGCCATTAGTTCAAGTCGCCTGGTTCTGACTTGGTCAGCACCAGACATCATGGGTGGCACATTCAATTTCTACGAGGTTCAGGTTCTTGATGCCGGTGTGTTTAGGAGGCTAGCCACCACCGGAGGCACATCGATCACCACGGCTCTTCCGGCTCCTGGAGCCAGTGTCAGCTTCCGAGTAGTTGCGGTTACCAATGCCGGTGTTGGTGCGTTCACTGACGCCTTGGTGTTCACTTCACCCAAGCAGGTGCCGGGACAGCCTTCAGCGTTCACAATGAGTTCTAATGGCAAAAATGTCACATTCAACTGGGGGGTCGGGTCAAGTGGAGGTGGCACTCTAGCCAACGCCATTCTTTATCGAGAAGTATCTGGAAGCTGGGTAGAGGTGATGCGTGCACCGGCACAAGCTGGCACAGCAACATTTGCGAACGAGCTGTTTGGCCAGCTCGCACGCTACTCTCTTCGAATCAGCAATGAGGTTGGAGAGTCCTCTGGATCGACAACTTTCTCGCTGAGACATGCAGTTATTGCAACCAGCAAGCCACTGGCAATGTCGTTGACCAGGCAGGTAAATGGTCTTTTGTTGAGCTGGCAAAACCCAGAGGCAAACGGTGGGGCGCAACCATCCCAGGCTGAAATTCAGTCCAGCGTAGACGGGCAAACCTGGACGAGAGTGGCGCTAATTCGCTGGTCGAACTCGGCATTGGTGGCCCTGCCTCAGAAGGGTAGAGCTGTCAGCTATCGGGTGGTCGCTATCAACCCTGCAGGTCCTTCAGAGCCCTCCGATGCCGTTAGATTCGATAATCCGCTGACGGCACCAATGGGCAACATCGTTGTCTCTGCAGCTCGCTCAGGCAACAGCGTCTTGTTCCGAGTAACTGCTCCTGCCGACTTCGGAGGGTACTCCGAAGCAAGCCTGAGCATAGAGCGAACCGGATCACTTGCGTTTATTGCGAGCGGAGAGACAAGGCTGACTCGACCACTGGGATTGGTCACTGTGACTCTGCCACTACCGAGTGCTCGGGGAACCTACACCTATCGCATTCTGATTACCAATCCGAGCGGTGTATTGGAGCAGACCGTCACCTTTACCTTCTAGCTGGGGGCTGCTGGGGTGTTCTCGAATTTACCCCAGCAGTAATCCCGCAACAAGGAAGTAAATGATCAACCCGGTGGCATCTACCAGTGTCGTAACCATCGGTGCCGAAATAACTGCAGGGTCAATCTTTAGCGCTTTGGCAGCCAGGGGCATGACAGCTCCCACGGTTGCTGCCCAGATGCAAACCGCCATGATTGCAATTCCTACAGTGGCACCAACGTTCAGTCCCGCAACGAGCCAACCCGCTACAAAACCGACGATTCCAAGTCCGAGGCCGAGAAGCAGCCCGACTCGAGATTCACGCCAAGCAACCCTCAGCACATCTTGAGGCCTTACCTCACCCAGAGCGATTGCGCGCACCGCGCTGGTTGCAGCTTGGGATCCAACGTTTCCACCGGTTCCAATCAGCATGGGCATGAACAGCGCGAGTGCGGTAAAGCGCTCTAGCTCTCCTTCAAAAACCTGCAATACCGATACCGTCAAGGTCGCAGCGATTACCAGGAAGAGCAGCCAAACGATTCTCAATCTTGCGAGTGTGAAAACTCCACCAGACAGGTAGTGTGCTGAGCTTGGTAGCGAGGCTGCCTGACGAGCAATGTCCTCGCTGTGAGCCTCTTCCAAAATGTCGATTGCGTCATCAACTGTTAGAACACCTACCACTCGATCCTCGGTATCAAGAACCACTACAGCTAGGTAGTTGGTGTCCTGGAGCAGACGGGCAGCATCTTCTGCGGCATCGGTGACAAGCACGGTTGCAGCATCTGGATCTGCAACCTCGATGGCGGTTTGATCCGAGTCGGCCATGACCAGCTGTTCAAGCTCGATGAGGCCTACAAACTTCTTGGACTTATCAACCACCGCCAAGACCGAGATGGTTTCTGCGGTTTTTCCCTTGCGACGGATGGTCTCTAGAATCTCTGCAACCTCAGCTGTATCAGAAATGCTGATTACCTCTGGCGACATGTAGCGACCAACGGTTTCCTCTGGATAACCCAGCAGCTCCGCAGTCATTTTGCGCTCTT
This sequence comes from Actinomycetota bacterium, assembly GCA_009923455.1. Lineage (GTDB taxonomy): Bacteria > Actinomycetota > Actinomycetes > Actinomycetales > Microbacteriaceae > Aquiluna. The sequence continues at coordinate 8,915 of RFTL01000047.1, read as the reverse complement.
TGGGGCTGAGTCCCGCGAGCACCCTCTTCACAAAACTTGCTGGAGCCTCACCCAGTAGCCTCACGCGGTCATCCGGGTCCATGCGCTCGAGCAGATCTCTGAACGCTTGCTCTCGCATCCCCGAGAGAATCTGCTGCTGGTTCTCAGCATCGAGCTCCTCGAAGACTTCGAGGGCCACATCCTTTGGCAGAAGCCTCCAAATCACAGTGCTCTCGACTGTGTCTAGGCGGAAAATCTCTTCGGCTATTTCGTGAGGAGCCATCTGTTCAAGCTGTTGCGAAATAGTTTTTAGGTCGCCAAGTTCGATCGCTTCTGCGAAATCGATTTCTAGCTCAGACATGACTCACCACCTTGAGAATTGGAGATTTACAGCCCAAGTCTGCCAGCTTGGGTTGCTGAATAGCTAGAAAAACTTGTCCGTTCACTCGATGTTTGTATTCTTCGGAGTAGTTTGAATCCATGCAGCCTGTGATTGGACTAACAAGCTATCGTCAGCGTGGTCAAACCGGAGTTTGGGATACCGAGATGGCAATGCTTCCAGCCTTTTATCTAGAGGGCGTTTCCAGGGCTGGTGGGTTGGCGGTTGTTTTGCCGCCGCAACAGCTCGACGCAGCCGGGGCCAGGACACTGCTAGCTGGTTTAGACGGTTTGGTTATTACTGGTGGTCGAGATGTTGAATCTTCTCGGTACGGGCATGAGCCTCATGAGCAGGCAGAGAAGCCAGATCGCCTCAGGGATCTATTGGAAGATGAGTTGATATCGGCCGCCATCCAGATGAAGCTGCCTTTTCTTGGAATCTGCAGGGGCGCTCAGATGCTGAATGTCAATCGAGGCGGCACATTGATTCAGCACCTCCCGGATCTGGTTGGGGACAACCGCTATCAGCCAGGTGGTGGCAACTTTGCACACATGAACATGTCCATCAGATCTGGCTCCAAGCTGCATGAAATCTTTGGTGATGTTGCTGAGAATGCTGCTTTGTATCATCACCAGGCCATTGATGAGCCGGGTGAAGGTCTTCGAGTTGTGGCTTACTCGCCAGATGGAATTGTTCAAGGTGTTGAAGTCGAGAACCATCCGTTCGGGCTGGCGGTCCAATGGCATCCGGAGCAAACCCTTGATGATCTCAGGCTGTTTCAAGCCCTCATCAAGGCAGCAAGTAGCCAGAACTGAGCGATTCTCAGCAAGCTTGAGGAGATTGCTCAGTAGGGTTTTTCAGTGATCGAGTTCGCCGTCTCAATGATTAACCAAATTGGGTTGCTTGGCGCAGCTCTGTTGATCGCAATTGAAGTCATAATCCCACCGATTCCAAGTGAAGCCATTTTGTTGCTTACTGGATTCAATGTTGGGCTTGGAACTTTTGGTTTTCTAGAAGCCTTGATCGCTACCTCACTGGGTTCTTTACTTGGTGCAACTTTCCTCTATTACCTGGGTCACGTTTTTACGCAGCAAAGACTCGAGGGCATTGTTGCCAAATACGGAAAGTTCGTTGGTTTGAAGCTTCGCGATCTGCAAAAAACAATGGGTTGGTTTGATCGATTTGGCGGCCCGCTGGTGCTGTTTGGTCGCATGCTTCCAATTGTCAGATCCTTAGTCAGCATTCCAGCCGGTTTAGTTCGAATGAAGATTTGGAAGTTTTATCTGTTCAGCGGAACTGGAATTTTGATTTGGAATTCCGTGTGGATCACAATCGGCCTGACACTTGGCGAAAACTGGGCTCAAGGGGAGCAGTTCGCTCAAATTCTCGAGTATTTCGTCTATGGCTTGGTTGCTTTGATTGTGGGGTATTTGCTGTTCAACATCGTGAAGTCATTCCGAGCAAAAAGCTAACTCACACCACCGTCACCGGGTTTGGTTTTTGAGAGCCAATCGTGCAGAGTTTTTTTGATTCCCGCAGTCAGCGCCTCAATCTAGATATAAAGATCCAGCCGAGAGAGGATCAGCTTCCTTAGGGAGCTGACGTTTCCCGATAGGGCTTTGAGGTCAACGAAGTCCAAAAACATAGAAAGCGATCCGTCCGGGTATTGAAGCAGGACGCATGGCTCGCGCCCACTTGAAGCTTGGAGTTCGCGCTCACTTCGCTCATTCATGTGAAGCAGCTTTATTGCAATGCCATGTTCGTTCAAAAGCTCTTTCTCTAGAGCCTTGAAAGATGCCTTCTTTTTAATCGGAGAGTGAGTGATGTCACACAGTTCGCAGTTTCTTGCTCCAACCAAGTGACCAAAGAAGTAGCTGAGCTCACCGATGATGCCGCCATCGGCTTTATAGATCCCTATCAGTGTCGCTCGAATTTCAGTCACCTAATTTTGAACAGACATTGGATTCAGTTGCTTCCAAAGTTGAAGAAATCTCGATGTTCGCCAAAATCACTAGTCGTTAGACGGCATACTTTTCGGTATGACAAATCTTGATCGCCCTGAAGTAGAGCCAATGATGGAGCCAGCCCCAAAGGAGCTGACTCTGAAGGACATAGTCGTCGGTAATGGACCAGAGGCTCCAGTGGGAGCGACCGTTGAGGTGCACTATCTCGGTGTTGACTACGAAACCGGAGAGGAGTTCGACTCTTCTTGGGGTCGAGGCGAGTCAATCACGTTCCCGCTTCAAAGACTGATCAAGGGCTGGCAAGAGGGAATTCCAGGCATGAAGGTCGGCGGTCGCAGAATGTTGGTCTGCCCACCCGAGATGGCCTATGGTCCTGCAGGTGGCGGTCATTCGCTCTCTGGCAGAACCTTGGTTTTTGTTATCGACCTACTGGGTGTTCACTAACTCATAGTAATCAACGGTGACATTTTCACCTTTGAAAAACTCTTCCCAGCTTCTCTCCTCGCGCTGAACAAAACCCAGCGATTTGAGGAGTCTTATGGACGGCAGATTGCGCCTATCCGGTGTTGCAATCACTCGTTTGGCACCAAGTTCTTGAAGGAGATATGCAAGCAAAGCCGTGACCGATTCTTTAGCGAAACCCTGTCTTTGAAATCGAGTGGCAATCGTATACCCGATTTCAAATCCAACCTCTATTTCATCGAGTGCGTGAAGGGCTAGGTCGCCGACGAGGTCTCCGGTCTCAGTTAAGTGAATTCCAAGTTGTAGCCAATCACCTTTCGCAGGCAGTTCTAAACCCGCTTGAGATTCGATTAGTTCAATTGCCTTATCGACGCTGTAAGGGGCATCCCAACTTTGGTACCTTGCGATGTCCTCGTCCGAACGGTAAGCAGCAAACTCGGGTGCGTCTGCAAGCGCAAGCGGCTCGATTCGCAGGCGATTTGTTTTCAGCGGGTAAATCATTAGTGGTGCTTACCTTCCAAACTAAACAGGGAAGTGTTTCCACGAAGTAAGTAGGCCCCGTGGGGCTCGAACCCACGACCCACGGATTAAAAGTCCGTTGCTCTAACCAACTGAGCTAGAGGCCCCTAAGCCCTGATACTTTATCAGGGCTTAGCCCAACTAGTCTTCCGAGATTACGCTCGGATTAGCTGGATCCCTATCTTGAGCTTCCCAGCTCTGCTTGTAGCCGGTCTGCATCAAATCCAGGAACACCTTGGCATCAAACTCTTCTGGACCCTTGACGCCAACGCCATCCCACTCGCCCTTGGCCAGTAGCTCAAGCGAAATCACTGGCACAAGAGCGGTCTGCCAAACCACGGCCTGGGCGTCATACTCGCGGTTAGTCCACTCGGTGTCCGCCACGTGGTAGAGGTAGGTTGCTCTTGGCTGACCATCTTTACCCTTACCGGTAACCAAAGTTCCCGCGCAGGTCTTTCCGGTCATGCGATCCGCAAGTGATGCTGGATCTGGCAAAACAGCTGCAACCATGTCTCTAGGGGAAACCTGGGCTTTTCCGCTGCGGCTTCTAACCCAAACCGGGTTTACGCGGTCAAGTCCAAGAGCGTGCAAGGTCTTTAGCACCGAGATGAACTCTGATCCCAAACCGTACTTGAAGGTCACGCGCTTGGCATTCATGGTTCGAGGCAGCATGTTCACCTCTTCGTGCTCAACGTTCACGCACTTGACCGGGCCAATACCCTCTGGGAACTCGAATAGCTCTGGCTCCGAGAATGGCTTGGTGGTGAACCAGCCCTTATCCTTTTCCCAAATTAGCGGTGGGTTCAGACACTCTTCGATGACGGTCCAGATTGAGAACGATGGGGCGAAAATCTCCTCACCCTCGTCGTTGGTAACAACCAGGTTTCCACCATCCATAATGCTGATCTCATCGATCTCGGAAAACAGGTGATCCTGGGCATAGCGAGCAAAAATGTTCGAGATGCCAGGCTCTGCCCCAGTGCCGATTAGCGCCAGCAGCCCTTTGTCAGCGAAGTCCTTGGAGTGGTCATACTGCCAATCTCCGAGCTTTTCACCGGGTTTGTTGAATGGGTCGGTGGGGTGCGGGTGGCTCAGGCTCATGGCCATGTCCATGTAGTTGGCACCAGCCTTGAGCGAACCTTGGAAAATCGATTGCACAAAGCGTGGTTCAACTGCATTCACAATGTGCGTGGCACCGTGCTTTTTGGCCAGAGCTGTTACCAGCTCGGCATCGGATGCATCGATTTGGTCAGCTTCAAACTTTGACCAAACCTCTGCAGAGTGCCACTGCTTCACCCAGGCGACACTCTTTTCAGCGCGCTCCAGGGCGTAGTCAGCGACTACTAGTTTTTCGAAGAAATTACGATCGGCGGCAATTTTGACAATGGCGTCACCAACTCCGCCTGCTCCAATGAGCAGTATTCGCATTGAGTTTCACAACCAAACAAGTGACCGATTTATTTGACGGGCCCAGTCCTCGCCCTCATCCACCGATAGGCGCAAACCCTCTTTGGTGTTGCCTAAGCAACCGCGCCTTCACCTGGTGAACTACGCCAATAGTATGCAACGAGAATTCAAAAAAAGCGATTAGCCCAGCTGGCGAATAGGAATCACCAGTGGCGTCTTGCCGACCGGGTCCTCAATCACGCGGGCCAAAATGTTAAATGCGGCCGCCAGGTTCTGTGGGGTAATGACATCTTTCGGGGCCCCTCGATCAACGATCTTTCCGTCTTTGAGAATTACTACCGAGTCCGCAAATCTTGCCGCGAGATTCAGATCATGAATCACAGTGACGATGGTCATACCGCGCTCACGCTTCAGCGAAGAAAGCAGGTTGATGACCTGAAGCTGATGCGAATAGTCGAGCGAGCTGGTTGGTTCATCCAGCAGCAAAACCGAGGGGTTAGCCACCAGCGCAGCTGCAATCACCGTTGACTGTTTGGTGCCGGAGGAGAGTTCACCAACCTTGCGATCGCGAACCTCGATCAGTCCTGTTCGCTCCAAAAGCTGAGCTATCTCTTCTTTGAGTCTTGGCGAGACTCTCGAGATCCCAGCTGCGCTCATTGCAGATCTTGAGACCATTTCGAAAACCGTCTCGTTGCTCCTTGCCACCGGGAGTGCTCCCAAATAACCAATTTGCCCTGCGACCTCTGAGCGCTTGAGGCTAGTAATAGATACTCCGTCAAGCAAAACCGCACCGGATTCAGGCTTGATTTTCCGAGCTAGCGCTTTGAGAAGAGAGCTCTTGCCGGCACCGTTTGGGCCAATAATGGCAGTGATTGAACCTGAGCTGAAGCTGATCGATAAATCAGAGAGCACGTTGTCAGCCGCATAGCCCGCGCTCAGCGCTTGGGCAGCTAACTTGGACTCTGAATCGAACACCCCTACAGCTTAGTTTTCGAACTGCTGAATCATCTCCACAGCTTTTTGCCAGCGGCTGTACTCTCGGGAGCGATCTTTCTCAGGGTGGAAAGTCTTCGCAGCCGGATTCAACTTGGTTAGCTCGGCAACTGATTTGAATATGCCAATCCCGAGACCTGCCAAGAGCGCCGCCCCAAAACCGGTGCTCTCAAGATTCTTAGCGCGGATCACAGCTGTATCAATCGAGTCCGACTGCATCTGCATCAGCAGGTCATTTGCCGCAGCACCGCCATCGACTCTGAGACCCTTGAGCTTGGTTCCTAAGTCCTGCTGCATTGCGTCCAATACGGCCTTTACCTGGAATGCGATGCCCTCCAAGGTTGCGTATGCGATTGCGCCGCGGTCGCTTCCACGCGTCAAGCCCATCAAGGTCCCGCGAGCCTGCGGATCCCAGTATGGAGCTCCAAGTCCAGTGAGCGCCGGAACAAAAGTCACCCCGTGACTTGAGCCACTACTGAGAGCCAATTCCTCTACCTCAGCTGACTTCTGAATCATTCCCAGTGAATCTCTGAGCCATTGCACAGCAGCTCCGGCCACAAAAACCGAGCCCTCGATTGCGTAGACCTTTTCACCAATCGGAGTTAGGTATGCCATGGTGGCAAGTAGGCCATGCTCCGAGTGCTTAATCTCAGTACCGGTATTGGTAAGGATGAAAGCCCCTGTTCCGTAGGTGGATTTTGAATCCCCAACCTCAAAACCGCACTGTCCGAATAGCGCCGCCTGCTGATCACCGGCCATGCCGGTGATTGGTATCTCAAGCCCGAGAAAGTGCTTGGGGTCTGATGGACCAAAGTTGCCCCAGTTCGGGACGATTGTTGGCAGCGCAGAAATTGGAATACCGAAGGCTGCCAAAAGCTCAGGATCCCAGTTGCAAGTCTCAAGATTCATCAGCTGGGTTCTTGATGCATTGGTGGCATCGGTGATGTGCAGAGCGCCACCTGAAATGCGGGCGCACAGGTAGGAATCGATGGTTCCCAATGCATATTCTCCGCTTTCAACCCCAGCCCATACAGCGGGAAGATTCTTCTTCCACCATAGGAACTTGCTGGAGGTGAAGTAAGGGTCAAGCTTTAGGCCGGTTCGGAAGCGAATCCAGTCGCCGTTATTTATCTTGTTGAGTTCCTCGGTGAGATCCGCAGTTCGACGATCTTGCCAAACGATTGCTTTGGTTGGACTAACAAGAGTCTGCCGATTCCACACCACGGCCGTCTCGCGCTGATTTGTTATTCCAATAGCTGCGACTTTGGATTGGGTACCGGAAAGGGCTTGTTCGGTCGCGGCCAAAGTGGCTTGCCAAATCTCTTCTGGCTCATGTTCTACCCAACCAGGATTGGGGAAGTGCTGAGGAAATTCTCGATACCCTCGGGAGAGGATTTCCCCCTGGTCGCTGACCACCAGTGCGGTCACCCCTGTGGTGCCTGCATCAATAGCGAGTATCGCCACGATTTCCTCCTTGAAACCTCTGACCAAAGCTTACAAACCTTGGTTTATGCTTTCAGTATGAGTAATCAAACTCAATCAAAAAACGACAATACCAATCAGGATGTCGATTTTGATGTCGTGATTGTCGGTGCCGGCATCAACGGAGCCGTCTCAGCTGCAGCGCTATCGGCAGCCGGTCAAAGAGTGCTACTCATCGATAAATCTGACTTCGCTTCTTTCACTTCTCAGCAATCTAGCAATTTAGTTTGGGGTGGAATCAAATACCTCCAAAGCTATGAGTTCATGCTGGTATTTAAGCTCTGCCTGGCGCGCAATCGTCTGATGCGCTCGTATCCAAACCAAATAAAGCAAATTGGTTTTTTGGCATCACTTGGGAAGACCGCACCTTTCGGCCGTCTGCTTGGCACCTTTGGAACACTGTTCTACTGGGGGATAGGTCTATTCGGAACTAATGCGCCTAGCTCCTATTCGGCAACTCAGGCCAAAGCGCTCGAGCCAGCTCTAATCTCTGGTCGCAAGGCGGTTCGCTACTACGATGCCTATCTACCGGACACTGATGCACGTTTTGTCTACGACTTCATTCGTCACGCCAAGCGCTTGGGTGCTGATGCCAGAAACTACACCGAGTTGATAGCAGCAGAGCACAACCAAAATTGGTCACTGTCGCTTCGCTCGGCAGCGGGCCAGTATCAAGTATCCGCGAGGGCTGTGATCAACGCCGCCGGGCCGTTCGCCGCAAATGTTTCACAGCTTCTCGAGTCACCTACCAAAGCGGGACTGGTTCTCTCCAAAGGTGTTCATCTGACCCTAAATCGCAAGATCACCAAAGGGAATCAGGTTCTGGCATTTTGGGATGAGCAGGGTCGGTTGTTCTACGTGTTGCCAATGGGCGACCGTTCGATGATTGGCACTACCGATACTCGAGTGACTGACCCTCACACAGCCGTCGACGAGGTCGATCGTGAGTTCGTGCTTCGTCAAATAAACAATCAGCTCGAGGGTGTCACGATTAGACCAGAAGAGATCATCTCTGAGCGCTCGGGTGTTAGGCCGCTCGTGATCGAGAATTCAGCCCAGGCCAAGACTCAAGACTGGCACCAGCTAAGTCGTAAGCATGTGATTGAAGTAAACCCGAGCAAAAAGGTAATCAGTGTTCTTGGCGGCAAGCTAACCGACTGTCTCAACGTGGGTCAGGAAGTTGTTCACGAGATTGCCAAGCTAGGTTTCAGAACTCAAAAGCCAGCCGATTGGTTTGGCGAAGGAGACCAGTCGCTCTTTGAGCGCTTCAAGGAAGATCTGCTTTCTCGAGCGAAGGACAAGGTTGGTGCGGTTCGAATCGCAGAGAGCATCTGGCGAAGGCATGGCTCAAAGGCTATGGAGATTCTTGGCTCGAGCTCAGAAATTGAAGAGTTAGTGGTAGGTCTAGGCATTACCTCAGAAGAGGTTGAATACATCATTCATCACGAGGATGTTGTCACGCGAGAGGATTTGCTTCGAAGAAGACTGCCAATCGCAATGGCGAGATCAGAGCGAGAGATCAGCGAAAACCTAAAACTCCAAACGCTCTTGGAAAGAGCTGGGCTTTGATTTAGTTGGCCACTCAACCAACAACATTGCAATCAACATCACACTGCCACCGATAACCATCGCCAAAGTTGCTGGCTCCTGACCAACGCCGACCGCGATGATCGCGGTGATGCGTGCGGAGTACCACTGCCCGAACGCGCCCGTGACCGCCTCGTGGAGGG
>RFTL01000046.1 GCA_009923455.1 Actinomycetota bacterium | reverse complement strand
CTGCCACGCCAATACCATTTGAGGCTTTGATTCGATGGGTTCCCTGAGTCACAGGGAGTCGCGCCACTGAGAATTGGGTCCCGGGTATGGCAGTAAAACTTGATCCTGCGACCGTCTGGTTGTTTAGCTTCACGAGTCCGCCGTTGACATCACTCGTAGCAGCAATAACCTGCACAAAGTTGACAGCGAACTGAGTACCTGCGGTTGCCACGATGACATCGTTTAGGAATTGTGGTGTCGGTGTCGCGGACAAGAGCGCGGGGTCACCAGTCACTGTTTGGGTTCCATTCGAGAAAGAACCATTACTGATTTCCTGCATGATTGAAATCGGCTTATCCGCCGTGACTATGTCGACAAATGGAGCGGTCTGAGTTTGACGGAATCGAACCTCGTTTGCCGGCACTGAAATGGTTTGGGCAACTCCGTTAATTTGAATTGTTGTGTTTGGTTCACTAGCGACAATTACGTAGTCGTCATTGCGCAGGGTATTTGGAGAAGAGGCAAGCAGATATTCGCGACCCCAAGTGCTAGTGGGTGTAAGGAACTCAGTTACGTGATCACAGGCTCCTCCATTGAAGTTTGCGCATGGATGAGATCCTGAAACAACGACCTTTTTTGAAGATGAGATTTCGGCCCCATATAAACCAGTTCCTCCATGGGAATAAGCCTGTCCTTGTGTTAGCGACTTCGTCACCAAGCTCCCATCTGGGAGTCGAATCGACAGGTTTGTGGTGCCAGGTTCAGCCGCAAGAACGCTGAACATAGGAGTTCTAGTAGTCCGGTCCGTGTAGTTCACAACATAACGTTGACCGAGCGCTGATGTTGGATATGCAATTGATGCATCAGAGGTTGCCGTCTGCAGGTTTAATAGATAAACACCGATAGGCAACAAGGACTCGATTTTGATGCCGACATTTCTGATTTGCATGTCGCCTCTATTGAAAAAGGTCGTTGGGGCATCAACAGAGGTAATGCTGTTATCAGTTGTACTGGCCGTGTAGGTAGTACCGTCTGGCCAGGTAATTTTGATGTCTGTGGCGAGGATGCTAGCCAGGAATATTTTTGGGGTGGCAAGGCCCCCGAAATTCGTGTCAAAGTGAACCCAGAACTCTGTTCCAAATGTGCTCTGGAACTCGCTAGAGACGTTTGCTTCACTTCGTTGCGGGGTGAATCCAACCCAAGACCAAGCAAGGAGAATTGCGGCAACTATTAGTGTCGCCACACTCCTGTGTGCTTTGATCATTTTCCCACCTGAATTTGTGGCGCAGTTAGTGGCAAGATTACCTAACAATCCCCAGCGTTGGGGGCTTTTCTGTAGCCAAGAAGGAATTTGAATTCATGCGTCTTGCAACCTGGAACGTCAACTCGATTCGAGCAAGGTCTCCAAGGGTGATTGATTTCCTAAAGCGAACCCAGGTTGATGTTCTCGGGATGCAAGAAATTAAGTGCAAACCAGAGCAGTTTCCGGTCTCAGATTTCGAAGCAATCGGCTACAAGGTGATGGCGCATGGCCATAATCAGTGGAATGGCGTTGCCTTCGCATATAAGGCAGAGCTAGAACCGGAAGATGTTGAACTTGAGTTCTCCTCACAGCCAAGCTTCAAAGATGTTGTGGAGGCCAGGGCAATTGGTGCAACCTTTTCCGGAATCAGGGTCTGGTCACTCTATGTCCCTCACGGCAGAGGTCTTGAAGACCCCCACATGGAATACAAATTGGAGTTTTTGGATCGACTAGCTTCCCAAACCGCTGAGCAGTTGGAGATGGATCCTGATCTGGAGCTTTGCTTGATGGGAGATTTCAACATCGCGCCGCTAGACAGTGATGTCTACGACGTGAACATGTTTGAGACTCACATTTCTGAACCTGAGCGACAGGCCTTTGAGGCTTTCGAGCAGATTGGGCTGAGCGACAGGGTCAGGGAGCTAGTTCCCAATCAATACACGTACTGGGATTACAAAGACCTCTGCTTCCCGAAGAACAACGGCATGAGGATTGACTTCGCGCTCACCTCACCGGCACTAACCGATCGAGTAATCGGAGCCAGCATCGAGCGTGATGAGCGAAAGGGCGAAGGCCCAAGTGATCACGTGCCGGTGATTATCGAGCTTTCCGACTGAGCCAGTCGGCGCGCTCGGCATCGCTGAGTTTTTCTATCGCATAGCGAAGCGCGGTTCTAGGCATGGTTGCGGCGTGAATCTCTAGAAACTCTCTCAGCACCATTAGCTCACGCTTGCCAACTTCGCGAAGCGCCCAGCCAACCGCCTTGTGGATTAGGTCGTGCGGATGATCAATCAATTCGGTGCCAACCTTGATGGTTGGTTCGAAGTCAAACTCAGCGATCATCGGGAAAGTAAGAATCACTGCCGAGCGCTGCACCCATAGGTCTTTGCTTCTTGCCCGCTGAAGGAGTTTTTCGATTCGCTTTGGATCTTGGAGCCAAAACTTGCCAAAACGATTTGCCGAGACATCGACCAGGTCCCAACTGTTGACGGCATTTATCTCATACAGCGATAGGTAATACTCAAAAAGCTCCGCACGAATCTGGCCCTTGGCTTTTTCAAACTGCTTAGTCAAAATCACCAGGGCACAAAATCGGTCCTCGTGAAACTCGGAGCGAAATAGCTGATCTAGATCGTCACGAGAAAGCTTTGGATACTGCGCTGCGACCGAACGAGACTGAGGAACGGTTAGGCCGAGAAATCGATCTCCCTCGCCGTAGCCGCCAGGTTCAGTTTTATAGAACCACTGCATTTCCTGGGCTCGACGGGGGTTCTCAAACTCCCTGAGCCGTGATTGAACCTCGCGAAACATTACCTGGCGGTGTCAGCAACAACGACCAGACCGTCGCCCGCCCTTGGCGTGAACATGGAGTTCTTGGCTGGGTTGAGTCTTGCTCCGTTGGCAGAGTCTCCGCTTTCTAGATGCGCGTGACGATATCCAATTGCCGATTCACCCATTGCGGATGCATTGGCAACCAGCTGTGCATAGCTGATTTCTTTGCCGACGGTGGCATAAAGCTCGATAGGACGTACGTTGATCGATGCACCCTCAGCGTCAAATAGATCATCCAGCACCACGCCAAGACTTGGGTTCTCAGAAAGCTGAGCAATGGCAAGCGCAGCTAGGTTATCGCTAACCACTAGGTCATCAACGGCTGCGACGCGGGCGATCTCGGCCTTGCGACCATCCAGAATCTCGGCAACCAGTCGGGTTGGCTCGACACCATTACCCTCTGCTTCAAATAGCTGGTTCATCTGCAGCATGGTGAGCATGGTCTGGGCATCGGCTTCAGACTCGCTAATTGCATTGCGGTAACCCAAAACAATGACCTCGTTGTAGTGCTTGGCAGAGGCAGCTGCAATTAGGTCAGAGATGTCACCAGTTACCGCAGCTGCGGTCACCTTCACGTTAGGACCGAAGCTGAGATCCTGCAGCTGAGCTGGGTCAACCAACTTCTTCTGAGCAACGATGTGGACGGTGGAGCCCTTTGGCAAAAAGGCTGCAAGCTCTCCGATAACCGAGCGTCCCATCTCGGACCAACCAATTACCAATAGGTGTTCTGGGGCAAGCGCTGGACGAGTGGTCTTCTTCACTTTGCCCACAAGCTCAGTCTGCATACCGGTGTAGACGACCTTGTCGTCATCTGCAGCGATAGCGATCAGCTGGGTGCCCTTGGCAAGCTTGGTCTTCGCGGCTGGGTTCAGCGAGACCTTGCCATCTGCCTTACGTATACCGATTACCGATGCGGCATTGAAAGACTGAACAGCATCGCCATAGGTCTTGCCCTCCAGGGCTGGCACATCCGTGAAGTAGATCTCATCGCCCTCAAAGTCCAACAGGTCAAGCATCACAGCTGCCAAACCTGGCTGCCTTGATGCCTGGGCGGTAACCCTGGCGATTACCTCGTGGGATCGAACCGGGATCACCTGGTTGTTGGTGGCAATAGCCAAAGCCTTGGCGGTGTCCTTGTCATCCAGCTCTGCAATGATCTTGGTGGCTGGGTTTGAGTTGATCGCCTTGATAGCTAGCACGGTTGAAACCACCGTGGCGTCGCCGGAGGCATCGGAGTCCAGAACAACGATGGACTTGGCTGCGCTTAGGTTAGTGCGCTTTAGGTCGGTCGGGTTGGTTGGGTCTCCGGTGCGAGTAACGATTCTTAGCTTTCCGAGGTTCTCGGTTCGAGACTCAATCTCGTCTTCCATGAAGTCGCGGTCATGGGTGGAGAAGATGACTACCAGTGGCTTACGAACGTTCTGGTTCGCGATGGCCAGCTCTTCCAAGATTGGGAAAATGCGGTTTGACCAGCCAAGAATCAGGGTGTGGCCAGAATCGATAACTGGGCTGCGGCCCTTGCGCAATCTGGCAAAGGTGCGCTGAATCGCACCAACTACATAACCGATAACGCTGGCGGTTAGTGCGGTGGTGGTGGCCCAGTAGAGAATCGCAACGATGCGATCGCCCCAGGTCGGTTCACCACCGAGCGAGAGAATCTTGGTAAATGATGCCCAGAAGAGATCAAACAGGGTCAGGTTCTCTGGGTCAGCAGCCTGAGTCAACGCCGGCACGGTTGCGATGAAGGCGCGAATTCCGACCATGATCAGTGCAATCACCATCATCAGCAACAGGACATAGAAAACAAACATCCCGCCCTGGGCGATTGAGTTATCAAAGTTGTAGCGAAGCTTTGCCCAGAGGCCAACCTTTTGAGCCTTTGGGGCGTCTAGTTCGCCCTGAGCTCCTTGACCGAAGGACCGCGTTGTCTTATTCACTGGCATGTGCGCGAGTTTAGTGATTCAGCACACGCTAGAGAAGAAGCGTTTCAAAAGATTCTCTTTTGACTATTCAACAACTCTCAATTCCAGGGTTTGCTCGTCCCCGGAGACTTCAACCGTCACGAAGCTTCCGTCCGATACCGCTCCAGCCAGTAATAGATTGGCCAGTCGGTCCTCAACCTCGCGCTGGATCAACCTTCGAAGTGGCCTGGCACCATAGACCGGGTCATAACCGTGGTCTGCAAGCCAAAGCCTGGCCGCCGGTGTTACTCCCAAGGTGATGCGCTTTTGCTCTAAGCGCTGAGTTAGTCGGTCGATGTTGAGATCGACAATCGAACCCAACTCCTCCTTGCTCAGCGCATCAAAGATCACAACATCGTCAAGCCGGTTTAGAAACTCTGGCTTGAAGCTGGCACGAACGGTGTCCATCACCAGCTGACGCTTTTCAGACTCAGAAAGCTCTTGGTCAATCAGGAACTGAGACCCGAGGTTTGAGGTCAAAATCAAAATCACGTTCTTGAAGTCAACTGTTCGTCCCTGCCCATCGGTTAGTCGGCCATCATCCAAAACCTGCAGCAGAATGTCGAAGACCTCTGGGTGGGCCTTCTCAATTTCATCGAGAAGAACAATTGAGTAAGGCCTTCTCCTAACCGCCTCAGTTAGCTGCCCACCTTCTTCATAGCCGATGTATCCCGGGGGAGCACCAACCAAACGGCTAACGCTGTGTTTCTCGGAGTACTCAGACATGTCGATGCGAACAATCGATTTCTCGTCGTCGAACAAAAACGCTGCCAAGCTCTTGGCAAGCTCGGTCTTGCCAACACCGGTAGGCCCTAGGAACATGAAAGATCCGGTTGGTCTGTCCGGGTCGGAGATCCCGGCTTTGGTGCGGCGAACCGCATCACTGACTGCCTTGACGGCTGCCTTCTGCCCGATCAGTCGCTTACCAAGCTCAAGCTCTAGGTGGAGCAGTTTCTCGCTCTCGCCAGCTAGCAATCTTCCGGTTGGAACGCCAGTCCAGGCTGAGACCACCGCTGCAATCTCATCCTCTGTGACCTGCTCGCCGACCATGCGCTCTGTGGTGCCGATGTTCTGGCTCTCGGCAACTTTAAGCTCCTTCTCGAGCTGAGGAATTTCGCCATAGAGCAGTCTCGATGCGAGCTCAAGATTCGCCTCGCGCTGAGCCTTTTCGGCCTGAATCCTAAGGGCGTCGAGCTTGGTCTTGATCTCACCGATCTTGTTTAGCTCGCTTCGCTCCTTCTCCCAGCGCTGGTTCAGGGCGTCTAAGCGCTCTTGTTTTTGGACTAGATCTTCCTGCAGCTTCTCAAGGCGCTGCTTGGAGGCATCGTCTTTTTCCTTCTTGAGGGCTAGTTCTTCGAGCTTCAGGCGGTCTACCTGTCTGCGAAGCTCATCAATTTCAACTGGCGCTGAGTCAATCTCCATGCGCAGCCTGGATGCCGCCTCATCGACCAGGTCAATCGCCTTATCTGGCAGCTGGCGACCAGAGATGTAGCGGGAGGATAGCTGGGCCGCGGCTACTAGCGCACTGTCAGCGATGGTGACCTTGTGGTGCGCTTCATAGCGCTCCTTGAGACCGCGCAAGATGGCGACGGTGTCCTCGACACTTGGCTCACCGACATAAACCTGCTGGAATCTGCGCTCGAGAGCAGAATCTTTTTCGATGCGCTCACGATACTCATCCAAGGTGGTAGCGCCGATTAGCCGCAGTTCACCCCTAGCCAACATTGGCTTGAGCATGTTTGAGGCATCCATTGAGCCATCGGCAGCACCGGCACCCACCAGGGTGTGAAGCTCGTCGATAAAAGTTATTACCTGACCTTGCGCATCCTGAATCTCCTTCAGGACTGCCTTTAGGCGCTCTTCGAACTCGCCGCGGAACTTAGATCCAGCCACCATGGCACCCAGATCAAGACTGATAAGCGTCTTGCCCTTGAGGCTCTCTGGCACATCGCCTGCAACGATTCTCTGGGCTAAGCCCTCAACCACCGCTGTCTTACCAACACCTGGTTCACCAATCAACACGGGATTGTTTTTGGTGCGACGAGAGAGCACCTGGCTCACGCGCCTAATCTCGGCATCTCTACCGATAACCGGGTCAAGCTTGCCTGCGCGGGCAACCGCGGTCAGGTCAATTCCAAACTGCTCGAGAGCAGACTTCTGCTCTTGATTCTCTGACTGCATTTAGCGCCTCCTCCATAGCACCACGGATCCGCTGCGCTCTGGGCGCTGTCCGGGGCTGAGTCTGATGACTCCCTGTTCTCCAGCGGCAAACACTCGGTTTCCTGGCTGGTTCATAACCTGGTTGGCAAGTTCACGCTCAAGATCGCGGACCCTGGCTCTGAGCTCAAGGTTTTCATCGACCAGTGAGAGCACTCGCCTGATGCCCTCGAGGGACACTCCCTCTTGGCTGAGTTTGGCAATCTCCCGGAGCTTTGCCACATCCTGCATGGTGTAGCGGCGGGATTTACCCAATGTTCTGGTTGGGCAGACCAAACCCAAGCGGTCATACTGCCTGAGGGTCTGCGGGTGCATACCGGCTAGCTCGGCCGCGACCGAGATCACAAACAGCGGTGTGGTCTCGTTCAGCTCCATGATCCCTCCTAAAGAAGTCCTGCTCTGGTGAGCAGGTCAGCACGTGGATCCTCGTTTGGTAGTTCGGCTTCGAACTGCTCCAGTAGCTTCTTGGCCTTATCACTAACGTGAGCCGGGACGGCAATCTCGACGGTTGCCAGCAGATCTCCCTGCCGACCCGGTAGCTGAACCCCGCGGCCCTTGACCCTTAGGGTTCTGCCGTTAGGGGTGCCAGGAGCAACCTTGAGCTTCACCGGTTCAGCTCCCAGGGTTGGGACCTGAATCGTGGCACCCAGAATTGCCTCGGTGATGGTGATTGGGACGCTAACGCGAATGTTTTCACCATCACGAGTGAAGACCGGATGCGGTTTGACCTTGATGGTTACCACCAGGTCACCGGCTGGACCACCATTCGGCGATGGTTGACCCTTGCCCTTCACCTTTAGCTTTTGACCATCCTGGATCCCAGCCGGAACTTTGACATTCACGGTGTCGCCGTGGACGGTGAGCTTTAGCTGAGTGCCCTGGATTGAGTCAATGAAGTTGATTGTCGAGGTTGTGGTTAGGTCGCTGCCGCGCTGGGGTCCAAAGCCGCCGAAGCCGCCAAAACCGGGGAAACCCTGGCCTTGGAAGCCGCCGCCAAAAAGGTTCGAGAAGACATCTTCAAATCCCGCACCTTGACCACCAGCGGTGAAGCGAGCTCCACCACCCATAGCCCTGATCGCGTCATACTCCTTGCGCTGATTGGCATCGGAGAGCACGTCATAGGCCTCGGAAATGTCCTTGAACCTAGCCTCAGCCTTGGCATCACCCGGATTTCTATCCGGGTGATACTCCTTGGCCAGCTTGCGATAAGCCTTCTTGAGATCGGCATCGGATACGTCCTTGGAGACGCCAAGGATCTTGTAAAAGTCCTTTTCGATCCAGTCTTGTGACGCCATCTACCTCACTCCTTTCGGTTTACTCGCTAGGAACAAACACCGCTACTTTCGCTGGGCGCAGCATGCGCTCACCGATTCGGTAGCCCTTTTCCACTACATCCGCGATGGTTGCTTCGCTGACCTCAGGGTTTGGAGTCTGAACCAGTGCATCGTGAAGCTCTGGGTCGAACTTCTCGCCCTTTTCGCCGAAGGCGACTAGGCCAAACTTCTCCCCAGCGCTTCTGAGCTTCTGAGCAATCGCAGCCATCGGAGTTCCCTCCTGCAGATCGCCATGCTGTTCGGCTCTGGTTAGGTCATCAAGTGCTGGCAAGAAGGCTTTGACCGTGTCGGCGACAGCAAGCTGACGTTCAACGCCGCGATCACGATCAACACGAGCCTTGTAGTTCACAAAGTCGGCCTGCAGGCGCTGGAGATCTTGGAAGATCTCCAGCTCACGATCGATGGCATCGGTTGGGCTTTCGGTTTCAGAAACCGGTGCGCCTTCCTCAACCATCTCCTGCTCGGCATCACCCTCGTGGTGCTCAGGGTCTTTGTGCTCGTTTGTCATTACTTCTTGTCCTCGTTCTCGTCATCAACGACCTCAGCATCGACAACATCCTCGGAGCTGGCCTCTGGCTGAGCCTCGCCGTCCTTCGGTGCTGCCGCGTAGATGGCCTCACCTAGCTTCTGTTGGGATGCCATCAGCTTGTCCTGAGCGGACTTCACTGCCTCGATGTCATCACCGGCGAGCGCCGCCTTCAGAGCGTCGACATCGGCCTGAACCTCAGTCTTGACCTCCTCAGGCAGCTTGTCCTGGTTGTCCTTGATCAACTTCTCGGTTGAATACGCAAGCTGCTCCGCCTGGTTGCGAGTTTCTGCCTCCTCGCGACGCTTCTTGTCCTCGGCTGCGTGCTCCTCGGCATCCTTGACCATGCGCTGGATGTCTTCCTCGGAGAGTGAAGATCCGCCGGTGATGGTCATCGACTGCTCCTTGCCGGTTCCCTTGTCCTTAGCGGACACGTGAACGATTCCGTTGGCATCGATGTCGAAGGTGACCTCGATCTGAGGGATGCCGCGGGGGGCAGGGGCAATGCCGGTTAGCTCGAAGTTTCCGAGCGACTTGTTGTCGCGAGTGAACTCACGCTCACCCTGGAAGACCTGAATTGAAACGCTTGGCTGGTTATCGTCAGCGGTGGTGAAGATCTCACTGCGCTTGGTTGGGATAGCGGTGTTGCGCTCAATCAGCTTGGTCATGATTCCGCCCTTGGTCTCAATACCAAGAGAAAGCGGGGTCACGTCAATCAATAGAACGTCCTTGCGCTCACCCTTGATGACACCGGCCTGCAGTGCTGCACCGACCGATACCACCTCGTCGGGGTTTACGCCCTTGTTTGGCTCCTTGCCACCGAGCAGGCTCTTTACAAGCTCAGAGACCGCTGGCATACGGGTTGATCCACCAACTAGGACGACGTGTGCGATATCGGAAACCTTGACACCGGCCTCCTTGATTACGTCCTCGAATGGCTTGCGGGTGCGCTCTAGTAGGTCAGCGGTCATGGCTTCAAACTGGGCACGGGTCACGGTCTCATCTAGGTTTGCAGGTCCCGACTCGGTCAGCGACAGATATGGCAGCTGAACCTGAGTTGAAGTTGACTGGCTGAGCTCCTTCTTGGCCTGCTCAGCAGCCTCCTTGAGACGCTGCAGCGCGATCTTGTCGTTTGCAACATCGACACCGGTGGTCTCCTTGAACTTCTTGACCAGGTGGTCCACTAGGCGCTGGTCCCAGTCGTCACCACCGAGACGGTTGTCACCGGAGGTGGAGCGAACCTGAATGGTGGAGAAGTCATCGTCCTTGCCAACCTCAAGTAGTGAAACGTCAAAGGTTCCACCACCAAGGTCGAAGACCAAGATCAGCTCGTCTTCCTTACCCTTGTCTAGGCCGTATGCCAAAGCCGCAGCGGTTGGCTCGTTGATGATGCGCAGCACGTTTAGACCGGCAATCTCACCAGCCTCCTTGGTTGCCTGACGCTCAGCATCATTGAAGTAAGCCGGGACGGTAATAACTGCATCGGTCACGCTCTCGCCAAGATAGGTCTCGGCATCGCGCTTGAGCTTCATCAAAATACGAGCGGAGATCTCCTGCGGGGTGTATTCCTTCTCGTCGACCTTGAACTTCCAGGTGGTGCCCATGTGGCGCTTCACCGAGGAAACGGTGCGGTCCACGTTGGTTACTGCCTGACGCTTAGCGGTCTCACCAACCAGGATGTTGCCATCCTTGGTGAATGCAACCACCGATGGGGTGGTGCGGAATCCTTCTGCGTTTGCGATGACCTTAGGCTCGCCAGCCTCCAAAACGGTTACCGCACTGTTGGTGGTACCGAGGTCAATTCCTACTGCTCTACCCATAACTATCTCCTTCTTCTGAATCCTGTTCGCAACTCAAAGTTGAGTCACCTGCGCTCAAGTTTCAAATATGACAACCAGGATGTCAAGTATTCATTCCTGAAAGTTGAGTGTGAATGACTCAAGTTTTCTCGCTGAGTAATCTGTTGCTTATGCATGAGCTCTCCCCCAGCGGCCTAGCCCCGCTGGCAATCATCAGGCGAGATGGCCTGAATGAGTCCTTCCACCTGGGCACCGCTGCGCTAATCGCCCCAGATGGCGAGGTGCTCGAGCAGATTGGTGACACCAAAGCGCTGATCTATCCCCGCAGTGCTCTCAAGCCGATTCAGGCGATGGCGATGCGAGAGCTGGGACTGAGGACAAACCCGAGGCAATCAGTTATTGCGATGGCTTCGCACTACGCCACCGCGGAGCAAGTTGCGCTTGTGCAAGAACTACTTCACGAACATGGCAATTCAGACCAAGATCTTGGTTGCCCTGAAGCCTGGCCTTGGAATCCGCAAGCCAAACTGGCCGCCAGTTCACAAAGTCGAGTGTTTATGAACTGCTCGGGTAAGCATGCGGGATTTTTGGCAACCGCCAAGCTCAATCAGCTCGACACCAAGAGTTATCTATCTGCAGAGCACCCGGTCCAGGTTCGAGTGAAAAAGCTAATCGAAGAGCTCTCTGGAGAGAAGGTCACCAAGACCACAATCGATGGTTGTGGGGCTCCTTTGTTTGCCCTCTCTACCGAGGGGTTGGCTAGAGCGCTCGGTCACTTGCCAATCCGGGGTGCGCAGCTTTTCGAGGCTGGGCTTAGCTATCCAGAGCTAATCGGAGACAGCACAACTCCAGATGCCCTGCTAATGAAACACGGGGTTTTCTCGAAACTTGGTGCAGAAGGGGTCTTCACAGCCGTAACCAGATCTGGTTTCGCGCTGGCAATCAAGTTTGCCGATGGGTCGCTTAGAGCAGCGCTCAGAGTGAGCGCTGCGATTCTTGCCAAACACAATCTGATCACCGATGACCAAAGAGTTGCTATTGAAGCCGAAGACGGACTTTCGGTTCTGGGCGGCGGCAAGGTTATCGGTGAGATAAAGATTTGTGTTTGACTCGCGGGTTTTGAGTCCTGGAGGAGTAATCTCAGGCCATGACCGACAACGCCGTTAAACCGAAGAAGTCTCGTGGCACTTTTGCTTGGGCCCTGTGGGATTGGGCAGAACAGCCATTTCCAACCATCTTCTCGACCTTCATCTTTCCGATTTACATCACCTCTGCAGGAGGAAGACACCTCGAGAGCACTGGGCCTAGCGGCGACCATCGCAGGTATTGCAGTTGCCCTGGTCGCACCGGTATTCGGCAGGCGCTCTGATGAGCAGGGCCGTAGAAAGCTCTGGCTGTTGATCAACACCCTGGTGCTTTCGGGCGTCATGGCATCGCTTTTCTTTATCGCTCCTACCCCTGAAATGCTGTGGTTGGGCCTTATCATCTTCAGCTTCGGTGGCTTTGTTCAAGAGATTGCTTTCATCAACTACTACGCGATGCTGAAGCAGGTCTCGACCGAAAAGAACATCGGAAAGGTTTCGGGCTTTGCCTGGGGCCTTGGTTATGTTGGCGGAATCATCTTGCTATTGGTTTCACTGGTTGGATTTGTGCAGACCGACACCCCATGGTTCGGTATTCCAACCGAAGACGCCCTCAATGTCCGTGCCGTATTCCTGTTCAGCGCGATCTGGCTACTGGTGTTCTCGATTCCGCTCTTTGTCTCGGTTCCAGAGGTGAAGGCCAAGGAGAACCTTGAGCGTGAGAACATCGTCGAGAGCTACTTCAAGCTTTGGTCGCAACTCAAGTCTCTGCGCAAGCAAGCCCCGGAAACCTTCAAGTTCTTGATTTCATCGGCTATCTATCGAGATGGGCTATCTGGTGTTTTCGCTTTTGGTGGAGCGCTTGGTTCGTTGGCTTTCGGTTTCGAGCTCGCCGAGGTGATCATCTTCGGTATCGCTGCCAACTTGATGGCGGGTATTGGAGCTGCTATCGGTGGTTTCCTAGATGACAGGGTCGGTGGCAAGCGCACCATCATGATCTCCCTAATTGGACTAACCGTTGCAGGCTTTGGTGTCTTCGCGTTTGCGAGCGCCGGCCCAATCACCTATTGGATTGGTGGCTTGGCGCTGACCCTGTTTGTTGGTCCAGCACAGGCCGCATCGAGATCCTTCGTCGCTAAGTTCACCCCAGCTGGGCGTGAGGGCGAGGTCTTTGGTCTTTACATGACTACTGGCAGGGCGGTCAGCTTCCTGAGCCCACTTCTTTGGACCACATCAATCTCGATTGCGCTTTCCGCGGGTATCGGCAATGCCCAGGCCACTGTGTATGGAATCTTGGGATTGATGCTGGTTCTGGTGGTTGGAATTCTGCTACTTGCCAGAGTGAGTCCGACACCCCAGGTAATCAACGATTAGGTAAACCACGACCAAACTTAGGTTTACGCTTATCGGGTGTCTAAACCAAGTGCGTTCCGAGCGTTTGG
This sequence comes from Actinomycetota bacterium, assembly GCA_009923455.1. GTDB lineage: Bacteria > Actinomycetota > Actinomycetes > Actinomycetales > Microbacteriaceae > Aquiluna. Next base: position 575 of record RFTL01000046.1, on the reverse strand, counting down.
ACATCGCAATTACCGGGTATTGTTTCCCGCCAACGTGCTTTCCAATATCGGCACCTGGGCTCAGCGCATCGCTCAAGACTGGTTGGTGCTTGAGCTAACAAATTCAGCCCAAATCCTGGGAATCATTACCGCTTTGCAGTTCTTACCCTCGCTGCTCCTAAGCCTTTACGGCGGGGTATTGGCCGATCGCTTTGATAAGCGTGCGCTATTGGTGATCACCAACGTCGGAGCCGGTCTTGGATCACTAACTCTCGGTCTGTTGGTACTTAGCGGACAAGTTGAGGTTTGGCACGTGGCCGTTCTGGCCTTCGCGGTGGGTGTGTTCTCGGCACTAGATGCCCCGGTTAGAACCAGCTTCAACTCGGAGTTGGTTGGGCAAAAGGACATCCCGAGCGCTATCAGTCTCAACAGCGCCAACTTCAATGCCGGTCGATTGATTGGTCCAGCCGCTTCTGGTTTCCTAATCGTGCTCTTCGGTACGGGACTTTCCTTCGTGATCAACTCCTTCACCTATCTGGCCGTTGTTGTCAGCTTGCTGATGATCAGAAAGAGTGAGCTGTTTATATCGGTCAAGC
>RFTL01000045.1 GCA_009923455.1 Actinomycetota bacterium | reverse complement strand
GCACTTAGCGGTGTCGCCGGTGACCTCGATAACAACCGAATCGCTGACCACGTCAATAACTCGGGCACGAAACAGCGTAACGGCTTCTAGCACCTGCGAGCGAGTGGATGCATCGGTTTTGACCTTAATGAGCATGTGGTCTCGGGCAACCGAGTTCTCCTGCTCGAGCTCAACGATCTTGAGAACGTTGACCAGCTTGTTCAGCTGCTTGGTCACCTGTTCGAGGGGCTGGCCATCGAGATTGACCACCGCGGTGATTCTCGATACGCCCTCAACCTCGGTGGTTCCCACCGCAAGAGACTCAATGTTGAACCCACGCCTAGCAAACAAGGCGGCGACTCGGGTCAAGATACCTGGCTTGTCTTCTACCAGTAGTGAAAGTACGTGCTGACTCATTTACTCGTCCCCTTCCCATACCGGTCTGGCATCGCGAGCGTATTGAACCGCATCGTTTGAGACACCGGCCGGGACCATAGGCCAAACCATTGCGTCGCGTCCAACGATAAAGTCGATTACCACTGGACGATCATTGGTCTGAATCGCAAGCTTGATCGCGGCGTCAATCTCTTCTTCTTTTTCAACGCGAATCGCCAAGCAGCCATAAGCCTCGGCGAGTTTCACGAAATCAGGAATCATGACGGTGTCGGTGCCGGTGTGTAGATCGGTGTTCGAATAGCGCTCGTTATAGAACAGGGTCTGCCACTGACGAACCATTCCCAGTGATGAGTTGTTAATGATGGCAACCTTGATCGGGATGTTGTTGATCGCACAGGTAGCAAGCTCCTGATTGGTCATCTGGAAGCAGCCATCGCCATCAATCGCCCAAACCAAGCGCTGAGGCTCTGCCACCTTCGCTCCCATAGCGGCTGGGACCGAGTAACCCATGGTTCCAGCACCACCCGAATTGACCCAGGAGTTTGGTCGCTCATAGCTAATGAACTGAGCAGCCCACATCTGGTGCTGTCCAACCCCAGCGCAGTAAATTGCCTCGGCACCAGAGAGCTCACCGATGCGTTTGATGACAGTCTGTGGCGCAAGTTTGCCGTCGTCTAGGTCGGTGTAGCCCAGTGGGTAGCGCTCCTTGAGACCATTGATGAACTCCCACCATGCTGAGTAGTCCGGCTTCTTTCCACCCAACTGTTTTTCGAGCTCGGCGGTAAGCATGGCAATCACGACCTTGGCGTCTCCAACAATCGGAACGTCGGCGTGACGAATCTTGCCAATCTCAGCGGGGTCGATATCAACGTGGATGACCTTGGCCTCACGAGCAAAGGTCTTCACATCTCCAGTTACCCGGTCATCGAATCGAGCTCCGAGCGTGATGAGTAGGTCTGACTTTTGTAGGCCAGTCACCGCCGGAACGGTTCCGTGCATGCCCGGCATTCCAAGGTGATTCGGATGCGAATCTGGGAATGCTCCTCTGGCCATCAAAGTAGTGGTGACCGGTGCGTTGATCAGCTCTGCAAGCTTCAATAGCTCGCGGTGCGCTCCGGCGCGGATCACACCACCGCCGACATAAAGAATTGGTTTCTTGGAAGCCAGAATCAGTTCCGCAGCCGCGGTGACCTGCTTGCCGTGAGGATCGGTTACCGGCTTGTAGCCAGGCAGCTCTACCTTGGGCGGCCAAGAAAACTCAAACTTGGCGTTCTGAGCATCCTTTGCGACGTCAACCAAAACCGGTCCGGGGCGTCCAGTGGTGGCAAGTTCATAGGCGGCCGCCATGGTTGCGGGAATGTCTTCTGCCTTGGTCACCAAGAAGCTGTGCTTGGTAATCGGCATCGTGATACCGACGATGTCAGCTTCTTGGAACGCATCGGTTCCGATCGCATGAGAGTTCACCTGACCGGTGATGGCTAGCAAAGGAACGGAGTCCATCATCGCGTCCATGATTGGAGTTACCAGGTTGGTTGCTCCTGGTCCACTGGTTGCGATGCAGACACCAAGCTTTCCGCTAGCGGCGGCGTAGCCCTCGGCTGCGTGACCCGCACCCTGCTCATGACGCACCAAGATGTGACGAATCTTCTGGGAGTCCATAAGTGGGTCGTAGGTGGGCAGAATTGCACCTCCCGGTAAACCAAAGACAGTGTCAATGCCGAGTAGTTCAAGCGATCTGATGATTGCTTGAGCCCCGGTAAGAACCTCAGTAGGCATTTAAACCCTTACTCGTATCTTTCTACAAAACCTCGGCGTGCAAGAAGCTCTTTAGCCGCAGTAGGCACCCTCGGAAGCCGAGGACACCAACTTTGTGTATTTTGCGAGCACACCTTTTGTATAGCGTGGTGGAAGTGGAACCCATGTTTTCCTGCGGGTTTCCAGCTCTTGCGCATCAACTAGTAGTTCGAGCGAACGAGCTGCGATGTCGACCCGAATGAGGTCTCCGTCGCGAACCAGAGAAATCGGACCACCTTCGGTCGCCTCTGGAGCAATGTGTCCGATGCACAGGCCGGTTGTGCCGCCTGAGAATCGTCCGTCTGTCAATAGTAGGACATCCTTACCAAGTCCCGCACCTTTTATTGCACCAGTGAGAGCGAGCATCTCACGGAAGCCAGGGCCTCCCTTAGGGCCTTCGTAGCGGATAACCACTACGTCTCCCTTTTGAATCTTGCCCTCAACCAGGGCATCCATCGCAGGGCCTTCGCGGTCAAAGACTCGAGCGGGTCCCTCAAAGAAGGTCAAATCGAATCCAGCCGTCTTAACGACCGCACCATCCGGAGCCATCGATCCCTTCAGAATCTGGATGCCACCGGTTTTGTGGATTGGATTGTTGATGGCACGGATGATCTTGCCGTCTGGGTCAGGCGGGTTGATGCCCTCTAAGTTCTCGGCCATGGTCTTGCCGGTAACAGTCATTACGTCACCGTGCAGCAGGCCGGCATCGAGCAGCGCCTTCATCAGAACCGGTACACCGCCAACCTTGTCGACGTCATTCATCACAAACTGACCGAATGGCTTTAGGTCACCAAGGTGTGGCACCTTGTCCGAAATTCGGTTGAAATCATCGAGGGTTAGATCGACCTCCGCCTCGCGAGCAATTGCCAACAAATGCAAAACCGCATTGGTTGATCCGCCAAATGCCATCAAAACTGCAATCGCATTTTCAAAGGCTTTCTTGGTCATGATTTGTCTTGCGGTGATGCCCTTGGCAATCAAGTTAACAACGGCTTCACCACTGCGCTCAGCCCAGACGTCTCTTCTGCGATCTGCTGAAGGTGGGGCTGCTGAGCCTGGAAGACTCATACCAATCGCCTCTCCGATTGAGGCCATTGTGTTTGCGGTATACATACCGCCACAAGCGCCTTCTCCTGGACAAACAGCTTTCTCAATTCGAGTCAGATCTTCCTGACTCATCTTCCCGACCTTGCAAGCACCTACCGCTTCAAATGCGTCGATGATTGTCACGGCCTTTTCCGTTCCGTCGGTCAGCTTCACCCAACCCGGAGCAATCGAACCTGCGTATAGAAATACTGACGCGAGATCTAGTCGAGCAGCGGCCATCAACATTCCCGGCAGTGACTTGTCACACCCAGCAAGCAAGACGCTGCCATCTAGTGCTTCAGCACCCATCACGGTCTCGACTGAGTCAGCGATAACCTCGCGACTAACAAGCGAGAAGTGCATACCCTCGTGTCCCATGGAGATTCCGTCAGACATCGAAATTGTTCCGAACTGCATCGGGAAGCCGCCAGCGCGAGTGACGCCAACCTTGACGGCTTTTGCCAGTCTGTCAAGAGAAAGGTTGCAGGGGGTTAGCTCGTTCCAGCTGGATCCGACTCCGATTTGAGGCTTAGTCCAATCGTCATCGCCCATACCCACTGCTCGGAGCATTCCACGTTGAGGAGCCTTTTCGATTCCATCGGTGACGGCGTGGCTTCGGGGTTTCATTGGGTTCGTCATAAACCAATCCTAGCTTTCAACTAACCAGTAGCCTAGGGGTGTGGACAGAACCGACACCACCAGAGTGCCCACCGGATTGGCGCTCTACACCAAGGCCGCGCATCGAGCCAGCGCCGAGGTTATCTACAGCTACTCAACCTCATTCGGTGCTGCAACCAAGCTGCTCCCGAAACAGCTGCGCTCTCACATCGAGAACATCTATGCCATGGTTCGCGTCGCTGATGAGATTGTTGACGGGTCTGCGCAACAAGCAGCGCAGCATGCAAACATCGATCCGGCAAAAGAGCTGGCCGATTTCGAGGCCGAAACCTACCGAGCCATGGAGCGCGGTTTTTCAACCAACCTGATTCTGCATTCCTTTGGCGTCACCGCAAAGGCAGTCGGAATTGGCAAGGACATCGTTGAGCCGTTTTTCTATTCCATGCGCCAAGACCTAACCGAATCCGAGCACGACCAAACCTCCTTTGAACGATATGTGTATGGCTCTGCAGAGGTGGTTGGACTGATGTGTTTGGCCGCTTTCGTACAGGGCCAGAACTACAGCCAAGAGCAGAAGCTGCAGTTAGTCAAAGGCGCTAGAGCGCTCGGTAGCGCATTCCAAAAGGTGAATTTCTTGCGAGATCTCTCAGCAGATTTCAAGCGCCTCGGGCGTTCATACTTCCCAGGCGTCAATGTGACTAGCTTCGATGAGCAAACCAAGCAGCGCTTGGTTGCAGACATTGATCAAGATCTGAAGGTCAGCGCACTGTCTCTGCCGCTTTTACCGCGCAGCTCAAGAGTCGCAGTCACTGCAGCGCAGCTATTGTTTGCAGAACTTAATCGCAAGATCGGAAACACTTCAGCCCAAGATTTGATTAACACCCGTATCAGCGTGAACAACTTTAAGAAGTTGCTACTGGTGTTTCGTGCCTACCTAGGAGTAAAGCCATGACCCAAAAAACTGCCATCGTGATCGGTGGTGGAATTGCCGGCTTATCCTCAGCCGCCCTTCTTGCCAAAGCTGGGATGAAGGTGACCCTTTACGAGGCCAAAGAATCTTTGGGTGGCAGGGCATATCTTTGGGAAAAAGATGGCTTCCGCTTTGATATGGGTCCAAGCTGGTATTTGATGCCTGATGCCTTTGAGCAGTTTTACAACCTGATGGGCACAACCGCCGCTAATGAGCTGAATCTGGTTCGACTCTCTCCCGCTTACCAAACTCGCAATGAGGGCGAGGGTGACAAACTCCTGATGAGCGAAAACCTTGATGAAATCAAGGCGATGTTCGAGGGAATCGAGAAGGGTGCCGGCGCGGCTTTGCAGCGCTACCTAGACAGTGCCGAGGATGCCTACCGACTCTCAATAAAGCACTTCCTCTACACCAATTTCCGCGATGCTCGCAGCTTTGTTCACCCCGAGGTACTCAAGCGATTGGCTGAGTTCCTGAAGCTGCTGGTAACGCCGCTTTGGACCTTCTCGGGCAAGTTCGTAAAAGACGAACGCCTAAAGAAAATGCTCAACTTCCCGGCAGTGTTTTTGGGTGCGTCTCCTTACGACACCCCAAGCATGTATCACCTGATGACGCATGTTGATATGAACCAGGGCGTCTTCTACCCGATGGGTGGAATCTATACGGTCATCGAGTCAATAGAGCGACTTGCGAAGCAGCACGGGGTTGAGATCCACACCTCTTCACCGGTGCAGCAGATCTTGGTTCAAGATGGCAAGGCTGTCGGCGTGAAGGTCGGCGAATCTCAGATTCGAGCCGATGTGGTTGTTGCGAGCGCCGACCTGCACCATGTTGAAACCAAGTTGCTGGAGAGCAGATACCAGACCTACCCGCAGCGATTCTGGGACAACAAGGTCCCAGGTCCCTCCGCACTGCTTATCTACTTGGGCATCAAGGGAAAGATCTCGGAGCTCGATCACCACACACTGCTGTACACCAAGGACTGGGCTTCAAACTTCAAAGATGTTTTCCGAAAAGCGGATGGCAAAAGCAAGGTCCCGAATCCAGCCTCGCTCTATCTGTGCATGCCTTCAAAGACTGACGCTTCAGTTGCACCGGAGAACCACGAAAATCTATTTGTCCTAGTGCCCACTGCTGCCGACCCAGCCATTGGTCGTGGCGGAATTAACGGCTCTGGCGACAAAGCATTCGAGGCCGAGGCTGACCGAATCATCGAACAAATTGCCTCGTGGTGCAACATCCCGGATCTAAAGGATCGAATCGTGGTTCGCAGGACAGTTGGTCCAGCCAACTTCGAAGCCGAGCTCAATGCCTGGAGCGGAACCGCATTGGGTATGGCTCACACACTCACCCAGAGTGCTTTCTTCAGACCATCGAATAAGTCCAAGAAGGTTAAGAACCTGCTCTACACCGGACACAACACAATTCCAGGAATTGGTTTACCGATGTGTTTGATTGGTGCCGAGCTGGTCTACAAGCACCTAACCGATGACCGAAGCTCTGGGCCGATTAAGGGAGAACTAAAGCCGGTGAAGACCTGGAGAGGCCTGAAGTGATCCAGGAGGTAGTCCCCTACCTTTATCTGATCGCGCTGATCTTCTCCATCGTTGGCGTGGGGCTCTTGGATTGGACCCACAAACTCGCTCTCTTTGTTGACGCCCGAGCAACAGTTATTTCCGTAGCCATATCGGTTGGGGTATTTCTTACCTGGGATGTAATCGGAATCATCAATGGAATCTTCTTCAGAGGCGATGCACCGCATTTGAGTGGGATATTGCTGGCACCAGAGCTTCCACTCGAGGAGCTGTTCTTTTTGGTGTTGCTCAGCTACAACACCCTGATCGCATACCGATGGGCGGCAAAATGAGCTACCCGATGCTGACCGCCATAGTGCTCTCGATTTTTGCAATCTACGCGGTGATCGTCCGAAGGCACCTAAGAGCCCGACCGCTAATAATCTCGGGTCTTGTCATGATGACTCTGACCCTGATTTTCGATAACGTCATTATTGGCACCGGGATTGTTGCCTATGACCAGTCGAAGCTCTCGGGCATCATGCTTGGCTATGCACCAATTGAAGATTTTGCCTACACCCTGGTGGCGCTTGTGCTGACGCCGTCGCTTTATGAGATGTTCCGGAGGCGATGATGCTGAAGAAGCTCTTCGTATCCTCTCGCCCAATCTCTTGGATCAACACCGCCTTCCCATTCGCCGCCGCCTACTTTTTGGCCACTGGGAAAGTGACTCCCGAACTTATTGTTGGCAGCCTCTTTTTCCTAATCCCATACAACCTGTTGATGTATGGGGTGAACGATGTTTTTGATTATGAATCAGATCTGAGAAACCCGAGAAAAGGTGGTATCGAGGGAGCACTACTGGAGCCCAAGTATCACAAGCCCACGCTTTATGCGGCGTTTGGATTTTCAGCACCATTTGCGCTTTATCTCTTTGCCATCGGTAACTTGCTCAGCTCAGTTGTTTTGATCGCGGTGTTGTTTTTAGTCATCGCATACAGCCTGGGTGGGCTGAGATTCAAGGAGATTCCGTTCCTAGATTCATTCACTTCAGCGATGCACTTTGTCGGACCAATGCTTTTCGGTCTCACTCTGGCCGGAGCCTCATTCGATTGGCGAATTTGGCTGATTACCCTGAGCTTCACACTATGGGGAATGGCCTCGCATGCGTTTGGAGCGGTGCAGGATATTCGAGCGGATAGAGAGGCTGGGATTGCATCGATAGCAACTGTTCTGGGTGCCAAGGCCACGGTTCGGATCTCGTTTGCGATGTATTTGGTAGCGGCCCTGGTTACCTTGTTTCTTGGCGATCGCTACCCGCAGGCTGCCCTGGCTGCGATTCCTTACCTGTTCGTGGTTGGTCGAGAGTGGCGCATCACTGATGAAACCTGCGAGAGTGCAAATCGAGGCTGGCGAAGATTCATTTACCTAAACTTCATCGCTGGCGCGATTGTTAGCGCAGTGATTATCGGACCTCAACCCAGCTGATCAAGTATCGTCGCGAAAAGCTTGGGGCACAGAGTTTGCAGGAGAGTGCTCGGGTTGGTTTTCTAGACCGGAAGTGTTCGTGATTTTGCGGGCAGCTGCCTTGCCACTTCGCGCTTTGCTTTGCCAGATGACTGCCGTCAATTCGTTCATGTCGATAGCCAATCTCACTCGCCTTTTGCTTCCAGATTCTGCCGTGACCGGCATCCTTGCCAACCAGAGCATGGGCGATTTCGTGAAGCAGCACCTGCTCAATTTGATCCAAATCGGAATTTGCCAACAGGTGCTTTGAGAGCGTGATGCGACGCCTGGTGTAGTCGCACAGGCCCGCTCTTCTGATCGCCCTATCAAAGCCAAATGAGTAATTTACGATGCCGTGCTTTTGAAACAGCTCGGATGCCAACGCAATTACTTTTGATTCCACGGTGCAAAGACTATGGGTTTACGGGTATGTTTTTTGGCAATGACAAAGCGCAATAGACCTTGGGGCTACAACCCAAACACCGTTCAGTCCGCAGGGCGCGAACTTCGCCCCGACACACTTGCGGTTCGTGGCGCATTGATGCGCACCGGTTTCCAAGAGACTTCGGAAGCGCTTTTTCTAAACTCCGGCTTCACCTATGACTTTGCAGAACAAGCAGAGGCAAGCTTTGCTGAGACCGAGGATCACCACCTCTACTCGCGCTTTTCTAACCCCACAGTGCAGATGTTCGAGGAGCGCTTGGCGCTCATCGAAGGGGCCGAGGCGGCACATGCCACCGGCAGCGGAATGAGCGCCATGTTTGCCTCGGTGGCTTGCTTAGTTTCTTCGGGAGATCGCGTGGTGGCATCTGGAGCGATGTTCTCCTCGTGCTATGTGGTTCTCACCGAGATTCTTCCCAGGTGGGGAGTTGAGGTTGAGGTAGTCATCGACAATACCCCTGAGGCCTGGGCAAAAGCGCTGAGCAAAAAGGCCAAGGCTGTTTTTATCGAAACACCCTCCAATCCACTCATGGAGATTGTCGATATTGCCCTGGTTGCTGAGCTTTCCCACAAGGCCGGTGCCCTGCTCATCGTTGACAATGTGATGGCATCACCGGTTTTGCAAAAACCTCTTGAGCTCGGTGCCGACGTTGTGATGTATTCAGCCACCAAGCACATCGATGGTCAGGGCCGAGTCTTGGGTGGTGCATTGCTGGGATCCAAGGAGTACATCGACCAGCACCTCAAACCTTTCACTCGTCACACCGGACCATCGCTGAGCCCCTTCAACGCTTGGGTTCTGTTGAAGTCGCTAGAGACTATGTCAATGCGGGTTCACAAGATGGCGGATTCGGCGTTTGAGGTTGCAACTGCAATGTCGTCTCACGCTGCCTTCAAGAATGTCCACCACCCATTCTTGGACTCTCACCCAAGCCAAGCGCTGGCGAAAAAGCAAATGCTCAAGGGTGGCACAACCCTGGCACTCGAGCTGAAGAGCAAAGAGCAGGCCTTCAACCTAATGAACCGCCTTGAAGTTATTGATATCTCCAACAACCTGGGCGACTCAAGGTCTTTGATTACTCACCCTGCCTCATCTACGCACCGCAGATTAGACCCTGAAACTCAGGCTCGAATGGGTATTTCCCCAGGAACGCTGAGGCTATCAATTGGGCTAGAGGACCCCAAGGATTTGATTGAGGACCTGCTACTTGCCCTCAAGGGCTAGTCGCATCCGATTCACAGCCTCGCTGATTCGCTCTTTGGAGGTAGCGAAGTTGAATCTCACAAAACTTGAGTATTCCTGATTTGGTGCATGGTCATCACCGGGAACCAGTGCCACTCCATGCTTGAGAATCGCGATGTGAGGTTTTTCCAAGCCATACTCGGAAAGATCAATCCAAGCCAAATAGGTGGCGCGGTGATCAAAGAGTTTGGCTTTGGGAAGCTTGGACTTGATTTCAGACTTCAGAAACTCAAGGTTTTCTCTAAGTCGACCATTGGTCTGATCTATCCAGTAGCCACACTTTGAAAATGATGCGGTCATTGCGAAGGCTCCAAGCAGCGAACTGCGCCAGTGCATGGCATCTGGCAGCCCTTGCAGTTTGTTCGCTACTTCATCCGATTGATGAATCAAAAAGCCGGCCTTCAGCCCTGCGGTATTCCACGCCTTTGAGCTTGAAGAAATTACTACTCCGTTTTGGTGCGCTTCGGGAATGCTCAGGTAGGGAGTGAATTTCTCAAAACTAAGTGGAGCGTGAATCTCGTCTGAAATAACCAGCACGCCATATTGATTGGCCAATTTGGCAATAGCCTCAAGTTCTGCGCGAGAATGCAGAGTCCCGACTGGATTTTGTGGGGAGCAAAGCAAATACACCTTCACTCCTTTTTTGAAGGCATCCTCGATAGCACCTAAGTCCAATCGCCAAGAGTTGCCGACCAATGTCAGCGGGGCATCAAACTCGACCGCTCCAACCTCATGAATCCAGTGATAGAAACTGGAGTAAACCGGAGAGTTGATTAGGACTCTATCTCCGGGCTTGGTGACCAGACGAAGGATCTCTACAGCCGCAACACCAACATCGGTGGCTAACTTGAGATTTTGTTTTTGAATCTCCCAGCTCCATACCTTTTTGGCATAGCCCTCGAAAGCATCGGCCAACTCGGGGATGGGTCCTAGGTAGCCCAGATCCGACCTCAGAACCAGGTCTGCAAGAGTATCTCTGATCTCCTTCGCTACCTCGAAGTCCATCTCTGCAACGTGCATCGGTAGCACATCGGGAGCGAACCTGCGCCACTTTGAGCTCGAACGGGAGGCGAAGTTATCTAGGCGCGATTCATCAAAATCCATGTCCTTATTCTTCCGCTAGAACTCGTAGGTGAGAAGCAACAAAGCGATGCTAAACATCACTAGAGCTATAAAGCCATCTAAAACTCGCCAGAACTTGGGGCTTGAAACAAACCGCGAAAGCAACTTGGCGAAGTAACCCAGAGAGAAAAACCAAACAAATGAGGCGGTTGCTGCACCGACAGCAAACAGCCACCTTTCATCACCAAATTGGTTTCCAATGCCGCCGAGCAAAATCACGGTGTCGAGATACACGTGTGGGTTTAGGTAGGTAAGCGCCGCAGTGGTGGCAATCGCCTTGCCCAGCGAGATTTTCGCACCGCCGCCAGCTTCCAGGATCCCGGGCTTTAGCGCTCTTCTGAGTGCAGAAACACCAAACCAGATGAGGTAAGCCGCACCAACGTATCGAATTACCTCGAGCGCAATTGGGAAGCCCTGAATCACGGCACCAAGTCCGGCAATACCAACGATGATCAGCAGCGCATCGCTGACTGCAGCAAACAGCACAATGCCAAGAACATGCTCTCTTCTGAGACCCTGGCGAAGCACAAATGCGTTCTGCGCTCCAATCGCAACAATCAGCGATAGGCCAGTAAAAAAGCCGGTAAAGGTCGAAATCAAAGTTTTACCCCCATAGCCCTAAAATCCAGCCTGGCGGTTAGTGCCATGTGAGGAACGGTGAGTGCCCAAATGACCACCAACAAAAGCCATAGATAATCAGCTGGCAACGTGAACCCAGTGAAGTAGCCAAGCGCTGCAGTGAACACCAAGACCAGTGCCAACGCCGGAAGTCCTGCATTGAAAGCTCTGAAGAAACTCGCTCTAGTATCTCCGAGCTCGTGAGCACGCCTTGAGCTCTCGAGCTCTAGGGTCAATCGTCCAGTGTGACGTAACGCGTGCCAGAGCCCGAAGTAAAAAGCGAATGCCACAAGTGGAGGAGCTATCAAGCTGATCGCGAGCAAAAGCAAAAGATCCAGCACCTCTGACCATCGGCGCCGAAGAGCCATGACACTCATTGCTACCAAGTTCAAGGTCAATACCGCCCAGAAAATCTGGGCTTCAAACCCAGCCGCCCAACCAACCAAATTGCCATTCACAGCCTGCAAAGCTTGGCTCGATTCACTACTTACCAAAGGCAAAAAGACTGGAGTGAAGCCTGCCGCAAGGGCGTAGCTGATTCTAGGAAAACCGGAAACTGCCTTTCGCTTATCCATCTCCGAGATGAAAGAGGCGTCGCCAATTCCAAAGTGGATGGCGCTAATCAGCACAATCAGCTGAAAACCGAGCACGTTGTTTGCAAACAAGAACCAAATGGCCAATCCCGTGACGGCGAGGTAGCCGGCGATGAACAAGGTCATGCGCGCCAGCTTGAAGCGTGGAACTGTAACTAGGTGATCTACCGCACCATGCGGGGTTCCGATAGCAAGCGCCACCAGCGCCAGCACAACCTGCCAAAGAATTTCACTTGGGAAGAAAAAACCCAGCGGAATTGAAATAAAAGTGCCGAACAAAATGCTGTATCTGGAGATGGTTCGAAGTTGAACCAGCAACTTCAGTTCTGATTGCAGCACAGGGCTGAGTCTAGTCTCGGGAGCGTTATGTTCGGGCAGTGGTCTTACATGGCAATGCTGCTATTTGTGGTTTTCGGCTCCTGGTGGTTGGAGTGGGGCTTCAAGATTAGGGTGCTGAGAAACCCGATCCGACTTCTGACAACCGTTCTGCTTGTCTCCCCATGGTTCATTCTCTGGGATGCCTACGCGGTCTCCGAAGGTCACTGGTTTTTTGACAAGGATCAGATTCTTGGAATCTATGGACCTTTCGACATCCCGCTCGAGGAATACCTATTTTTCATCTTGATTCCAATTGCGGCCGTTTTGACCATGGAGGGAACCAGATCCGCCTATCGGATGCTGCTTGAGTACCAAGAGAAAAGACGAGAGCTGGTGCAGAGGTGAGCTACACAGTTCTGGCCCTGATATCAGTTGCGGTGGTTATCTTCATCGAATCTGGCATTCTCAAGACGGGACTGTTCCAACGCACCAGCTTCTATATCGCCTACTCGATCGTGATTTTCTTCCAGCTGATCACCAACGGCTATCTGACTGGAACCGAGATTGTCACCTACGGCGAAGATGCGATCATGGGAATTCGAATTGTCAATGCACCGCTGGAAGACCTGCTGTTTGGCTTCAGTCTGGTTGTGCTAACCATGGCGGTTTGGCTAAAGCTAGATGGCTTGGGTGAAAAGCGTGGAATAAAGCAGAACGCAAAACAGATGGAGAACTCATGAGCGTAAAAGTTGGCGATTCAGCACCTAAGTTCAATCTAAAGAACCAAGATGACCAGGCGGTCGCACTGGAGTCATTCAAGGGCCAAAAGGTCGTGGTTTACTTCTATCCAGCAGCTTCCACCCCCGGCTGCACCACTCAAGCCTGTGAGATTCGTGACAACATCAACTCCCTAAAGTCTGCCGGCTACACCGTCCTCGGCATTTCCCCAGACCTTCCAGGCAAGCTGAAGAAGTTCAAGGACAAAGAGGGGCTGAACTTCGATCTCTTGTCAGATCCAGACAACGCAATCCAACAGGCATACGGCGCATACGGCGAGAAGAGCATGTATGGCAAGACCTACATGGGGACTATTCGCTCCACGTTCGTCGTCGATGAGCATGGGAAGCTCAGTCACGTTCTCTACAACGTGAAAGCTAAGGGTCACATTGAGATGCTCCGAAACGAGCTGGGGATTTAGCCGCGAAGCGGTAGCAGTATCCCAATCAGAATAAAGACTGATCCAAAAACCCTATTGAAGTTTTTACCGACCCTGCGCAGCCAGGGTGTAATTCGATCTGCGAACGCTGCCACTAGAAGCTCATAGAAGAACTCGATTACCACGAAGGTCGTGGCCATAATCAGAAACTGCACAAACAGTGACTGTTCCGGATCGACAAACTGTGGCAAAAATGCCACAAAGAACAAGATTCCCTTTGGGTTAGAGACGGCAGACAAGAAACCGGCCCGAAATAATGCTGCAGGCTTGGCCCGGTTGTTTCCCCCGGTTGCAACGCCAATTGGTTCAGAACGCCAAACCTGAATTCCCAAGTAGACCAGGTATGCGCCACCGAGCCATTTCAACCACACAATGAGCTCGGCGTTCGCAGCCAAAAGGGCACCGATTCCAAACATCGATAGCCCGATGATTGCGGCAAAACCCAAGCCGCCTCCAAGGATGGTGGCGATAGTGCGCTTGGTTCCATAAAGGGCACCATGGGTGAGCGCCAACAGACCGTTGGGTCCTGGAGTAAGTGACAGCCCCACTGCCGCAGCGGTGTAAAGC
>RFTL01000044.1 GCA_009923455.1 Actinomycetota bacterium | reverse complement strand
CCAGGAAAGGTTGCGGTGAAGGCAAAGGCCATTACATAGCTTGGAATCGCAAGGGGCAGGGTTGCCAAAACTGCAAACACTGCGGGGAACCTCAGGTTGGTTCTCGTCACTAGCCATGCCTGAATAAAGCCCAAAATCAAGGCCGTGAGTGTGACCGAAACAGTCAGAGCCGCGGTGTTCAAAAGCAGCTCCAAGGTCCTCGGTCGAAGAAGTTCGGCAAGTGCCTTATCGACTCCCTGACCCAGTCTGACCAGCAGATATCCGATTGGGATAAGAGCGGCCAAGGATGCGAAAACCCCCAGTGCTGCAATCAGTACCGGGGGTTTACGCATGACTTGGTTAGATTAGCCCAGCTTGTCTGATGAGCTCTAGGGTCTTCTCGAGAGTATCTAGGTCATTCAGATCAAACTTAGGTGCTGGAATGTCGGTCAACGGAGTCAGGCCAACATAGGGCTCGACTCCAAATACCAGTGGGTACTCGAAGGTCTGATCCACGAAATACTGCTGACCTTTCTGAGACAGCAGATACTCAACGAAAACCTTGGCGTTTGGATTCTCAGTCAAGATTCCAACACCCGCCGCGTTTCTTAGGTTGCCGACATCCTGGCCCTCAAACTGAGCGATTTTCGATGTCATGTTCTCAGCGCCAATTTCCTTAGCCTTGGCATACCAGTAGTAGTGGTTGATCAGACCCATGTCGACCTGTCCCGCCTCAACAGCATCCAAGATGGCCGAGTTCTTCTCGTAGATAACGCCGTTGGTTTTCATAGCCTCAAGCCACTTCAGTGCCTTGGCGTCGCCCTCGATCACGCGCATTGCAGTGACAAAAGCTTGGAAGGAAGCATTGGTTGGTGCGATTCCGACCCGACCCTTGAACTCAGGGTTTGCTAGATCAAAAACTGACTTTGGTAGCTCGGTGACTTTCGCCGGGTTGTAGTTCAAAACTCGCACTCGACCCGAAACGCCCACCCAGCTGCCATCGGCTGCCGAGTACTCGGACGGGACCAAATCCAAGATGCTCTGATCTAGTGGCTTGAGCAGTCCAGCTTTGGATACCGCCCCCAAAGCCCCTGCATCTTGAGCAAAGAAAACATCAGCTGGGGTGTTGGTGCCCTCCTCGAGTAGCTGCGCTGCAAGCTCAGCACTACCGGCATATCGAACCTCAACCGAGATGCCGGTGTCTGCAATGAACTGGTCAATTAGGGGCTGAACCAGCTCCTCGCTGCGACCGGAATAGACAACCAGTGGTTCTGCCGCGACTGATTCAGTGGCGGTTTGAGTCGGAGAGGTTTCTGCAGGTGCACAGCCTGCCAATGAGATGGCTGCCAAAAAAGCTGCAGCCAGTCCTAGTGATTTCTTCAATTGCGTCCTAACTAAATAGAGCATCGATTTGCATCGATGCTCTGAATAGGTTAGGTAAACCTAACTAGTTTGTCAATGTGCTCTTTTTGCGTCGATTTCTGCAATCAGGTTCTCTACCAAAACTTTGATTTCGTCTCTAATTGGACGCACATCCTCAACGCCTTTGCCGGCAGGATCCTGCAGCTTCCAGTCCAGGTAAATCTTTCCCGGATAGAACGGACAGGCATCGCCGCAGCCCATGGTGATGACGTAGTCGGAGGCCTGAACATCCTCATTCGTGAGCACCTTTGGCTTTGCATTTGAAATGTCAATGCCGAGCTCTGCCATGGCAGCGACCGCGGACGGGTTGACCTGATTTCCAGGCATGGTGCCCGAGGATCTGACCTCAATTCGATCTCCGGCCAGGTGCTGCAAGAAGCCCTGAGCCATTTGAGAGCGACCTGCGTTGTGGACGCAGACAAACATCACCGATGCGATTTTGTTAGTCATTTACTGCCTTTCTGTTGGTGACCAGGTTTGCAACCAATAGCGCGAGCAAGGCGCCCAACAGCTGCATCGCGACGAAGCCCACCAGAGATGACGGTGAAATCGAAGTCGGAGCCTCTGAAAAGACTCGACCAAAGCTAACCGCTGGGTTCGCGAACGAAGTTGAGGAGGTGAATAGATGCCCGGCGATGATCCAGAATCCAACCACCGCAGCGATTAGATGGGCGTGGTTTTTCGCTAGCAGCAGGATAAAAAGCACTAGGCCAAAGGTCGCAATGACTTCACCAACCCACAGCCCGGTTCCAGCTCGTTCCACGGAGCTAATCGGAAGCAGAGTCTTGCCATACATGGCGTTTGCCAGGGCTGCTCCAGCCAATGCACCCAGTAGCTGAGCTAGGACGTAGCCAAAGAATGAACCCAATCCCAGCTCTCGCTTGATCAGAAAAACCAGGGACACCGCCGGGTTGAAGTGTGCACCGGAAATTGGTCCCAGGGCAGAGATGGCACCAAACAAAACACCACCCACCGCCAAAGCGATCATCAGTAGTCCGAGTGCTGAGCCAGCTTCCAGCTGCTGAACCATATGACCGACACCCAAGACGGCGGTGACGATTGCGGCGGTGCCTAGAAACTCGGCGAAGAGTGGGCGAAGAGTGAACATGGAATTCCTAACCTCATTTAGAGTTACACATAGATAAGTATCTATGTATTAGTAGAACACTAGCGATAAGCGACAGGTGAACAGTTGATAACCAAGATTCCACTTCAGCTTCTAGAGTGCGCGCCTGCACCTGGCAACGAACCCCTAGCTCGCACTAGCGCCCAAAGCATCGCAGAGTTGTTAAAGGCTGTTGCCGACCCAACCAGACTGCAGCTATTGGCGATGATTGCGAAAGCAGATCAGCAGGAAGCCTGCGTTTGTAATCTCACCGAGCCGCTTGGTTTATCCCAGCCCACCATCAGTCACCACCTAAAGAAACTTGCTGAAGTTGGTCTGATATCTCGCGAGCGCCGCGGGACATGGATTTGGTATTCGCTCAACAAAGAGCGCTGGAAGCAGATTGCAAATCTCTTCGAGTAGTAGTTCTAAACGAAAGGTAACCGATGGCAAAGATTGAGATTCAAATCGAGGGCATGACCTGCGGTCACTGCGCCATGAGCATCACCAAGGAACTATCTGGACTGCAGGGTGTGGGAAATGTGCAAGTAGATCACGCAGCTGGCAAAGCAACCGTTGAGGTGGATGGCGTCAGCAACGACCAGCTTTCCGAAGCGGTATCCGAGGCAGGCTACAAGGCAACTGGGTTCGCAACACTAAATGCCTAAATCCCTCACCGAACTCGAGATCGAGGGCATGACCTGCACGGCATGCGCTAGGCGAGTTGAGAAGAGTTTGAACAAGGTGCCCGGGGTCAGTGCCTACGTTGACTTTGCAACCGAAAAAGCTCATCTCCAACTCGATTCAGCAATCGATCTTGAATTGGTTAGGAAGGCAGTTTCAGATGCCGGATACAAAGTTGGAGAGGGTAAGCCTGAGCTGCAAGCACTAAAGCCCAAGCTGTGGATTGGAGTTGTGCTTTCGATTCTGGCTATGGCTTTTGCCATGATCCCGCAGCTGAGCTCCTCCTATTCACACTGGTTGGTGTTTGCATTTGCCACCCCCGTTTTCTTCTATGTCGCCGCTTCGTTTCACATTGCGGCACTGAAGAATCTGCGGCACCTAAGTAGCACCATGGACACCCTGGTCTCACTTGGTTCCACGGTCGCCTATGCCTATTCGGTCTATCTGATTTTCTCTGGCATGCACCACACCTATTTCGAGGTGGCGGCAGTAGTCCCGACGGTTGTGCTGATCGGTCGCTACATCGAAGTTCGCGCCAGAAGAAGTGCGACCGATTCGGTTCGCGCTCTACTGAGCGCTATCCCTCAGAAAGCAACCATCGACCGCGATGGGCAGCGCATTGAAATTGAAACCGCGAACATCAAAAAAGGCGACTTGGTTTTGATTGCCGCCGGCGAGCGCGTTCCCGTTGATGGAAAGCTCGAGAGTCTGAATGCAACCTTGGACACCTCAACCCTCACTGGAGAATCACTTCCGGTGGAGCTGGTTTCTGGAGCCAGCATCACAGCTGGTTCGACTTCACTGTCTGGTGAAATCAGAGTTTTGGCAACCTCAACGAGCACCTCATCGAGACTGAGTCAGATTGCCGACTTGGTTCGTGAAGCGACAAGTCAAAAAACCAAGCTGGCCTCGCTCACCGACCGCATCTCAGCCGTGTTTGTGCCAACCGTGATTCTGATTGCGATCATCACTTTCTTGGTTTGGGGGCTCGTTGGCGAGTGGACCACAGGCTTTGAAGCTGCGGTCGCGGTATTGGTAATCGCATGTCCCTGCGCCCTGGGAATTGCAGTTCCAATGAGTTTGGTAGTGGCGACCTCGGTTGGTGCCAAGCGCTCAGTGGTGATTAGAAATCCAGATTCACTTCGTGAGCTTGCCATCACCAAGACCGTGATTTTTGATAAGACTGGGACGCTCACCGATGGTGAACTGCGAGTTGTAAATTCCAAGGGCCTCGGTGGAGTTGGTGCCGCAAGCATGCTCGCCTACGCGGCTGCAGTTGAAGTGGGTTCAAAACACCCGGTGGCAAAGGCACTCTCGAAGCTCTCATCGGCGAAACAGGCCAGCGAGGTGCGCGAGGTTCCCGGGGTTGGCCTCAGCGGAATGGTTGATGGGCTTGAGGTTTTTGTCGGTAAACCAGGGAGCTATCTAAACCAAACCGAACTAGATGAAGCAATTGCCCTAACCGGTCCCAACACCTTGGTGGTTGTTAGCTGGGAGGGTTGGGCGCACGGCCTTATCGAACTTAGCGATGAAATTCGACCAGGTGCCAAAGAAGTTGTTTCAGAACTAAAGTCACTCGGGCTTAGCACCATGATGCTCTCTGGCGATGCTGAAAAGCGAGTGGCTCAGGTTGCTACCGAACTAGGAGTAGATCAGTACTTTGGTGCTGTTTCCCCCGAGCAGAAGCTCTCCAAAGTAAGAGATACTCCGCACTCCGTGATGGTCGGAGATGGCATCAACGACGTTGCCGCTCTGAGTGCGGCAAGCTCATCGATAGCCATGGGATCTGGGGCTCATGCTGCTCAGGCTGCGAGCTCGATCACGATTCTTGATGACTCACCAAGCTCAATCCCATTTGCCCTAAAGCTTGCAAAGCGTACCCACCGCAACATCTTCCAGAATCTTGGTTGGGCATTTGGCTACAACATCCTTCTGATCCCAGTTGCCGCGATGGGTCTTCTTAACCCAATGTTGGCTGGAGCTGCGATGGCTTTTTCATCAGTGTCGGTTGTGGCTAACGCGCTGCGATTGAAGTTCTAGCAAACTCAAGCCATGAGCCAACAGAAGAAACCAGCCGTCTGGATACCTCAGTATCTTCTGCTCTCGGTGGTTTGGGGAGCATCATTTGCTTTCACTGAGGCTGGCCTTGAGGTATTCACTCCGCTGGGGATCACCGCCATCAGGCACGTTATGGGTGCACTTGCACTGCTGATAGTGGTTGCACTGATGGGTAAGTGGCAAGCCCTTTTTAGACTTCCCAAGTTGCTTCTGCAACGCATGATTGTGGTCTCGTTATTACTCAATGTGATTCCGGCTTACCTCTTTGCCTTTGCACAAAACCTGGTTTCAACGGTGGTGGCCTCGATTGTGAATTCGGCAACACCAATCCTGACCCTCCTAATGATCTGGCTGGTCTTCCGAAGCGAAAAGATAACTGCATTGCAGGTGACCGGCATCTTCGTTGGGTTGATCGGTGGCCTGTTGGCTCTTGGAATATCACCTGGCAGTCTCGGGGATAACGATCCTTTAGGCGTAGCGGCGGTGCTTCTGGCAATCACCTGCTACGGCTTTGCTATTCCATACGTCAGAAAATACGTAACTCCGCTCAGCAGTGAAACCACTCTCTTGGCTACAAGCCAGGTTGCAATTGCCTCTGTAATTCTGATCGTGCTCTACAGCTTGGAGTCACTTGCCAATCAGGCCTGGATTTTGAACCCTCCAAGCTCCAACCAGCTTTGGCAGATTTTGGTTCTTGGAATCGGCACCGGAATCGCATACATCTGGCACTTCCAGGTAATCGAGCGAGCTGGTTCTGCGGTCGCCAGCACCATTACCTACCCAACACTCCTAGTTTCGCTTCTCATTGGAGTGATTGCTTTGGGAGAGGCCTTCGACCTCCAAATGGCAATCGGGGCGGGACTGATCGTGCTGGGATCTTGGATCACACAGCAGCGCCGAGCTTGACCGAGGCGGCTATCCCAACTCGCTTCACAATTTCGCCCACCTGATGCAGGTGAGCACCAATTCTGGTTTTTGGAGCACTTACGTTAATCACGGCCACGATTCGATTTGAGGCGTCCCTAATGGGGGCTGATGCACCCACCAATCCAAGCTCAAACTCCTCGTCCACAACCGCATAACCCTGAGACCTGGCCAGCTCTAGCTCTCTGAGCAAATCTTCTAGGTTGCGCACTCTGGTCTTAAGCCTCCCCCGGACCGCCTCCCTATCGAGCTCTGCAATGCCTGGTGGGAGTGCAATTTCGGGCTGAACCACCAGGGAATCTCCAGCATGCTCGCGATACCAGTTTCTGACTTCCGCCTCAGTCCAGTCCGACAGCAATGCTCGTCCGGAAGAGGTCTGGGCGGCAGCCACTGAGACACCCTCCCAACCCACACCTCGAAAAGCGCTCGGTGACATCTCCGATTTCAAAGTCAGTACGTTTCCACCTCTTAGCACGCATAGGTGAGCGGTTTCATGAGTGAGGCTCACAACCTCTCGCAAATAGGGCAGCGACTCGGAAACCAGTCGTGCCTCTTGAGTTCTCGCCGCCATGGCATAGAGCTGAAAACCCAGTCGATACTTGCCAGAGTGACGATCACGCTCAACCAATCCAGAATCGGCCAGGGTGGCAAGGGTTCTAGAAACCTGACCTTTATCGCGGCCAGATAGCTCGGCCACTCGGGTCACTCCCATGCCTGAGGTTCGTCCCGCCTCCATCGAACCCAGAATCTCAAGCACCTCTAAATCCCGCGCCAAACCTGCCTTGTTGCGCCTTGGAACGGAGGTAACGGACATCGAACTGGATTTCTGTTTATGTGATTGTTATTGAAACTTGTTGACATAGTAACAACTTGGATTGCGCAATCAACAACCCTTTTCTAAATTCGCCTCAACTCAGCGTCGAGAGGAGTGCCATGGGCAAGTATGACCTTTCACTAATTTGGCCCTTCTTTCTAGACAAACTCGACGAGATCATTGAACTGAGCACCGAGCACGTTTTGGTGGTTTTGATCTCTGTCCTCCTTGCCACAATCTTCGGAGTAAGTCTTGGACTCTTCGCCTGGGACAAGCCACTTCTTAGGTCAGCTTCGATTGCGACCGCGGGTGTCATTCTCACAATTCCATCGATGGCGCTTTTGGCTTTGATGATTCCGACCTTTGGTTTGGGTTGGGTGCCGACTTTGATTGCGCTCGCGCTCTACTCGCTACTGCCGATCGTCCGTAACACGGTAGTTGGGCTTCGTGAGGTGCCAGAGGCGGTAATGGAATCTGCCCGTGGCATGGGTATGTCACCGCTTCGAGTATTGCTTTCGGTCCAGATGCCGATCGCCTGGCCGGTTATTCTCACTGGTCTTCGGGTGGCCACGCAGCTCGCTATTGGTATCGCATCGATTGCGGCCTATGTCGCTGGGCCTGGTCTAGGCGTCTACATCTTCAAGGGTCTGTCGATGCTGGGAGCAAAAAACGCTCTCAACTTTGCGCTGACAGGAACCGTAATGATCATCATCATTGCGCTGCTGTTTGATGCCCTCTTCATTCTGATCAAGCGACTCACTACTTCTAGGGGTATTCGTGGCTAACAAAACTGGTGCAACTATCGAGCTGCTAAACGTCAGCAAGGTTTATCCGAACCAACCAGAACCCGCGGTTGAGAACTTCACCATGACCATCAACCCCGGTGAGCTCGTGATGCTGGTCGGACCATCAGGGTGTGGCAAGACCACAACCATGAAGATGATCAACCGAATCATTGAGCCATCTAGCGGTTCAATCAAAATCGATGGCCAGGACATCTTGACCCTGGATCAGAACCAGCTTCGCCGAAACATTGGTTATGTGATCCAGCAAATCGGACTCTTCCCTCACATGACTATCGCTGAGAATGTCGCGGTGGTTCCAACCTTGCTGGGTTGGTCGAAAGACAAGATTCGCGCCCGGGTGGCAGAGATGCTTGAGCTGGTTGAACTAGATCCTTCGGTCTTCTCAAACCGCTACCCAAAGCAGCTCTCGGGCGGTCAGCAGCAGCGCGTCGGTGTTGCAAGAGCACTGTCTGCAGATCCTCCGGTGATGCTGATGGATGAGCCCTTTGGCGCTACCGACCCGATCACTCGCGAGCGGCTGCAAGCTGAGTTTCAACAGCTGCAGGCAAACATCGGAAAAACCATTGTTTTTGTAACCCACGATTTCGAAGAGGCCATCAAGCTTGGTGACCGCATCGCCGTGCTATCTAAGCGCAGCAAGATCGAGCAGTTTGATACTCCAGCAAACATCCTTGCCAATCCAGCCAGTGAATACGTGGCATCGTTCATCGGTGAGGGTGCTGCACTGAAGCGACTAGCCCTGATGCGAGTTGACTCAGCGGTCGAGTCGGGTAACGCGACCGGACCTGCAATTTCGAGGGATGAGAACCTCAGGGTTGCTCTTGACTCAGTGGTGCTGAATGCTGGGCGCCCAGTTCCAGTTGTCGGCGGTGGCAGAGTTTCAATCGAATCGATTTCTGCAGCACTGGGAATTGATGTCTCGAGGCTGGGGCAGTAGCAATGACAGTTCAAGCCACCGAAAACGTTTCAACCTCTTATTCGCAACCTTCGGATCGCAGGGGTGGCTTCTACACAGCCAAGAGATTTGGCACTCCGCTTTTGGTAATTGCGGCTCTGGGTGGCTTGCTTTTGTTCCTCTACTCAAGAGGTGAGCCAGACAAGATCGAAGCCTTTGCTCTGAACTGGGATTACATGCTCGCGAAGATTGACGAGCACATTCGAATCTCACTGTTCTCCGCAATCGTGGTGGCCTTGATTGCAATCCCGATGGGCATTGTGATCTCCAGAAGCAAATCCAGAATCGTCTCGGCGGTCGTCCTGGGGCTTGCCAATGTCGGGCAGGCAACGCCTGCGGTTGGTGTGATCATTCTGCTAGCACTTACCTTCGGAATTGGCTGGGCGACGGCGGTTGCAGCCCTGGTGATTTATGGGCTACTGCCGGTGCTAAGAAACACCATCACAGGTATTGCACAGATCGATCCAAACATCACAGAGGCAGCCAGAGGCATGGGCATGCGGCCCCTGCAGGTTCTGTTCAAGATTGAACTTCCGCTCGCGGTGCCAGTGATTCTCGCGGGCTTTCGCACCGCCCTTGTTTTCAGCGTTGGTGTGGCAACCATTGCCACATTCATCAATGCCGGTGGTCTTGGAGAGGTGATCGTAGTAGGGCTAAAGCTCACTCGACCAGCTGTCCTTCTCACCGGAGCAATCGTGGTCTCTTGCATTGCTTTGCTTCTGGACTGGCTAGCTGGTCTTGCGGAGGATGCACTGAGACCAAAAGGGGTTTGATTCGATTCCGAGTCAAGCAAACAAACCACACAAGGAGCACTTATGAAGAGCGTCAAATCAGCTTGGGCGGCGTCAGCTCTGATCGCCACCCTCGCACTATCTGGCTGCGCTGCGTCAACGGAGAGCGCGCCGTCTGAAACCGCTTCAGAAACCGCTGAGGCACTACCACTAGAGGGTCTAACCGGAACTATCGGTGCAAAGGACTTCTCTGAGCAGTACATTCTGGGCAACATGGTCAGCATCCTGCTGAACGAGTACGGTGCAAACACTGACTACTCAACCATCGTTGGTTCTGCAAACGTACGCACCGCTTTGGAGTCTGATGAGTTCCTGGGCTACTGGGAGTACACCGGCACCTCATGGCTTGCATACAACGAGCAGGACGCACCAGTAGTTGGTGTTCAGGCTCAGTATGACGCCGTCAAGGAGCTAGACGCCCAGAAGGGAATCGCATGGTTGAACGGTGCGCCTTTCAACAACACCTATGCATTCGCTATCCGTTCAGAGAAGGCTGAGGAGCTAGGTGTTAAGTCACTTTCTGACTTGGCAGCACTACCAGCTTCCGAGCTAACCTTCTGCATCGAGTCTGAGTTCGCTGCTCGTCCAGATGGTTGGGAGGGTCTAAAGACCGCTTACGGTCTGACCAACGCAACCACCGTCACCTTGGACACCGGTGCAATCTACTCGGTTACCGATGAGGGCAAGCAGTGTAACTTCGGTGAGGTATTCGCTACTGACGGCCGTATTGCTGCACTAGACCTTCTAGTCCTAGCAGATGACAAGGCATACTTCCCTGTATACCAGGGTGCCTTCACCCTAAAGCAGTCAACCCTTGACGCTTACCCAGCAATTGCCGACATCATCAACAAGCTTTCCGCTTTGTTGACTGACCAGGTAATGCAGAGCCTGAACGCAAAGGCAGATGTTGATGGTGAAGACCCAGCAGACATCGCTCGCGCATTCTTGGTCGAGCAGGGCCTAATCAAGGGCTAAGTTACAAAAAGAAACTGAGTAAAGGAGTCTCAAGATGCAGATCGGTGAATCTTTCGTAGGTGAAGGAGTAAATGCCGCTCACATAAACACTGTTTATGGGCATCGTGAGGGTCCTGTGGGTGTGGCTTGGGCAACTGCCCTCGCCACACCCTCTCAGGGTCACGTTCCATATGTCGCGGTTGTGCAGCCATCAATTCCAGCAAAACCGATGACACTGTTTGTTACCAAGGCTGCACCGGCTTCAGATAACCACGGCACAATGATCTGGGGTCCAGCTCAAGCTGGTGTTGCAGCCGGAGTCATGGACGCGGTTGCCGCAGGCGCCTTGAAGGAATCCGATCTGGATTCGAGTTGCATCATTGCTGCGGTCTGGGTCAACCCCGGCGCAGACAACGCTGACGCTGTATTCGAAAACAATCGCGAGGCAACCAAGCGAGCACTTGTTAACGGTGCGAAGTCTCTTCCAAACTTGGCGGACACAATGATGGCCGCAACTAAGCCGAGCAACCCTTACTTTTCTCCTAAGGACTCAAAGTGAAAATCACTGACATCAAACTCACCAGGCTGAGAGTCCCGCTGGATCCTCCGTTTTTTGCAGCCTGGGATCCAAATCCCCGAACTGAGTTCACGGCAACTTTGGTGACCGTTGAAACCGATGCTGGCGTCGTCGGCTACGGTTCGGGCGACACCATGGATGGATTTGAGGCATATCGCCACCTGTTTATTGGCACCGACCCGATGCAGATCCTTGACCAGGTGAAGCGCATCGAGACCATCAATTTCCACGGTGGTAGGTATTGGCCTTTGGAAGCAGCGCTCTGGGACATTATCGGCAAGGTTGCCAACCTTCCGGTTGCCACCTTGTTCGGTGGATCCAAAACCAAGCTGGCTGCCTACGCATCATTTGGTGAACTGCGCAAGCCCAAGGACCGAGCGAAGGCTGCAGAGGCAGCCCATGCCAGGGGTTTTCAGGCCTGCAAGATAAGAATTTCCAGAGACCGACTGTCCGAGGGCATTGAGTCGGTTCGTGAAACCAGAAAAGCTTTGGGTCCAGACTTCGGCATAGCTGTCGATATGAACCAGATGTGGCGTATGTCTGGCGACATTGATAACGCCCTACCGCTGAACAAGGTCAGAGCCGTTGCAGAGCAACTCCACGAACTGGGTGTGATGTGGATTGAAGAGCCACTACCTCAGTTCGACATCGAGGGAATCAAAACCATCAGATCAGAAGTCGGGGTTGCAATCTCAGGCGGCGAAATGGTTCGCTCAATGCCAGAGTTGGCTGATCTGCTCTCCGCCAACACCTTCGATATTTACCAGCCTGACGTTGTCTTGGCAGTGGGTCTATACAGAGCACGCCAGGTGGCAGAGATGGCTGCCTTGAAACACAGGTTGTTCACTCCGCACTCCTGGACCAATGGCCTGGGTGTGCTGGCGAACCTGCATGTCAGTGCGGGAGTGGGCGGTGGACCGTACTTCGAGTTCCCATATGACCCACCGGGCTGGACCATCGAACGCAGAGATTTCTTCCTCAAGCCAATTGATATTGACTCAGCGGGATTTGTCCATGTTCCAAAGGCACCAGGTTTGGGTGTGGAGTTGGATTTGGATGCAATCAAACGATTCACCATTTAGTTAGAGAAGTAATGGATTACAAACAGTGGCTTGCGAAGGCCGATTCGATTCAGCCCGAAGGGCGAATGTTCATCAATGGAAAGCTCTCACAAGCGCAATCCGGTGAGACCATCGCGGTTATTGCACCAAGAAATGGTGCTCACTTGGGCAAGATTGCCAGGGGTCAGCTGGCCGATGTTGATCTTGCAGTAAAGGCTGCTCGATCGGCATTCGATGCTGGTGTTTGGTCCGGGCTTGATGTCAGAGCCAGACAAGCAGTGCTGATAAGACTCAGTGATTTGATTTTGGAGCACCAGGAAGAGTTGGCCCTGCTTGAGTCGCTTGACACCGGTCATCCGATTTCCGATGCGCTAAACGTTGATGTGAAGTCGGCTGCCAGAACTTACCGCTGGTATGCCGAGGCCTTAGACAAGGTCTATGGCGAGGTTGCTCCAGCACCAAACTCTGCTTTGGTAACTGTTACCAGAGAACCCCTTGGCGTGATTGGCGCGGTTGTGCCATGGAACTACCCACTGATCATTTCGGCTTGGAAAGTTGCTCCTGCCCTAGCGGTTGGAAACTCGGTTGTATTGAAGCCGGCTGAAGATGCTTCGCTCTCTGCAATCAAGATTGCTCAGCTTGCCTTGGAAGCCGGTGTGCCTGCCGGAGTTTTCAACGTGGTAACCGGATATGGAAATGAAGCTGGAGCGGCACTTGGTCTGCACCCAGATGTGGACAAGGTCAGCTTCACCGGCTCGCCAACGGTTGGTCGGATGTTCCAGGGTTACGCAGCTCAGTCCAATGGCAAACAGGTGGCACTGGAGCTTGGCGGAAAGTCGCCGCACTTGGTGTTTGAAGATGTTGAGGACTTGAATGCTGCTGCGGTTGCGATCACCTGGGGCATCTTCTACAACGCCGGACAGACCTGCCATGGAGGCTCAAGACTCTTAGTTCACGATTCAATCGCCGAGCAACTGGTTCAAGAAATTGAAAAGGTTGGCCGCCAATTTGTGCTTGGCGATCCACTCGACCCAAAAACCCAGGTGAGCGCAATCATAAGTGAGCGTCAGCACAAGCGGGTTTGTGGCTATTTGGATTTGGCAAAGCAGGAGGGCTATTCGGTGCGTTTAGGTGGTGGCACCTCTGCTCCAGCAGCCGGTCTCGAGGGTGGTTTCTATGTTCAACCCACCGTCATCACCGAGGTTCCGAATTCAAGCCGCCTTGCCCAGGAGGAGATCTTTGGTCCTGTGCTATCTGTGATCACCTTCAAAGATGATCAGGAAGCGGTTCGCCTGGCGAACGACTCTGAATATGGCTTAGCGGCCAGTATCTGGACCAAGGACATTACCCGCGCCCACAAGGTATCCAGATCGGTCCGGGCTGGAACGGTATGGATCAACACCTTTGATGTTGCAGACATCATCGTTCCCTTTGGAGGCTTCAAGAATTCTGGTTTCGGTAGAGACCGATCGCTGCACGCACTTGATTCCTACACGGGACTCAAAACAACTTGGCTAAATCTTGGCTAGACAGGAAAACAATGTTCACTAAAGACTCAACCATCGGTTTTATCGGCCTGGGCAATATGGGTAGCGGCATGACCAAAAACCTGCAGAAAAATGGGTTTCAACTGGTAGTGAATGACGTCCGCGAAGAAGCTGCGGCTCAGCTGATTGCTAACGGGGCGAAGTGGGCGAAGACTGCTCGTGAAGTCGCAGAAAACAGTGACGTTGTAATCACAATGCTGCCAACGCCAAAACATGTCGACATGGTTGCCAATGGCACAGATGGCATCTTGGCTGGGTTGTCCGACTCCGGTTGGTGGGTAGATATGTCAACCTCAGTTCCAGAGGTAACCGATCGCGCCAGGGCAGCAACCGCGAGTCGAAAGCTACACATCGTTGACGCTCCAGTGTCTGGAATGTCGGTTGGGGCTCAGAACGGAACTCTTCAGATCTTTGTTGGTTCAACTGCTGATGAGTACCAAGCGCTTCGACCAGTATTTGAGGGCATGGGAGACAAAGAGCGAATCCTGCACGTTGGAAAACACGGTGCCGGTTACGCAGTCAAGCTGATGATCAACCAGCTTTGGTTCTCCCACCTGGTTGCAACCGTTGAGGTATTGGCGG
>RFTL01000043.1 GCA_009923455.1 Actinomycetota bacterium | reverse complement strand
TTGAAGCTCTCCGCGTTCGGCGTTCCGCTACTCGTTACGGGGATGATGGTCGCAGCCTTCGCGCTGCGCAGCATGGGGGGATAAAACAATGGAAGCCAGACGTTTTGGCTGGGCAGACATCGTCCGGCTGGGGATGGTACAGGCCTCGTTAGGCGCGATCGTGGTGTTGATGACCTCGACACTCAATCGCATCATGGTAGTTGAGCTCACACTGCCGGCGCTGATTGCCATTGGAATCCTGCGAGCTATTACTGCGCCAGGCGGAAGCACGGCTCGCAAGTCTTTGGTTCCAGATGTTGCTGGACCTGCAAAGATGACGCTCGATCGCGCCAACTCGATTCACGAGGGGCTTTTCGCCGCAGGCTTTGCAGTTGGCCCAGCGCTATCTACCTTCTGCATTGCTTGGTTTGGAATTGCAAACACATTTTTGGTGGTGGCCGCCTTCGGTTTCATCTCGGCGTTATCTGCCTTCATGATTCGAGTGACCGAGCAGCAGGAAGAAAAAGACGAGAGTGACTCGGGAAGCTTTTTCAAGTTTGCAATCCAGGGCTTTGTGATCTTGTTCTCTAACAAGCCGGTATTGATGATGATGGTGACCATCATGACTTTGGCGGTCATCTACCTCCCAACCGAGATGGTCATTCTCCCCGCCTACTACAACGCTCTGAATGACCCTGAGGGGTTGGGAATTGCGGTCTCTGCCGCAGCCGCAGCATCGGTCATCGGTTCGCTTGGATTCGAGCAGATCCACAAGCGATTGAGCTATGCCAACATCTTGCGGATCGCGATTTTGGGCATCGGGCTCTCCATGCTTCCAATGAGTCAGTTGCCGGAGCAGTGGGTGCTGGTCACCTTCTTCTTCACGCTCGGCCTGGCATGGGGCCCACTACTGCCACTGCTAAACACCGTGATTCAAACTCGCATCCCTGCAAACAAGCGCGGTCGAGTCTTTGCCCTTGAGATGACCATTTGGAATGCAGGACCACTGATTTCGATGGTCGCGGTTGGTAACGCGGTTGACGCCTTTGGTGTTCAGGCTGTCTACACCGTGTTGGCGATTGGTGTGTGCATTGCAGCGGTTTTTGTATCGACCAGCAAGTATCTAAAAGAGCTAAACGCTTAGTTATCCACAGCCTTACAACAGTCAGACTCAATTTGTTGCTCAGTAGGACATCATTCGATGGTGCTATTGATTGAAAAATCTGAATCAGATAATCTGATTTTTGTGAAGAAAACAATGACAGCAACCGAGGTGGCGCGCAATTTCAGCGCTGTCCTAGATGCAGTTGTTGCCGGTGATGAGATTGAGATAACCCGCGGTAAAGAGGCGATTGCGGTCTTGACTCCGGCTGGTGAGAGAAAGACCGTTGCAAACCTGGTAGCCGCTATGAAAGCCAGACACGCAGTCCAAGGCCCTATGGACGATGAGACTTACGCCATCTTCAAAGAAATTCTTGAGGAGCGTCACGCTCCACACAACCTGACCGGCGGCGAGTTTGATCGAGACCCATGGGAAGAGTAGTTCTCGACACCTCAGCGTGGGTTGAGATGGAACGCTCCGGTGACAAGCTCAAAGAGCTTCATGATGATGACATTCTGATCATGTCTCCGGTCACCCTTGGTGAATTACTGGTTGCCACTCGATTGACCAAACGCTCGAACGAGGCTGTCGCAGCATCCATAGGTTTCATAGAAGGAATCTTGCTTTTTGCCGAAATGGCGGTCGTGGATAGTGACACGGCAAGGTTTTACGCTGAGCTCAAATCTGCAGCCACTTTGAGCGGTGTGGCAAGCGGAACAAACGATTTGTGGATAGCTGCAACCGCAATTCAGCACAATGCTGAGCTACTTAGCTATGACCGCAGGGCAAACTTTTCGGACTTTCCAAAGCTCAGGATCCGGAGCTAAACCAGATCCGCTACTGAGCTAAGAATCTCGGTTGGTCTAAACGGGTACCTTGCAATTTCAGCATCATCGGAAATGCCAGTTCTCACCAAAATGGTGTGAAGTCCGGCCTCAATGCCAGCAACCACGTCGGTGTCCATTCGATCGCCAATCATGGCGGTGTCCTTGGAGTGAACATCAATCTTTCGCATGGCGCTTCTAAACATCATCGGGTTTGGCTTACCAACGATGTATGGGGTCTTGCCGGTCGCGGCAGTGATTAGCGCTGCAACCGAGCCAGTGGCGGGAATCGGGCCCTCGTGCGATGGCCCAGTTACATCTG
The DNA here is from genome assembly GCA_009923455.1 of Actinomycetota bacterium. Lineage (GTDB taxonomy): Bacteria > Actinomycetota > Actinomycetes > Actinomycetales > Microbacteriaceae > Aquiluna. The sequence goes on along the minus strand of RFTL01000043.1, from coordinate 12,087 downwards.
GGTTTGTGGCAATAAACCGCGCCCCCTTGTTTATCAAGCGAACCGCCTTGGTGAGCGCTTCAAAGCTCAGGTTTCTGGTTTCTCCCAGCACCACGTAGTCGGGATTCACCTCGGTCATTACATAGCCAATTTCGTGCATGGCCGTGGTGAGCCCGGCCTCACCGATCACAAATGCCTTACCGCCGGGAAGCTGCGACTTTATAAAGTCAGCGGTTGCAAGAGCTGAGGTGTAGATGCGCTCCTCCGGAATTTCGAGTCCACCCGCATGCAATCGGGCAGAGAGATCGCGTGGGGTATAGATCGAATTGTTGGTTAGTACCAAAAACTTGGTTCCCTGCTTGGTCCACTTTTGAATCAACTCTGGCGCACCGGGAATTGGTTTACCTTCGTGCCACAGCACGCCATCCATGTCGGTGAGCCAGTTATTGATATGTGAACGATCAGCCATGTTGCCTAGCCTAGCTTTAGGCTTTAGCCCGTGAGTGAAGACACAGAGCGCCCTCAAGAGCAATCCACCTGGGGAGTTGGCCCATACCAGGGTGACCCTAGAAAAGATCCAAACTATGACAAGTTTGATCCGGAGCTTCTTGCCGAGGGTGACACTCGAAACGTCGTCGACAACTATCGCTACTGGTCGATGGAGGCAATCGTCTCGGACCTAGATGCCAAGCGACACCCTTACTACGTGGCAATCGAGAACTGGCAGCACGATCTAAACATCGGCTCGATTGTGAGAACCGCGAACGCCTTCTTGGCTAAAGGTGTTCACATTGTCGGAAACAAGCGTTGGAATCGTCGCGGAGCGATGGTTACTGATCGCTACCAGCACGTCACTCACATGCCGCAGATTGAGGACCTAATCGAGTGGGCTAAGACCGCAGGACCTGGCGGCAGCAAGTTGCCAATCATTGCAATTGACAACGTGCCGGGCTGCAAACAACTTGAGAACTATTCGCTACCCAAACACTGCGTGTTTCTTTTTGGCCAGGAGGGACCTGGACTATCGCAAGCCGCCCTGGACGCCTCCGATGTGGTTTTGGAGATTAGCCAGTTCGGTTCGACCAGATCAATCAATGCCTCCGCCGCCGCTGCAATCACAATGCACACTTGGGTTATGCAGCATGTTTTTAGCTAGACTCTCCTAAGGGCGCATCGCCCGAGAACCCCCAAAACTGAAAGGGGTGCAGTCATGCCCGCAGTAGTCCTCGTAGGTGCCCAGTGGGGCGACGAAGGTAAAGGCAAAGCAACCGATCTACTCGGTGACCGCGTTGATTACGTGGTGCGCTACCAGGGTGGTAACAACGCAGGCCACACCGTAGTTATCGGTGACAAGAAGTTTGCGCTGCACCTGTGCACCTGTTGCCATCGGGCATCTTGACCCCGGGCTGTGTTCCAGTAATTGGAAACGGCGTAGTGGTAGACCTCGAGGTGCTGTTCCGCGAGATCGATGGCCTCAATGAAAAAGGCGTCGACACCTCAAAGCTTCTGATCTCTGCAAATGCTCACGTAATCACCCCTTACCACGTGACCGTGGACAAGGTCTCCGAGCGCTTCCTCGGAAAGCGCGCCATCGGCACCACCGGTCGTGGCATTGGCCCAACCTACGGTGACAAGATGGGGCGTCTTGGAATCCGCATTCAGGACCTCTTTGATCCAAGCATCCTGCGCCAGAAGGTCGAAGGCGCACTGCTTCAGAAGAACGAACTTCTGGTGAAGGTATACAACCGCGCAGCGGTTAGACCACAAGAGGTGGTTGATCACCTGCTTTCCTTCGCCGAGCGCCTAAAGCCAATGGTTGCCGACACCGCACTGGTTCTGAACAATGCATTGGCTCAGGGCAAGACCGTGCTGCTTGAGGGTGGCCAGGGAACGCTCTTGGATGTCGATCACGGAACCTATCCGTTTGTGACCTCATCAAACCCAACCGCCGGTGGAGCAACCACCGGAAGTGGAATTGGTCCAACCAAGATCACCGGTGTGATCGGAATCCTGAAGGCCTACACCACCAGAGTGGGATCTGGCCCATTCCCAACCGAGCTCTTTGATGAGTGGGGAGAGTACCTTCGCAAGACCGGAGGTGAGGTTGGTGTTACTACCGGCCGTAACCGTCGCTGTGGTTGGTTCGATGCCCCCATCGCCAGATATGCCACTCGCGTGAATGGCCTAACCGACATCTTCCTAACCAAACTCGATGTGCTCACCGGTATCAAAGAGATTCCGGTTTGTGTCGCCTACGAGGTTGACGGCAAGCGCGTTGAGGAAGTTCCGGTTTCGCAGACCGACTTCCACCACGCAAAGCCGATTTATGAGCTGTTCCCGGGTTGGGAAGAGGACATCTCGAGCGCGAAGACCTTTGAGGATCTTCCTAAGAATGCCCAGGACTACGTGCTGGCTCTGGAGAAGCTAAGCGGCACGAGAGTGTCGGCAATTGGGGTTGGACCGGATCGCAATGCGACCATCGTTCGCCACGACATGCTCGGCTAGATTTCGAGAACAATTCGGGAACTTCTGAGGCAGTCCGATCGAGGTCGTCTACCAGGGTTCGAAGGGTATTCGAGCAAGTTTCGACATCGACGCGAAGATCAAGGCTCGGAGAGCCTGCCCTCCCGGTATGGCAATAATTGCCTTGCTGGGCGAGAATTGCCCAGTGAGTAAGAAGAACGAGGATTTGGATTCGATCCCATATCCCGATGAGGCATTCAATACCTGGGGAGCATCTGCTTTAGGTATTGATCCTCTGCTTGCCTCCTTCACCTCTGCTCCCTATCAACCGGTTAGACCGCACGTCCCCTTCTACCGCTTCTTCGCATACCCAGACATCTTGGACATGCGAAAGGTCGGATATGAGATAGACCGCTTCATCCCACTATTTGATGCGTTAGAGAATGTTCGCTATCGCGAAGCCCTGACGCTCTCCGAGATGCTTCACTTTCCAAACCCCGCCCTGCCATGGAATCCAAGAAGAGCAAGAGAGATTGAGCTCGAGGTTAGGAGTCAACTTCACGAGCATGGCCTGGGAGACCTGCCAACCCTGCTTAGAAGATTCTTGGGCAAAGCCTTTCCCGGCGACACCATCAGCTATCTCAGCGTTGATTTGATCAACATCTTTTTCTGGGGTGCATTGGCAGAGCTAGCAGATGATTTGGCTTGGCGAAACCCAAGCCTCAGTTGGAAGGCTGAGTATCTTCGCTTTCCAATTCGATCACTCGGGCTCTAGCAAAACGGAATCAAGATTCGCTTGAGCGCGGGCAGATCAGGCTCAGCCCAATCCAACTTAGAGAGCTCGGACTCCCTAACCCAACGAATCTCGCTGTGGTCAGTTGATGAGGTTGGAGCTTCAGCTGTTAGCTCGGCAACAAAGCAAACCAAATCGATTTCTCCGGTTTGTGATCGATCAAACTGACGAACCACACGGATATCGACCCTGAGCTCCTCGCGAATCTCTCGAACCAATGCGGCCTCAAGAGATTCACCCGATTCTGGTTTGCCACCGGGAAACTCCCACTTGTTTGGAGCAGATTTCCAATCACCGCGCTTGCAACACAAATACTCCCCCTGGGAGTTTTGAATGATTGCTGCCACGACGGTTATAAACATGATTTACGCCAAAGCTACCAATATGTCGTGATTCGACCTAAACTTTTTGAGCAATCTGCTTTGTGGATTGAAGTGAACCTGGTAGACCTCCGGACGGTGGTCGAGCCAGGTTTTGCGCTTTATGGCGTGATTAGCCGCAGGTTATAGAGCTGCATAAAGAATCGATAACTGTCGCCTCTTTGATAGGCCCAACCAATTCCATCTGGAAGCCAAAGCAGCGGCTCGGTGTTTCGTGTTTCAAAGCGAAATTCAAAATCCTGTTCCTTTTCGCGATGCTAAGCCCACCAGCGCCTGAGTATTTCGGAATCACTATCTAGAACACTTTCATCCTTCTCGATGCAGATGAATTCTGGCTTCAGGGTCGAAAGGAGATTGCTTATAGCCATTCGTCTAGCTTGCTTAGCGTCCTTGAGTTGAGTGTCAACTATGTAAACGGACTTGGCTAGCTGGGCCCAATCCTTTAGCAACTGCTTTCTTCGCCGGTCAGATTCTTTAGCAAAATGAATCGAGCGCTGTCCTGGCAGCAGTCTGTCTCTGAGTTCTTTCCTCGCCCCCGCAGCAGACTCAGCTTCTAACTCAACCGCGACTAATACAAACCCTTTGATTTTGTCTCATCGACCCATACGCTCACCACGAATGGATGCTAGTGATCGTGTGAGCAAGTTTTTATTAATCAACAGTGGGTTTAGCGAGGCAGGTTGGCTTCGATTAGTTCGATGATGCTTGCATCATCGGGCTTGACCTGCGGGCGGAATCGCTTGATCTGACCAGATGGCAAAATCAGAAACTTCTCAAAGTTCCATAGCACCGGTCCCGCCAAGCCCATGGAGTCCTTGGTCTTTACCAGCTCCTTATAAAGCGGGTGGCGATTGCGACCATTGACATCACTTTTAGTGGTCATTGGAAAGGTGACCCCCCAAGTGGTGGAGCAGTACTCACCGATGGACTCATCGTCTTTAAGCTCTTGCTTGAAAGAACCGGATGGAACACCGAGAACCGTGAAGCCACGATCTGCATACTTTCGCTGCAACTCTTCGAGCTGGGCATACTGCGGAGACAGACCGCAGCGCGAGGCAACATTCACAACCAGAACTAGCTGACCCTTGAAATCGGAAAATGATCTGGTGCTGCCATCAAGCATTTGAAGCTGTGTATCGAAGATTGCCATGGTTTATGTAACAGCGCTGAATCGGAACAAATTTCACTACTGTTGCTAACAAGAGCAATCGGGGGGTGAGCGTGAAGTCCAAACTCAGCATTAACCTTTGGGTCTTTGTCTTTGTAGGCGCCACCATGTTTCATGCCTGGCGTGGCTCAACCGAAGACGCCTACATCTTTGGAACCGCAACCATTTTGATGCTGACCCAGGTCTTTGGCTTCACACGCTTTGGCTTCAAAGAACAACCAAAGTTGAGCATCTGGGTGATTGGCTCAATAGTGCTAGCTGTTGCGGCAGTGCTTTACTTCGCACCCAGACACTCGACCCTGATTCTGATCACCCTGCTGCTACTGATCCCAGCCGGCATCGGCTTGCTCTTTTATGTCGATAACCTTCGCCATCCAAAGCCAACTGAGGCAGTAAAGAGATCGAGATTGGCCTGGGGTGTTTGGGCATTTATCTTCACCCTGATTGAACTAATTGCCTTCATCGGGAGCCAATTCGCCAATGACACAAATGATTTTCCAACCATTTCTGTCTTGCTTGACCCGGTATTGGAAACTCCATTGGGTCGTGCGGCATTCGTGGCACTTTGGCTAATGGCCGGGGTTTACCTATTTGGATTTAGGAGAAAGCGATGAGCAATTTCCTAATCGTGACCGGTTACCTGGCATTTGTGATTTTCGGTGTGGTGCTAGCGGTGATTGGTAGATCCAGGCCCGAAGTGATAGCACCACTCAGTGAGCTATTGAAGTTCATCATGCGTCACCGCATCACAAGAATTGCGCTGTTTATGGTCTGGTGGTGGCTAGGTTGGCACTTCCTAGTCGGCACCACCGTGAACTAGCTGCGATAGATCTTGCTAAAGCTAAGTCGAACGCTCTGCAGTAGATAACCAACCGCCAAGAAAAACACTGTGATGCCACCGACATACATCAGCATGCTCGGCACTCCGCCCTCCTCGTTTGGGTTGATAAACCAGTAGGGCCACCAGTTCGTAATCAATCCTCTGACAACCGAGAACCCAAGCCACGCCAGTGGGAAGATGGCCACCCACAAACTTGCCCTCAGGCGAAGCTTTGGAGATCTGATTGAGAACAGGTAATCCACCACAAGCGCAATTGGCGCATAGGTGTGAATGATTTCGTTAGGTAGTACCGGCCAGACATAACCGATGTCTCTAACATCAGGCGCAGCATCGGCTAGCAGTGCGTGGTAGACAACTCCAACAATCACCATGGCAGCAGCCAGACTGAGTCTTGCGATGTTGTGAAACTTGGTCTCTTCTTTGCCCGTATAAAGCACATACGCCGAATAGAGACTTAGCCCACCAGCCACGATGGCACTGACGATAGAGAAGTAAGCGAAGTACTCTTCGGGTCGAAACAGGTTGTTTGCAAGTCGATCGGTGACCTGCCAGACAACGCTTCCTAAAAGCGCAACACCAATGGCAAGTCGAAAAGAACCAAGCACCGCTTTATACATGCTCTACAACCTACTCCTGGGATTGGATGTAGCGAATGATTGCGGCAGCAAAATCTTGCGGCTTCTCCTCATTGGGTAGGTGACCGGTTTGAGGGATAACAACCAAATCTGCATTTGGTAATTCGGTTGCCAGTCGCTCTGAGTTCTCAGTCGGAACCACCAGGTCGTTGTCTCCGGTGATGACCAGGGTCTTGATCTTGATCTCACTCAGACGCTCTGCAATACCAAGTGATCTTGGTGCTTTGTTGAACTCCCAGAACGCTCGCTCCCAACCGGCAATCTTTAGCGGAGCGGTGTAGCCAGCCAAAGTCTCATCGGTGATTTGGCTCGGATCGTTATAGCTGCGATCTAGCAGCTCAAGACCCGAGGTGGCAATTGAAGAAACCGCCAGTGGGCCAAGGTGATTTAGCTGCGGGATGTCATAGATCCAATTCAGCCACTGCGGTGTTCCACCCGAAGAGTAGACAGCCGGTGCGAACAGCACCAAGCCCTTGAGTTTGTCCTGGTGCTCTAGGGCATAGCCAGCTGCCAGCGCACCACCTGCTGAGTGACCAACCAGGTAAACCTCTTTACCCACACCGAATTTCTCAATCAGCTCATCAATCACCTGCAGCTGACCTTTGGCGGAGTAGGGATTCACATCACCCCAACTGGTCGGCCTTTCGGTGAAACCAAAGGCCGCCCGGTCATACGCAATTACGAAGCCATACTCAGCCAACGGCTCTAGGACATCTCGATAGGAAAAAGCACTGGCACCAAAACCGTGAGCCAAAAGGATTAATCGATCGGCTGCCGGATCACCGGCATCGACATAGTGCACCTCATGGTCCACTACCTCGACAAACTTAGATCGACCCTGCCAAAGCTCAGCCGCAGCCTCTTCCTTGGTCAAGGTTCCGCTGGTCTGAACCGGAACTAAAAATGGTCCAAGCAACAACACTGCGCCGATGGTTCCGAGTATGACTTTGGTGCGAGTCTTCATAGACAAAGAGAACCAGAGACTAAGGATTCTCGTTCCATTGGAATCCAAGTGTTCAAATCTGGTTGGATTCTTGGTAGCTCAGAGGAGAGAAATGCCAAATACCAGATCACTTGTTGCCAAGGCCCCAGGCGCAAAGTTTGAGAAGGCAGAAATGCCACTTCGTGCACTGCACGAAAACGCAGTGGCCATCAAGATCCTCTACTCCGGTATTTGCCACTCCGATATTCACCAGGCCAGAGATGAGTGGTTTGAGGGCATCTTTCCGATGGTCCCAGGTCACGAGATTGTGGGCGAGGTGACCGAGGTCGGATCAAAGGTTTCTAAGTTCAAAGTTGGTGACCGAGTCGGTGTTGGCACCTTCGTCGACTCCTGTAGAGAGTGCGAATACTGCCAAAAGGGCATGGAGAACTATTGCCTGAGGGGCAATGTTCAGACCTACAACGGTCGTCACTACGATGGCGAACCAACCTATGGTGGTTACGCCCAGGACATCGTGGTGGATCAGAACTATGTGGTGACTGTGCCAAAGAGTCTCGACCCAGCCGCAGCTGCCCCACTACTTTGTGCCGGCATCACGCTCTACTCACCGCTAAAGCACTGGAGAGTGGGACCGGGGATGCGAGTGGCAATCTTGGGCCTTGGTGGATTAGGTCACATGGGAGTGAAGTTTGCCAAGGCAATGGGTGCTGAGGTTTATGTGCTTGGACACTCTGCAGCCAAGAAGGCAGACGCGATCCGATTTGGAGCAAAGGACTACCTGATCACCACAGATTCTTTTGAGTCTCACCGCAATTTCTTCGATGTCATCGTGAACACCATCAGTGCCGACCTGGATGTTGATGCCCTGCTTGGCATGCTCAAGGTTGGTGGTTCTTTGGTGAATGTTGGCTTGCCGGGCAATCACCAGAGCTACAACCCGTTCTCAATCATCGGTGGCCTCAAGAGCATTGCCGGTGCCAACACCGGAAACATAAAGGACACTCAGGAGATGCTGGATTTCTGTGGCGAGCACAATATCGTCTCGGATGTTGAAATCGTTAATGCTTCAGATGCTCAAGCGGTCGATGACGCATACCAGCGCGTTGTGGCATCTGATGTGCGCTACCGCTTCGTGATTGACGCCAGCACCATCTAGCTGTGGAAACTCGAAAGTGAATTTCGAGATCGGCGAATAGCCTCAAAGCGTCAAGAAATTAACTTGGTCAACTTGGTCAAGTTATTTAGCATTGAGCCATGAGGCACAGAGTGAGCATTTACGAAGCGAAGACGAACTTTTCCAAATACGTTGACTTAGCCCTGTCAGGTGAAGAGGTCATCGTCACTAATCGCGGGCGGGAGGTCATCGCGCTGACCCCGCTGAAGAACCGAGAGCAAGCAGGCTTCGGCATACTCTCTGGTGCTTTCGAGGATTTTGATTGGGAAAAGGCAGATAGCGATTTCCAAGCAAGTTTCAACCAAGACAAACTCTCATGATTTTGCTTGATACCCAGACCCTGTTTTGGTACCTAACCGGTGACTCAAAGCTTGGAAAAACTGCAAAGAAGAAGCTGAGTTCAAGCCAAAGTCTATATTTTTCGAGCCTCAGCATTCTGGAGCTTGAGACCAAGTTTTATGACCAGCAGGTGTCCAATCAACGCGTGCTTCGGAGTGCAGCTCTTCAAGCGGGGCTGAGCGAGCTTCCCCCGACAGGAGCCGAATTGGAGCGGGTTAGTGACTTCCCACAACTGATCAGGCACGATCCAATCGATAGAGCATTGATTTGCCAAGCCAGTTGGCACAACGCAGTTTTCTTCACCGCGGATAGAAAACTGTTAGCCATGGGTTTGGATTGGGTGAAAGACTCGCAAAACTAGAAATGAAGGAGCATGCAATGAAGCAGCACAAACTAGGAAACACCGAAGTATCTGCAATTGGCCTAGGTTGCATGAACGTCTCCTGGATCTTCACAAATGGAGCAGCCCTCGATCCTGTGAGAAGAGTTGAGGAAGCATTGCCGGCCTTTCACTCGGCCTTAGATGCTGGCATCACCTTTTTGGACACCGCTGACATATATGCACCAACCTGGGATGCATTCGGCCACAACGAGATCTTTGTTGCCGAGGCGCTAAGAACCTGGTCAGCACCGAAAGCTCAGAAGGACAAGGTTGTGATTGCAACCAAAGCTGGTATCACCAGAAAGCCAGGTGAAGTATGGGGCAGAAACGCAAGCCTTGACTATTTGCTGCGAGCCGCTGAGGCGTCGGCGGGGAGACTAGGCGTTGACAAGATCTCGCTCTGGCAGCACCACCGACAAGACCCAAGCATTGAGTTTGAAACCCAGGTTGAAAACCTGCTTGCCCTCAAAGAACGAGGCATCATCGATCAGCTCGGTGTCTCAAACTATGACGCTCAACAACTAAAAAGAGCGATTGAGATTGCAGGCGAGGGAGTAATCGTTTCGGTGCAGAACGAGTTCAGCCCAAAGTATCGCCACGACCTAGATGTCCTAGCGGTCTGCGAACAGCACGACATAACCTTCCTGCCATGGTCGCCTTTGGGCGGCGCTCGCCAAAAGAGTGTGATTTCAAACTCTTCAGCCTTTGAGGAGATCGGTAAGAAGTACTCAGCAAGCCCATTCGCAATCACGCTGGCTTGGCTCAGAAAGTATTCACCCAGCATCCTGCCTATCCCAGGTGCCACCAGAACCGAGACCATTCTCGATTGCGTCTCGGCACTAGACATTGAGCTCTCTGGCGAAGACTTCGAGTATCTAAATAAAAACCTGCCCGAGCAGGCGGAGTATTCATCGGAGTTGGTTCCAAAGCCAAAGTATCGGACCTAACACTTATCCACAGCCCCAAAAACGCCAGCATCTGATGTGTGCGAGCATGGTTCTAAACAGGCAATTGTGCTACTTTGTAGAACATGGGGAAGACAGTGGGTATCAGAGAGCTAAAGCAAAATCCATCAGCAGTAGTGGCCATAACCAAAACCGGTGAGGCAGTGACCATCACCGAACACGGCAACCCGGTAGCGATGTTGGTTCCCTATCCCGAAGACCCGCTCAAAGTGATGGAGCTGGAGGGGAGACTAATCCGGCCAACTCAAAGGTTTGACCCAAGCCAACTAAAGCCCGTCAAGGTCGAGGGCCATTCAATCCAAGAGCTGCTCGATGAGTCACGCGAGGATCGGTTCTAGTGATCCTGAACTATCTCGACAGTTCGGCGCTACTAAAGGTCTTCATCCAAGAAACTGAATCGACCGCGATGGTCGATTACTTTACCCAGAACGTTGATCGACTCTTCACCTCAGAGCTAACTATTACTGAACTAATTGGAAAGCTAAACAAGCTGGGTCAACAAACCAATCTCGCTGAGGCTGCACTTCGTGGGATGACATTGATTCCCATGAAACAAGAAATCCTTTATAGCGCAGCAAGCCTGACAAAGCCGGGTCTTAGATCGCTTGACGCTATCCATCTTGCAACCGCCAGGTCAGTGCGAGAAAACCTTGGTGAGTTTGTAACCTATGACTCACGCCTTGCTGAAGCTGCCACTGCAGATGGGCTGAAGGTGGTTTCCCCGAGTTAGCTCTGAGAATCATCTCTGGTTCTAGAGAGAATTCGCAGGGTGATTGTCGGGTGCTGAATGCTGTTACGACAGCAACAGGTAGACGAAGACCACTAGTCATCTTTCGAGCGCACCAGAAGTCGATTGAGCCTCGGGCTGTGAATAAAACAAAGCGGCAAGGTAAGCACTTCGACAAGATGATTATCCATGAGCAAGATTCTTGAAGTTGCTTCCGGTAGTATCTACAATGTAGACACAATGTCAAATGAAAAGAACATCTCCTCGAGCATCGGTCGTTGGGGCAACAGTGCCGCAGTGAGACTGCCCGCGGTTGTTTTACAGCAGGCCGGTTTAGCGCTAAATGACCAAATTGATATCAGGGTCTCCAGCGGCAAGGTAACGCTGCAGGCTAAACCAAAGCAGGATCTGAGTCTTGACCAGCTTTTAGACCTGATTACCAAAGAGAACCTCCACACTGAGGTCGACTTCGGTCGTCCAGTGGGCAAGGAGCTGATCTAGTGGCAAAGGACTTCGCTCCAGCCGCGGGTGACATCCTCTGGCTGAGTCTTGACCCTACGCAAGGACATGAGCAAGCGGGTCATAGACCGGTATTGGTGCTATCCGATAAGCGCTACAACCAACTAACCGGCATGATGATTTGTTGCCCCATCACAAGCCAGCCCAAGGGTTACCCATTTGAAGTTTCAATCAATACAGCGAAAGCCAAAGGCGTTGTGCTGGCCGATCAACCCAAGTCTTTGGACTGGAGAGCCAGAGGCGTGAGCAAAGCGGTTGGAACCGCCGATTCAAAAACTTTGGTAGCAGTTCGACTGCTGACCGGCAAGGTTCTAGGGCTCTAGCCACTGAAAGCTAATTGGTTCTTCTGACCTTCCTCAAAATCCCGTAGGAGTTGCCAGCGGCATCCGTTATCTCAATTTCAAGTTGGCAAACCCCAGTAGCCGTGACTCTGACTCTGGCCTTGCTTGCCTTGCAGATCTCAGGTGTTAGAGAAACCACCTTGTAGTTCAGGCTTGGATCTCTCGGAAGCTCCTGGATGGCTGTGCGCTGAATTGTTCTAAGGCCAGAGATTGCAACGGCAAGGTTCGAAATACTCGCAGCCTCTTGAGGATCTGGAGTGATCAATAGTGCCTGACGAGCAACAACCGCAGAACTACCCGAAACCTGCACCGCTTGAAGCTCGACCGATACAGAAGAGCTGTTGGTTGCGGAAGTTGCGGTGGATTCACTCGGCTGGGAAGACTCAGGTGACGAAGTTCCATTCGTCGCAACAGGCGCACTGACGCTACCACTCGAGC
>RFTL01000042.1 GCA_009923455.1 Actinomycetota bacterium | reverse complement strand
ATCCGTGTAGTAGTCCTTATCGGGAAGACCGATGCCACCCTGATAAAGGTGTACCAGGTAGCGCTCCGGATCGCCTGGATCGTTGTCCACGTATGAACCCCAGAGTCCGGAGACTCCAGCACGTTCAAAAGCTCCCATCATTTGGAAGAACTCTGCGTAGTTTGAAATTGCCTGAATCCGCTCAAGGCCTGGCTTCAGAGGTGCAGCCCCAAGCTGCTCGACCTTGGCCTCATCCATGAAAGATGCATATAGGTCACCGATCTGCTGAGCCACACCAGGGGTTGGATTCTTTGCAACCTCTTCAATGATTTCTTTAACCGCCAACTCGGAGTCATCTCGGAGCATGTGGAAGGAACCGTAGAGGGCTTGATCCTCGGGAATCTTGGTTTCATCCAACCAACGTCCATTTACGTGGCGGAAAAGATCATCCTGTGGCTTAACTTCGTGCTTGATTGCGCCTAAATCTAGGCCTGGCTTCATCGACATAGCCCCTAGTCTAAGCACCTTTTTGCTGGTTAGACTTGGGATATGGCTCTGAACAAAATCATCCTTTATTACTCTTTTGCTCCGGTTGCGGACCCTAAAGCGGTCATGCTCTGGCAGAAGACCCTGTGCCAGTCGCTGAACCTCAAGGGCCGAATCCTTATCTCCAAGCACGGAATCAACGGAACCTTGGGTGGGGACATGGAAGATCTGAAGAAGTATTGCCGCGCCACCAAGGAGTATCCGGGTTTTGGAAAAACCGACTTCAAGTGGTCGGAGGGAACCGGAAATGATTTCCCAAGACTGAGCGTCAAGGTCAGAAACGAGTTGGTTGCGTTCACCACCCCTGATGAGGTTCAGGTTGCAAAGTCAGGCGTTGTGAATGGTGGCAAGCACCTCAAGCCACACGAAGTAAATGCTTTGGTTGCAGAAAAGGGCGACGAGGTGGTCTTCTTCGACGGCAGAAATGCATTCGAGGCCAAGATTGGCAAGTTTAAGAATGCTGTGGTTCCAGATGTTCAGACCACCCACGATTTCATCAAGGAACTAGATAGCGGCAAATACGATCACCTGAAAGACAAGCCGATTGTGACCTACTGCACCGGAGGTATTCGGTGCGAGATTCTCTCAGCGGTCATGATCAACCGCGGCTTCAAAGAGGTCTACCAGATTGAGGGTGGCATTGTTCGCTACGGAGAAAGATTCCGCGACAAGGGCCTTTGGGAAGGTTCGCTATACGTCTTCGATGGCCGTATGAACGTCAACTTCTCCGATGAAGCTAAAACCATCGGAGAGTGTGAGGCATGTGGTGGAAAGACCTCAAGTTTCAGAAACTGCTCAGATTTGGGCTGCAGAGACCTGATTCTGCTTTGCGATGACTGCAATCAGAAGTCAGAAAACCTTGCTTGCAAGCCCCAGCACACAAGAGGTCGAAGACTTCAAGAAGTCGGTTAAGAACAAACCCCGCCAGGCGAGACCTGGCGGGGTTTGTTTTTGCTAATTAGTGCCGACTGCCACCGTGACCGCCACGGTGTCCGTCTCGATCACCATCTGAGTGACCGCGTCCATCGCCCCTGTGACCACGTCCATCGCCATCACCATCGCGGTGACCTCGACCATGACCATCTGAGTCATAAGCCTTATTGGCCTTTGACTCAGCCGCAACGGCAGCCGAGTAAGCAACGGTTAGCGGCTTTGAAGAGGTGACTGTAACGACAGAATTCTGATCAACTTTGATGGTGACAATCGCAGGTGCTGACCCATCAGATGGGTATAGCGCAACCCGGGTTGTGGTCCCTGCCAGTCCACCTCTAAGTCGAAGTTCGCTGGTTAGGGTTGAGCCACTGATAGCAGTTGCAGAGTCATGACCGCGACCCTTGCCAACATGAATTCGGTGGCTGTCAGATGGTGCGGTTGCCGGAGCGGTTGCACCATCGGCCAGAACATATGCACTGAAATAAGCGCCCAAAGCAACATCTCTTGAACTAGTCACCGTCGAAGGAATTCCGGTGACGGTCGCAGAGATAGTGGCGTGGGTGTGATCTCCGCGCTCACCTTGGTATTGACCAACGCTCGCTGAATCGGAGGAGGATGCCGCCTGGGACGGGATAGCCATAGCTACACCGCCTGCAGTAATCGCAGCTGCAAGTGCAATTGCTGCACCGGTTGTTTTCTTCATGATTCTCCTTGTCTTTGGTGACAAGGTCGAAGTTAGAGATGGTTTCTTGGATTCAAGGGAAAAGTCAGAAATCCTTGTCCTAACTTCCAGACGACTCCCAGAAAAGTGCCTTGTCTGGCAGTTGGCTTAGAGGAATTTCCACCTTTTGAGCTCCCAACCAAACTTGATTGAGGCAAGGCGAAGTAGAACGATTACCACCGCACCGATCAGCACATCGAGGGATTGCGGGATTTCTAGGTAGCTAAGCAGTACCACCAACCAACCGCCCACAAAAGCTAAAACCGCATATGGCTGGTGGTCATGAAATGCTCTCGGGACCTCGTTCACCAAGACGTCTCTGAGCACGCCACCGACCGTCGCGGTAACAACACCCATCAGCACAGCCACCATCGGAGAAGCGCCCGAAACTAGTGCAACGTGGGTGCCTCCCGCTGCAAATGCGCCTAGGCCGATTGCATCCGGCACCAAGATTGCCTTCTCAGTTAAATCGATGTGGCGAGACTTGAAAAAGAACGGCAGAACCAGGCCAATACCGATCAATGCCCATACCCAAAACTCTTGTTCCACCCAGAAAAATGGGCGCCGATCCAACAGCACATCACGCAGGGTTCCGCCACCAAATGCTGCGATGAATCCAACCATCACCACACCCACAAGGTCGAACTGTTTTCTGGCTGCTTCAATTATTCCGGAGAGTGCAAAGCCAATTACCCCGATGATTTCGAGGCTGATGATTAGGGCTTGGGCGGTGATGGGATTCCCCCTTACGTGCGCGAGGCGGGACTTGAACCCGCACGTCCTTGCGGACACTGGCACCTGAAGCCAGCGCGTCTGCCATTTCGCCACTCGCGCTTAGTCAACAATTAGTTGGTCAAGCGCAATGAGATTACCAGACAAATCTCGGACATCAATAGGGTCGCTGGGTAGACTAACCACCACCTGAGCGCGCAAGAAAGAGGTCTCGCTTGAGCTTTTTGGAAAAGGCTGAGGAACGCATCGAGCTAGCGTTTGGCTCGGTGTTTGCTCGCCTAAGCAAAGCTGAGCTGCAGCCGGTTGAAATCACTCAGGCTGTTCGTCGCGCGATGGACCACGCCGCCAAGCAAATTGACCTCACAAGAGTTTTAGTTCCGCATCGCTATCTGATCCTGGTTTCAGGTCACGACTCAGCTCGAATTTCCCCAGCCATGTTGCTATCAATCAAAACTGAGATTGCAATGCATGCAGCCAAGCAGGGCTATCGTTTGGCCGGCGAGCTGACTCTCAAGATTGAGGTTGATCCCAAGCTTCCTCGGGGTCAGGTGAGGGTCGGTAGCTCCGGGTCAAACAATTCGGTGCACTGGTTCGCATCTCTACTTGTGAATGGAAAAAGGATTCCTCTTCAAAAAGGCACCACAACAATCGGACGAGACCAAAGCTCTGACATCGCAATTGATGACCGAGGCATGAGCCGAGTTCACTTCGAAGTTGCCTGGAACGATCAGGGTGCTGCGATTAGAGATCGTGGTTCTACAAATGGCACCTTTGTAGACGGCATCAAGATTCAAGAGGTTGCCCTCACCTCAGGAAACAAGATCACGGCGGGACGCAGTGAATTTGTGTTCGAGTTGATTGCGAGGGAGTCTCAGTGAGTGAACTCGCGCTCTTTCTAGTTCGTATTGGTTTTGTTGCCGTGCTTTGGATCTTCATCCTCAGCTTGCTATCTGTGATTCGCGCGGACCTCTATGGTCGACGGGTCATCAGCAAGATCGCCAAGCAGAATGCTCCGAAGCTGCCGGGCGGTTTGCCTGGCCAGGTGGCATCGCTTGGACTTGAAGACACCGATAGTTTCGAACCGACTCAGATCGCAATTCTCTCTGGCCGCACAGCTGGAACCAGCTTGGAATTAGAAGACAAGACCGAGATTCTGATTGGTCGAAGCGCGGGCTGCGATCTGGTGCTCTCTGATGAGTTCTCATCAAATACCCACGCCAAACTGATCAAGGTTGGCGAGGACTGGGTCCTGCAGGATTTGAGCTCAACCAATGGGACGTTCTTGGATGGCCGAAAGGTAACCACTCCGGCAACCATCAAGGCCGGTATGACAATTCGCATCGGCACCACCAACTTTGAGTTGAGGTCCTAAACCTTGGCCATCAAAACCGTAGGTTATGCGGCTAGCGATATCGGCAAGCACCGCAGCTCAAACCAAGACTCCGGGTATTGCGGCTACCAGCTGTTCTTCGTTGCCGACGGCATGGGTGGTCACGCCGGTGGTGACATCGCCTCCGCAATCGCTTCGCAGCGAATAGCGCTGGCGGATGCAAAGAGCGAGAGCATTGAAGAGGCGATTGAATCTCTAAAGCGAGCCATTCTGGAAGCAAATCAGATGTTGGCTGCAACGGTTGTCGATCATCCCGAGCTAGAGGGCATGGGAACCACTTTCTCGGGAATGTTGCGCCACGGCAACCAGATGATCATCGCCCATATCGGCGACAGCCGAATTTACCTTTCAAGAGACGGTGAAGTCCGCCAGATCACAAACGACCACACCTTCGTGCAGAAGCTGGTGGACATGGGTCGAATCACCCCTGCGGAAGCATTGGTTCACCCCAGACGCAGCGTGTTGATGAGAGTCTTGGGCGATGTCTCCGGTGAGCCAGAAATCGACATTTCGATCTTCGATGCTTTACCGGGCGATCGCTGGATGCTCTGCAGTGATGGGCTCTCGGGTGTCGTGCCCGACGGCGTAATGAATCGAATTTTGACCTCAAAGGTTCCAACCGAAGAGGCTGCAGAGCTACTGGTGGGAGAAGCACTTGAATTTGGTGCCCCAGACAACGTAACCGTAGTTATCACCGATATCGTGCGCTCTGCAGTGCAAACCGAGATTGAACCGGCGGCTGTGTTTGTTGGATCTGCCGCTAATGAGGTTGTGATTGAGGAGCGCAAGGGCAACAAGATCCTCCGCCTGTTCTCACCAAGAAGCCTGCTGGACCTGTTGCAGACCCCAGAAGATCCGACTCAGTATGCACCAGAGTCTGAAGAACTTCTCAACAAGATTCTTTCCGAAACCAGAAGAAAGATTCGCTTCAAATCTGCCCGCATCATCGCCAGCTGGCTACTGCTGGCATCGGCACTTGCCGGAATCGGCTATGTTGCCTACGAATACACCCAAACTCGCTACTACGTCTCCAGCTACCAGGGCAACGTCACTATCTTCCAAGGCATTAGAGAATCCCTTGGTCCGTTCAAGTTCTCAAAGCCCTACTTCGTCTCCGAGATCGAAGTTGATGGTTTATCGGTATTCCAGCAAGACCTGATCGAGCGCTCAATTTCGGCTGAATCACTGCAGGATGCCAAGCGCATTCTTGACCAATTGCGTGAGGCGCAAAATGAGTAATACCTCACTCACCTCTGCAATTCCGAAGCTTCTCAAGGCGGTCCCGCGCTCACGCAATTTCGAGGCGGTGCTGCTGTTTTGGGTCTCTGGCATCCTAGCGTTTGCGCTGGCTCAGGTGCAGCTGGCGGTATTGCAGAAAATGCAGTGGTCATTGCTTTTCTATTGGGCGCTGCCAACTCTCGGGGCATTGCTGATTCACTTTGTTTTGAGAAAGCGGGCAGTCAGCGCAGATGGTCTTATCCTGCCGCTTGCATTTCTACTAAACAGCCTTGGCATCGCAATGATTTACCGCCTCGATCTGGCTGAGGCGGCACGAGGGGGAACGGCACTATTTGCCGATCGCCAGGTTTGGTTGTCCTTGATTGCGATGGCGATTGCAGCGCTGGTTATTTGGCTGGTTCCAAACCACCTGGTGCTGCGGCGCTTCCCATACCTTGCTGGCATCGGGGCGTTGGTCCTGTTGATTCTTCCGGCACTGCCGGTGATTGGAAGAACCAGAAACGGCGCAACGCTCTGGATTGGAATTGGAGATTTCACGTTCCAACCGGGAGAAATTGCAAAGATCCTGCTAGCAATCTTCTTTGCTGGCTACTTGGTCTCTCGCAAAGATTCCCTGAGCGAGATTGGTTCTCGGGTGCTTTGGATGAGAGTGCCGCGGGCAAAAGATCTAGGACCGGTCTTGGTGGTCTGGTTCGCAACTGTCGGGGTGCTGGTGTTGCAGCGGGACCTGGGAACCTCGATTCTTTACTTCGGCTTGTTCCTGGTGATGATTTACACCGCCACCGGACGAGCGTTTTATGTCGGGGTCGGAGTGACAATGATGCTCACTGGAGCATTAGTCGCCTCGAGATTGTTCGACTATGTCTCCAGGAGATTCGATTCCTGGCTAGACCCACTTTCACAAGACAACTACAACGCAGCCGGTGGTAGCTATCAGCTGGCTCAAGCACTGTTTGGCATGGCAAACGGCGATGTCATTGGAGCTGGCTTGGGAGGTGGCTTCCCGCAGCTGATTCCACTTGCTGAGAGCGACTTCATTTTGGCAGCTCTCGGGGAAGAGCTTGGTCTGGCGGGAATCTTCGCGGTGCTGGCTGCTTTCCTACTGCTTATATATCGCGGGCTGAGAATCGCCAATTCACACTCGGACGACTTTTCAAAGCTGCTGACAACCGGATTGGCATTTGTGCTGGGTCTGCAGGTATTCGTAGTGGCTGGCGGTGTGATGGGGCTTTTGCCTCTTACTGGTTTGACCACCCCGTTCCTCGCTGCGGGAGGTTCATCCCTCTTGGCAAACTGGGCTCTAGTGGCGCTGCTGCTTGTGATCTCTGACTCCTCAACCAGGAGGGCGGCATGAATCGACAGGTGAGAAGAGTCGGGCTTGCGCTCGTGGTTATGTTTCTTGCGCTGTTTCTTATGGCCAGCTCGATCCAGGTGCTGAGAGCGGATTCGCTCTACTCAGACTCACGAAATGTCAGGGCTTCATACGAAACCTATAAAACCCAACGTGGTCCAATTTTGGTTGGTGGAGTGCCGGTCGTTGAATCGCTTCCATACAACGATGCCTATCGCTTCATCAGAAACTATGAGTCGGTTATCTACTCCCCGGTAATCGGTTACTTTTCGCTTTTCTCTGG
This sequence comes from Actinomycetota bacterium, assembly GCA_009923455.1. Classification (GTDB taxonomy): domain Bacteria; phylum Actinomycetota; class Actinomycetes; order Actinomycetales; family Microbacteriaceae; genus Aquiluna. Next base: position 8,125 of record RFTL01000042.1, on the reverse strand, counting down.
GTCCAATGGCCTAGAGCGGGCGATGAATTCCTATCTGTCGGGTCAGTCCTCGGCGCAGTTCTTCGAACAGATAAATGCGCTACTAGATGGAAAGCCAGTTATTGGTGCTGCGGTTGAGCTAACTCTTGACCCAGATATTCAGCGAGCAGCTTGGGATGCCATGGGCAATCGCAAGGGTGCGGTTGTTGCAATCGAACCTAAGACCGGACGCATTCTGGCGATGGTTTCTAAACCAACCTTCGATGCCAACCTGCTGGCCGGCCACCTCTATGAGCCCGTAAATGATGCCTATCGGGTTTATGACGAAGATGATGATCAGCCACTAATCAACAAGGCGATTGCTGGCGATCTTTATCACCCTGGCTCAGTCTTCAAGCTGGTCGTCACTGCTGCCGCGCTTGAGTCCGGCCAGTTCACCACGGCAACTCGATTTAGAAACCTGAAGACCTACACCCTCCCTGGGACCACGACCGAAATCAGAAACTCTGGGGGCTCCAGTTGCGGCAGGGGTGAGACAGTCACACTTGAAACTGCACTTATCAAATCCTGCAACATCCCATTTGCGATGTTGGCCAACGAGCTTGGTGACGATCGAATTAGGGCCATGGCTGAACTGATGGGCTTTGGTGCAGATCTTTCGATACCGCTCAAGGTCACGCCCAGTTACTACCCAGAGGACCCAGACGTTGCTCAGACTGCCCTGACCGGATTTGGTCAGTTTGATGTCCGAGTGAGCCCACTGCAGATGGCAATGGTTTCAGCAGCAATCGCAAACCAGGGTGTGATGATGCAGCCGCAGCTGGTCGAGATGGTTGTGGCAGCAAACCTAAACGTCTTGCAGGACCCTGAACCCAAGGTGCTCTCGGTACCGATTTCCCGACTCAGCGCAGGTTATCTGACCCGCATGATGGTTGATTCGGTTGAGGTTGGAGTCGCTGGCAGAGCAGGCATCTCTGGATATGCGGTTGCCGGAAAAACTGGAACTGCTCAAAATGGCCCAACCGATCCATACACCCTTTGGTTCACGGGGTTCGCCCCTGCCGAAGCTCCTGAGGTTGCTGTGGCAGTGGTGGTTGAAGACGGTGGTGGCATTGGCCAAAACGGCACCGGAAACCAGATTGCCGCCCCGATTGCTAGAGCAGTGATGAAGGCGGTGTTGGATAAATGAAACCCGCAGTAGGTCAGCTTTACGGTGATCGATACCGTCTCAAACTTCGTATTGCCATCGGCGGTATGGGTGAAGTTTGGCAGGCAGAGGATGAACTCATCCTGCGGCAGGTTGCCATAAAAATCCTCAAAGAGGAGTACCTCGGAGACCCACTTTTCTTAGAGCGATTCAGATCAGAGGCAAAGTCTGCTGCGCTCGTTGAGCACGAAGGTATTGCCAATGTCTATGACTATGGCGAGGACACAGGCAGTGCCTACCTGGTCATGGAGCTGGTTCCAGGCGAATCAATGTCACGCCTGATCGAGCGTGAGAAACGACTGGGCGAGGAGAAGGTTCTAGACATCATCGCCCAGACCGCTAGAGCACTATCCGCTGCACACGCGCGGGGTCTAATCCACCGGGACATCAAGCCCGGTAACTTGCTCATCACCCCCGAAGGCAAGGTCAAGATAACCGACTTCGGTATCGCCAGAGTTGGCGACCAGGTTCCACTCACCAAGACTGGCCAGGTTATGGGCACGGTACAGTACCTTGCTCCCGAGCAGGCAACTGGCAAACCATCAACCCCAGCCACCGACCTGTATTCGCTTGGTGTTGTGGCTTATGAGGCCCTAGCCGGCAAGAGACCATTCAGTGGTGAAAACCAAATGGCAATTGCCATGGCTCATATCAATGAGATGCCACCGGCCTTGCCTGAGGACATTGACCCGAGGGTTCAAAACCTGGTGCTCTCTTGCTTGGCGAAGAAACCGAATCAGCGTCCCGAGTCCGCCAGTTCTCTGGCGATTCGTGCGGAGGCACTGCTTCGGGAGAAGCGCAGACCTGGCTACAGCGTTCCCAGCTATGTAGCGGGTAAGGACGAAACCACGGCGACCGAGGTCATCCCAACCGATACCGCTCAGCTTCCGAAGGCACCGATTGTTTGGCCTTGGTTGGCAACTCTAGGGCTGTTGTTGGTAACCGCAATCGTTGTGATTGTCGCAATACTTTCCGAGCCTGATACCGGTTCGATCCCTTCCCCCGCGCCAACTCAAACCCAAACCGAGGCAGTGACCACATCTGAAGCACTGACATCGAGTGAGCCGGTTGAACCGGAAGTGATTCTGATTTTGCGCTCCGAAATCATTGGCGAAAATCTCTCCGATGTGACCGCCCGACTGAACCAGTTGGGCTTGAAGGTAAATGCGATTCCAGGGGAGCTAATCCCCGGAACCGACCCGAGGGTAAGAACGGTTTATGCCGTCAGCCCGACCGGGAACATCGAACGTGGCACAGTGGTTGATGTCACTTACTACGTCGGTGAGGTTTCAAACCTCCCGGTTGAGATTCCTGTGGATCCGGCTAATCCCGGGTCCGAATCATCAACCGTGATCGAAGGTCAGACTCAGAGTCAGAATGTTCAGGGGGATCAGTAACCAGATGGTTATCGAGTCATAACGGAATAACTCAGAGACAAAACTAAACTTTTCCAGGGCAGAAAGAGCAGTAGTGAACGAAAACGAGAGACTGATAGCGGGACGCTACCGGCTCGGAGCACTTGTTGGCCGCGGGGGCATGGCTGAGGTATTCGAGGGTTACGACACTCGTTTGGGTCGCACCATCGCCATCAAACTGCTCAAGTCTGATTTGGCCAACGATGCCAACTTTGAATCCAGATTTCGCCAAGAGGCTCAGGCCAGTGCTCGCATGGCCCACCCAACAATTGTTCGGGTCTATGACGCTGGTGAGGAAGAGACCATTGATGAAAATGGCCAGACCCGCAAGACCCCATTCATCGTCATGGAGCTTGTCCGAGGGCGCCTGCTGCGTGAACTGATTCACGAGGGCAATGTTGAGATTTCCCGCTCGGTGAAGTTCGTCTCTGGAATCCTCACCGCACTAGAAGTTTCCCACTCTGCAGGAGTGGTTCACCGCGACATCAAGCCCGCGAACGTCATGGTTGTCGATGCTGACCAGGTCAAGGTGATGGACTTTGGTATTGCACGCGCGGTTTCAGACAACTCAGCCACTCAAGCAGCAACTGCTGGGATTGTCGGCACCGCACAGTACTTCTCACCGGAGCAGGCGCGCGGCGAAGCGGTAGATGCCCGCACCGATCTCTACTCGACCGGTGTGATTTTGTATGAGCTGCTTGCTGGTCGCCCACCATTCCAAGGTGAGAGTGCAGTTTCAGTCGCCTATCAGCACGTCTCTGAAGCTGCCCCAGCTCCTTCTCAATTCAACCCAAATGTTTCTGCAGAGCTCGATGCCGTTGTGCTTCGCGCCATGAGCAAGAACAAGGAAGACCGCTTCCAGTCAGCTGCCGAGTTCAGGGAGCACCTGCTTGCTGCGAGCGCCGCTGTTGCGACAGCTCCTAGAACCCAAGTCTTCGTTAGCGAGAAGACCGAAGTAATCTCAAACCCCACTTCGCCATTTACCGGCGAGCAAAGTGCAGTTGACGAGATTTTTGAATCGCTACAAACTGCTCCGAGCCAAGAGGTTGTCACCCAGACTGCAAAGTTGAACGCGGGAGTGCTGTGGGGGCTTGGAACCGGTGTGGCAGTGATTCTGGTTGGTCTTTTGGTTTGGTTGTTCTCACTCGGTGGTAGCTCTAATCCAGCCGTCAACACCGGTGGCATAATCGTGGCCAATGTTGAGGGCTCCCTATACGACGATGCCTACAACACCTTGGTTGGTCAAGAGCTCTTAGTTCTCAGGGTCTACGAAAAGAGCGACACTGTGCCCGAAGGCGTTGTGATTCGCCAGGAGCCAATTGCTGGAACCAATGTTTTGGCCAACACTCCAATCACCCTCTATGTATCAAGTGGTGCAACCGAGGTCGTGGTTCCAAACGTCCTAAACATCGCCGAGGCGCAAGCGGTGGCAATGATTGAGGGTCAGGGCCTAACTATCGGGACCATCACCGTGGTTTCCTCCGCGACTGTGCCTGAGGGTGTAGTCATCGCAAGCGATCCAGCAATTGGTCAGCGTCTTCCGCTTGGCAGCATCGTGAATTTGACGCTGTCGAATGGCAAGGTCTTGGTTCCAGATGTAAGAAACCTTTCGGTGCTCGAAGCTAGAAACATCCTCACTGCTCCAACCATTGGCTACACGGTTTCAATCGAGATCATCGATGCCAATACCTGCAATGGAACCCCTGGAAACATCGTGATCGAGCAGTCGATCTTGCCGGGTGAGGCAGCTCAACTTCAGAACATGGTTCTCTATGTTCAGTGTGTTGGTGGCAGCACTCCATCACCGAGCCCGACACCGTCGCCGACCTCAACAACAAACGGTTAGTTGGCGATTCGAGGGCTTAGGGTTTTAGCCTTCTCAACCGCTCCTTGAAGCCCCAGCGTTTCAAGCCAGTTTGCGAGCATCAGGTAGCCACCCTCTGTCATTACTGACTCTGGGTGAAATTGCACTCCATAAATCGGCTTGGTCTTGTGTTGCAGGCCCATGATGACTCCGGATTCAGTCTGACCAGTGACCTCTAGGTCATCCGGCACCGTGTCATTCACCACCGCTAGCGAGTGATACCTGGTCGCGTTGAAACCCTGAGGCAAACCATTGAAGATCGTGCTGTTCTGATGATTGATCTTCGATACCTTGCCATGCATCAACTCGGGAGCACTCTTCACCGTCGCACCCATTGCCTCAGCAATGGCCTGGTGACCAAGACAAACTCCAAAAACCGGAAAGTCCTTCTCGAGAGCTAGCTTGACGGTTGGGATTGAGAGACCTGCCTCTGCCGGTGTTCCAGGACCCGGGGAGATCAGCACCGCATCAAACTTTGCGATCAAATCAGGCAGCTCGGCCTCAGATACGGCGTCATTACGCACGACTTCGGTCTGAGCACCCAGCTGCTGAAGATAGCCGTTGAGGGTGTAGACGAAGCTGTCGTAATTGTCTAAAACCAGAATCCGCACCATTTGTGGAATAGCCTAAACCAGGCCCTATAGGTAAACTTCTACCCATGCCTGAATCACGTTCAAGACGCAAGCCAAAGTCCGAGGCCCCAGCTCGCCCTGCAGTATTGGGTGAGGAAGAGGCAGAAAACCCAACCTGGTACAAAGCAACCATGTTCGGTTTCATGATTGCTGGTCTGATCTGGATCCTTACTTTCTACATCTCAAGTGCTCGCTACCCACTGGGCAGCGCAACACCGATCGATCTTTCCAACTGGAACATCTTGATTGGCTTTGGTATCGCAATGGTGGGCTTTGTAATGACCACCAAGTGGAAGTAATTACACCCACTGATTGATCTTCAGCAACGTAGCTGCTGCCAAACCAACCCAAATTAGAACTAGGCCAGTGGCTCTTTGCGCGCTGAAGCCAGGCTTCCGATTAGACGAGTAAACCAGGGCGACCATAAGGCCTGTGACCAATCCTCCTAGGTGCCCCTCCCAGGAGATGCCTGATACGAAAAAGCCCATCGAGAAGTTGATTGCGATCAAGGCAAAGATCTGAGAAGGGTTACCGCCAAGGCTTCTGAGAATGATGAAGTAAGCGCCCATCAGACCAAACAATGCTCCCGATGCACCCACGACTGGCACCGCAGGGTCGGATAGCCATAGCACTGCAACTGAACCACCAATTATCGATGTCAGATACAGCAGCAAGAAGCGCAGTGCTCCCAGCATTGGCTCTAGCTGTCTACCAAAAATCCAGATGGCATAGGAGTTGAGCAGGATGTGCCATGGGCCAGACCAGTCATGGACAAACCCCGAGGTGAGCATGCGCCAGGGCTCAAACGGAGCAAATAGTGGCGCAAAAAAGAACTGATTGGTGAACAGATACCCCAGTGGGGATATCTGTCCGAGCCAAATAAGTCCGTTTAGCACCAGCAGTGCGCTGGTGATAGGTGTTGAGCTGCCTTTGAGGCGAAGCATTAGACCTTATCGATGGTGATGCTTGAGATTACGACATCATCCAGTGGCCGGTCGCGGCCATCGGTAGCTACGGTGCCAATCTTGTCAACAACCTTGCGACTTGCCTCGTCGGCAACCTCACCAAAGATGGTGTGGCGACCCTGGAGCCAGGTAGTTGGGGCAACGGTGATAAAGAACTGTGAGCCATTGGTGCCAGGACCGGCGTTGGCCATTGCTAGCTTGTAAGGCTCCTGGAAGGTGAGTTCTGGGTGAATCTCGTCACCAAACTGGTAGCCGGGGCCTCCCATACCGGTGCCGGTTGGGTCGCCACCTTGAATCATGAAGCCCTCGATGACGCGGTGGAAGATGACGCCCTCGTAGAGACTCTTGCCGCTCTGCACCGCACCAGTGCGAGGGTCCTTCCAGTCAATCTCGCCGGTGGCTAGGCCCTCAAAATTAGAAACAGTCTTTGGCGCGTGTAGACCAAACAGATTGATCTTGATTGCGCCGTGGTTGGTGTGCAGAGTTGCAACTGAAGTGTGTGAAGTCATGGAGACATTCTGCCATGCATCCGCCTTGGCACTAGGGGGATTACCCAAGCGGTGGTTAGATAGCTGCATGAGCAATGTCGCCATAATCACAGGAGCCGGATCCGGTTTCGGCTTAGAGCTAGCCAAACAACTTGTTGCTAGGGGCTGGGTTGTCTACGCAACCGATAAAGATGAGGCGGCTCTTGATAACCCCAAAGCATTCGGTGCCAAAGCTATTCGCATGGATGTCACATCTGATTCGGATGTGGCCAAGGCTGTAGGGCAAGTCATCAAGGCCGAAGGTCGAATTGATCTGATGGTTGCCAATGCTGGCTTTGGGAACTTTGCCTCCATTGAAGAGACCACACAAGAAAAAGTCAGAGCGCTGTTCGAAGTGAACGTCTTTGGCGTTGAGCGTTGCATTCGGGCCGTGCTGCCCCAGATGCGCAAGCAACGCAGCGGCCGAATTCTGATGACCGCAAGCGTTGTGGCGCATGTTTCGCTGGTTGGACTGGGCTGGTATGCAGCCACCAAACACTCGGTTCGAGCGATTGCGAATGCACTGCGTCAAGAGGTCAAAGCACTCGGAATCAAGGTTTCGGTTATCGAACCCGGCACTGTCAGAACCAATTTCGACTCGGTTGCCTTTGGGCACTTGAGAGATTCAAGGTCCATCTCCGATTACGACAAGGTGATGGAGGGCTTCAACAAATACCTAGGTGGTCTTTACCGACACTCGCCTGGTCCCAAGCAGGTTGTGAAGACCATGGTCAGGGCTGCTACCGCTAAAAACCCAAGACCGATATATCCGGCTAGCTGGGACGTGAGAGCACTGAAGTTTGTGTTCTACGGATTTGGCCGTCGAATTGTTGATTCTTTTGTGCTGTGGCTAGCAAGACACTAAAGCTGCCCGTTGGCAGTTGGGTAGTTATTTCGGCATTCACGCTTTCTGGTGTGCTTCACCTGATAAACCCGCAGGGGTTTATGTTCCTGATGCCGCAGTGGGCTCCTGAACCAATACTCCTTATCTATCTGTCAGGGGTTGCCGAGTTAGCCTCAGCGCTTGGCTTACTGCTTCGAAAAAACTGGGGTCGTTACCTAACCGTGGCAACCCTTTTAGCGATCTGGCCTGCCAACTGGTGGTTTGCAATCAACGCACTAAACGGAGAGCTTTGGCTCGCAATCGCTGCTTGGTTGCGGCTACCGCTGCAGATTCCACTGATTTTGTGGGCGTGGCGAAACCCCGTGTCGCGCTAAATCACTGGGAGTTTTCCCTTGCAAAGAGCCGAATGGACCGAAAATGTGGGGTTCGGAGCAGCTTTCAACCACTAAATAAGGGAAATTGTTTTCAACCTACAAAAAGAAATCAATATTTTTGGATAAATACGCACCGCAAACGGGCTGAATCTGAGTTTCCCCTGAGTAATCTGAAACGGTAACCGCTTCCAGTAGAGAGGGGGCTATGCGCAAAGATGCGTCAGTTCACCAGTTGACAGCGCCCGCGTAAGGAAATCATGGCCCACCCAATTACCACCCCAGAAATCGTCATCGTCGAGATCGACGCTCAAACCAAAG
>RFTL01000041.1 GCA_009923455.1 Actinomycetota bacterium | reverse complement strand
TCTGATTCGAACTTCGCGTCGGGTTGGTACTACGACGCTAAACCAGGCTTTGGCCCTCACCGAGGTTTAGCCCTTGCCCGCAGAATGGCACTTTTGAACTACCGCTCGCCAGAAGAGCTAAACGAACGTTTTGGTAGAAGCTGGCAATCACAGGTTTCTCCACTAACCGAGCGCGGCAAATATGCAGTCGAGAGCTACCTGGACTTTCACGGCAACAAGTTCGTCCGTCGTTTTGATGCCAACAGCTACATCACGCTGGTGAGCGCGATGAATTCGCACGACATCGGCAGGGATCGCGGCTCAGTGGAGAACGCTCTCTCCAGAATCAACTGCCCGACACTGGTTTTAGGAATCGAATCTGATCGACTTTTCCCAATCAGCGGCCAAGAGCAGATCGCAGCAGGAATTGCCGGTCCACTGATTGGTGGCGGGCTACAGGTGATTCAAAGTGAGTTTGGTCACGATGGCTTTCTAATCGAAATCGAAGCGGTTGGTAAACAACTCGAGGCGCTACTGCGGGCATAGAGTTGTGGCCGTGAGTCTTCTCAAGTCAAAAATCGCAGTTTCGTTCTTCTTTCTCTCCGGTGGCATGTCGCTTGCTCTCTGGGCAGTCCACATCCCGCTTATCGAAAAGACCGTTGGCGTAACCTATGCGCAGCTTGGTGGGCTATTGATTTTCTCAGCGCTCGGTGGATTCGTATCGATGCAGATCGCCGGCTGGTTGATTGACCACATCGGTGCGAAAACTACAACCCTGCTCGGTGGCATTGTGGTTGGACTTTCGCTTTTCGGTCCAGCGTTTGCGGATTCGATGCTGTGGCTTGCCTTGGCGATCTTTGGCATCGGTTTTGGTCTATCCGGTGTTGATGTCCCGATGAATGCGGCCGCCTTGCAGGTCGAGAAGGCAAACGGCAGAGCAATCTTCACCTTTTTCCACCTGTTCTGGTCGGTGGGTGGCTTGGTGGGTGCTGCCCTTGGATTTTGGACCATCTCAATGGGATTTGTGCAGAGCGAAACCCTGCCGGTGGTTGGCGCAACACTCTCGGTCCTGGCCATCTTCTTTGCGCGCTGGCTGCTGCCCAATGAGATAAACGCGGTAAGAGAGAACAAGGTTGAGAACAAGGCAGCCAGTAAATCCAATCGCCGAGTTTTGGGGTTTGTGCTCTTGGCGGGATTGATGGCGGCTTCGGGAGGCATCATCGAAGGTGTGGCTCAGGACTGGTCCGCGCTTTACCTTCGAGATGTTCAGGGCTTTACGGTTGCGCTGGCCGCCTGGGGTTTGGCGGCATTCAATGTTGGAATGATTCTTGGACGACTCTTCATTGACCGCATTGTCGAGCGCAAGGGTCGTGGCTTCATCATTCAGTGGGGATCCCTGTTGGCGGCAGTAGCAATAGCACTTCAAGCGATTTCGCCCTCTGGCGAAGTTTCACTTGTGCTTTGGTTCCTACTCGGACTTGGAGTTTCTGGAGTGGTGCCGCAAATCTTTGCTGCTGCCGGAGAGATTGGCGAGCCAACTCATCACGGCAGGAACATGGCAAGGGTTGTTGGTATCACCTACATCGGAACCCTAGCCGGCCCATCAATCATTGGATTGCTGACGGTTGCACTGCCACTTGAGTGGGCCATCGGTTGGGGTGCGGTTTTGGGTATCTTTATCGTTCTGGCAAATCCAAGGTTGGAGAAACTCCCCAAATGACCCTGCTTTTTACCCCAATCAAGATCAGAGATGTTGAGGTTCGAAATCGCATCTGGGTCTCTCCGATGTGCATGTATTCCTGCGAGGACCAAGACGGCATGCCTAATGATTGGCACCTGGTTCATCTTGGTGCACGCGCCATCGGTGGAGCAGGACTTGTAATGGCAGAAGCGACCGCTGTAAGACCTGAAGGTCGGATCACACCCTGGTGCACCGGCATTTGGAACGACGAGCAGATGGCGGCCTGGAAGCGGGTAACTGCTTTCATTCACGCCCAGGGCGCTACCAGTTCGATTCAACTAGCGCACGCCGGCAGAAAGGCCTCTACCTACCGGATGCAATCTGGATCTGGATCGGTGCCAATTTCTCAAGGTGGCTGGGAGACCATCTCCTCCACCGGCGAAGCATTCCAGGGTTACGCAGCACCCAGGGAGCTAGCAACCGATGAGGTTGCGCAGCTTGCCCTTGACTTTGGCACCGCCGCCCGCCGGGCGATACTGGCTGGATTTCAGTCCATCGAGATTCACGCGGCTCATGGCTATCTAATTCATCAGTTTTTGTCACCGCTGACAAATAAGCGAACCGACAACTACGGCGGATCACTAGAAAATCGTGCTCGTTTGCTGCTTGAGATTGTCAGCGAGGTTCGTGCTGCTGTTGGCTCATCGATTCCGGTTTTTGTTCGCTTCAGCGCAACCGACTATGTTGAGGGCGGTTGGGATCAACAGCAGACCAACCAGGTTGCCAGCTGGTGCCATGAACACGGCGCTGACCTTTTTGACATCTCTTCAGGTGGATTAGTGATGGGCGTCAAGATCCCTACGGGTCCGGGCTATCAGGTGCCGTTTGCAGAGAATCTAAAGACCGAGTCTCACACCCAGGTAGGAGCGGTAGGTCAGATCACCAGTGGGAAGCAAGCCGAGGAAATTCTGCAGCGAGGACTGGTCGATGTGGTTTTGGTAGGTAGAGAATTTTTACGCGATCCGCAATTCCCACTTCGTGCGGCCCACGAGCTGGGTGTGGATATCACCTGGCCAGTGCAGTACGAACGCGGAAAGTTCCCTACCGCCTAGTTGCGTCCTCGATTTCGCCAACCAGCTCCTCGATGATGTCCTCGAGGAAAACACAGCCGACCACCTTGCCATCCGGTGCAAAGCTGCGGGCGATGTGAGCACCGGCCTTGCGCATCTGAGCCAATGCATCTTCCAGCTCAGCAGTTTGCGGGATAGAGATCATGGCGCGCATCAGCTTGTGTGGTCAACGCTTGACACCAGGGAATCCTTTAGGTGCCAATATCCCAGCAGTTCACCATCCTGAACTACAGGGAAGCGAGAGAAGCCTCTGTCTGCCACCAGTTCTTGGAGATCTTTTGCGGTTGCACCAAGCGGTAGTGACACCAGATCCGCTGTTGCAACTGTGATGTCCTGAACTCTCTTCTCGGTGAACTCGAAGGCTTTGGTAATGGTGCCACCCTGGTCTTGAAGAACACCGGTCTTGGTGCTTTCTTCGACGATGCCCTCCACCTCGTTGAGGGTGTAGGCGGTGTTTGCCTCATCTCTTGGGGTAAAGCCAAACAACCTCAGAATCAAGTTAGAAACCTGGTTCAACGTCCAAACCACCGGGCGAACCAACTGAGCCAGGAAGTAAAGTGCTGGGCCCAGCACCAATGCGGCCCGGTCTGGAACCGAAATGGCGTAATTCTTGGGGAGCATTTCTCCCAACACAACATGCAGATAGGTAACCAAAAGCAGTGCAATCACGAATGCCGTTACCGAGGTGGTGGCATAACCGAGACCCAATGCCGAGAGCGGGATCTCTAGCAGGTGGTGAATTGCTGGCTCGGCAATTACCAGAATCAAAAGCGAAGAGACTGTGATACCAAGCTGGGCCGTTGCCAGCATGAGGGAGACCTGCTCCATGGCCTTGAGCGTGATTTTTGCAAGGCCATTTCCAGCATCAGCCTTTGGTTCAATCTGCGAGCGCCGAGCAGAAATCACGGCAAACTCGGCACCGACAAAGAAGGCGTTAGAAGCCAATAGCACCACGAGCCAAATTAGGCCCACCAGATCTTCATTCATCGCTCACCTCCGGGGTGAAACGAAGCCGATCCACTCTTCTGCCATCCATGCGAGTGACCGATATCACGCCGCCCTGAACCGCAATCTTGTCGCCAACCTCAGGAATGCGACCGAGCTGTGCCATTACAAAACCAGAGACGGTGTCGTAATCCTCGTCCTCGGCAATCTTTAGGTCGAAATCCTCCAGCTCTCCGGGGCGAGTGAGACCTGAGAAACTCAGCGTGCCATCTGCGTAGCGTGATATTCCGAAGCGAGCGCGATCGTGCTCATCCGCAAGATCACCAACCACCTCTTCAACCGCATCCTCCAGTGTGGCAAGCCCGGCAGTGCCGCCGTACTCGTCGATGACGATACCCATCTGCAGGCCTTTGCCGCGAAGCTGAATCATGAAGCGATCAAGGGTCATCGTCGCTGGAACTCGAATTGGCTCCACCATCAAAGCTGAAACCGGCACCTGGTCTCTACGCTCAACCGGGATCGACACTGCACGCTTGAGGTGCACTACGCCCACCACATCATCGGCATCCTCGCCAATCACAGGGAATCTGGAGTGCCCAGTCTTGGCCGCAATAGAAATCAAGTCCGCCGCAGTTTCATCGCGATCCAGGCTGAACATCTTCACTCGCGGAGTCATGATGTCGGATGCGGTGAGACTTTGAAGCTCAATAGTCTTTTCAATCAGCTGAGCCGTGTCTTGCTCGAGTGACCCCAGATCGGCGCTTCTTCTAACCAAGGATGCCAATTCTTCGGCGCTTCTAGCGGCCGATAGCTCTTCCTTAGGTTCAACCCCGAGCTTTCTGAGCAGGTAGTTTCCGTTCGCATTCAAGAAGCGAATCAAAATCGAGAACACCCAGGTGAACAGCAGCTGGAAACCGACCACCAGCTTCAAGACTCTGACTGGAGCAGAAAGCGCCATGTTCTTGGGCACCAACTCGCCTATCAAGAATGAGAACAGGGTCGCAATCACCATCGCCACGACCACAGAGACCACCGGCACCGCTGGCTCCGAGACACCTAAATCCAAAAGCGTTGGTGAAATCAGCCTGGAAACCGAAGGCTCCAGAACATATCCGGTGAGCAAGGTGGTGAGAGTAATCCCCAACTGAGCAGAGGAGAGATGGGTTGCAGTTTTTGCAATTGCGCGAAGCGGGAGATCTAAACCTTTTTGACCCTGGTTCTTCAGGGTTTCGAGCTCAACGCGATCGGTATTGATGATTGCGAATTCGCTCGCGACAAATAAGCCGGTCCCGATAGTTAGCAGGACACCAAAGGCCAGCAGCAGGTAGTCGCTCACCTAGCCACCGGCCAAGATCTATGTTTGTCAGGATCCATTTCGAAAACACTATACAGAGTGATACGGGTAGACTTTTGGCCGGTCGTACCAATTTCACACAAAGGGGCACCCTGTCGATGGCCGACAATATGAACTCCGACACCGGTTTTGGCGCAAATGAGTGGCTAGTAGCCGAAATGTATTCGCAGTGGCTGCAGAACCCCGATTCGGTAGACAAGTCATGGTGGCCAATCCTGGAGCGGTATCAGCAGACCCAAGGCACAGCCCCAGCCGCCTCAGTCCAAGCTCCAGCAGCACCGGCACAAACCCAGCAAACCCCGACCGAAGCCATCACCATCCCAGTGGCAAAAGCTACCGAGAGTGCACCAAAGAGTGCACCGGTACCGGCGAATCTCCCAGCTCAGACTGGCGCAATCACAACCTCAAATGAAACCGAGGCTGAGGCTGAAGTCACCATCTTGAAGGGCATGGCGAAAACTCTGGCCTCGAACATGGATGCATCGCTGAGCATCCCGACCGCCACCTCGGTGCGACAGGTTCCAGCCAAGCTTTTGATCGACAACCGAATTGTCATCAACTCCCACCTGAAGCGCACCCGTGGCGGCAAGGTTTCTTTCACCCACCTGATCGGCTACGCCGTTGTGCAGGCTCTCAAGGAGTTCCCTTCTCAGAACGTCTTCTATGACGAGATCGACGGCAAGCCGGCCATGGTCACTCCCCCGCACATCAACTTTGGTCTGGCCATCGACATCCCAAAGCCGGATGGCACCCGGGCACTACTTGTTCCGAACATCAAGCGTGCCGAGAGCCTGAACTTTGCTGAGTTCGTTGCTGCCTACGAGTCGCTGGTAAAGCGAGCTCGCGACAACAAGTTAACCGCCGAGGATTTCCAGGGCACCACCATTTCGCTCACGAACCCAGGCGGAATCGGAACGGTTCATTCCGTTCCACGCCTAACCAAGGGCCAGGGCTGCATCGTGGGCGTTGGCGCCTTGGATTACCCAGCTCAGTTCCAGGGGATGGCCGAGGAGCTTTTGGCCGAGCAGGGTGTTGGAAAGATTCTCACGCTGACCTCAACCTACGACCACCGCGTGATTCAGGGTGCTGGTAGCGGAGAGTTCCTCAAGATCATCAATGAGCTGTTGCTCGGTGAGCGCAGCTTCTACGACCAAATCTTTGCGGACATGCGAATTCCTTACACCCCGGTGGTTTGGGTGCAAGATTTCCACTGGGACCTAGCCGATCAAAACGGTAAGAACACCAGAATCCAGGAGTACATCAACGCTTTCCGTGTTCGTGGTCACCTGATCGCTGACATTGACCCGCTTGAGTACCAGCAGAGGTGGCATCCGGATCTGGATATCCGCTCCTATGGCCTTTCGCTTTGGGATCTTGACAGAACCTTCAAGACCGGTGGTTTTGGAGGTCGCAGCAAGGCCAAGTTCCGCAACATGCTCGGAATTCTTCGCGACAGCTATTGCCGCACCGTCGGCGTTGAATACATGCAGATTCAAAATCCAGAAGAGCGCCGCTGGTTCCAAGACAAGCTTGAGCGACCATACGTAAAGCCTTCCAAGGAAGAGCAATTCCGAATTCTGCAAAAGCTAAATGAGGCCGAAGCCTTCGAGACCTTCCTTCAGACCAAGTTCGTTGGCCAGAAGCGTTTCTCGCTCGAGGGTGGGGAATCACTTATTCCAGCGCTAGACCAGATTCTGCAGGATGCTGCGGATGCAGAGCTGCACGAGGTTGCCATTGGTATGGCCCACCGTGGTCGCCTAAACGTGCTGACCAACGTCGCTGGAAAGACCTATGGTCAGGTATTCAAGGAGTTTGAGGGCTCGGTGGACACCAAGGGTGTTCAGGGCTCGGGAGATGTGAAGTATCACCTGGGCACCGAGGGTGTGTTCACTAACCACTCGGGCAAGCAGGTTCGAGTTTCGCTCGCGGCAAACCCATCTCACCTAGAGGCCGTGAACCCAGTTCTTGAGGGCATTGTTCGCGCCAAGCAAGACCGTCTTGGTAACCCAGAGAACTTCCCGGTGGTGCCAGTTCTGATTCACGGTGATGCCGCGTTCGCAGGCCAGGGTGTTGTGCCCGAGACGCTGCAGATGAGCCAGCTTGAGGGTTACAAAGTTGGTGGCACAATCCACATCATCGTGAACAACCAGGTTGGTTTCACCACGCTGCCTAAGGACTCTCGCTCCACCACCTACGCAACTGACATTGCCAAGGCAATTCAGGCCCCGATCTTCCACGTCAATGGAGATGATCCTGAGGCTGTGGTTCGAGTTTCCAGAATCGCGTTTGAATACCGCCAGCTGTTCAACAAGGATGTCGTCATCGACATCGTCTGCTATCGCAGACGTGGCCACAACGAAGGCGATGACCCTTCGATGACTCAGCCACTGATGTACAACCTGATCGAGCACAAGCGCAGCGTCAGAACCCTGTACATGGAGAACCTGATTGGTCGTGGCGATATCACCCAAGAAGAGTTCGACCAGGCTAACCAGAGCTTCCAAGCTTCTTTGGAGCAGGCTTTCGTTGATGTTCACGAGGCCATGACTGCCCCGGCTGCGCTACCAACCCGTCCAGAGGGTATCGGCACCACAGCAAGTGAGAAGCAAGAGGTTCTAAAGCCAACCGCAATCGCTCGCGAGGTAGTTGAGGCGATCGGAAACGCTCATGCCAACCAGCCCGAAGGTTTTGCCGTTCACCCTAAGCTCGCTCAGCTGCTCGAGAAGCGCGTTGAGATGAGCCGTCAAGGTGGCATCGACTGGGGCTTTGGTGAGTTGATTGCCTTCGGATCGTTACTTCTCGAAGGCGTCAATGTCCGCCTTGCTGGCCAGGATGCTAGACGAGGCACCTTCGTACAGCGTCACGCAACCTTCCACGACCGCAACACCGGTCAAGAGTGGATGCCACTTCAGTACATCTCCGAGAACCAGGCTCGCTTCCAGGTTTTCAACTCACTGCTGAGCGAATATGCCGCAATGGGCTTCGAATACGGCTACTCGGTTGAGGAACCAGGCGGTCTCACCCTTTGGGAAGCCCAGTTTGGTGACTTCGTAAATGGTGCTCAGACTGTGGTTGATGAGTTCATCTCATCCGCGGAGCAAAAGTGGGGCCAGCACGCTTCACTCGTGCTACTGCTGCCTCACGGCTATGAGGGTCAGGGGCCTGACCACTCCTCTGCAAGAATTGAGCGCTTCTTGCAGCTTTGTGCCGAGAACAACATGACGGTTGCTCAGCCGTCCACCCCGGCATCACATTTCCACCTGCTGCGCCGCCAGGCTTTTGCCAACCCAAAGCGTCCGCTGATCGTGTTCACTCCAAAGTCGATGCTGAGACTAAAGGCCGCATCATCCTCGGTTGAGGACTTCACTCAGGGCAGCTTCAGGCCGGTGATTCTGGATGAGCAGGGTCTAAACCCAGCTGCTGTAAAGCGCGTAATCTTCTGCTCCGGAAAGATCTACTGGGATCTGCTCGCTGAAGCGCAGAAGCGCGCTACTGGTGACACCGCAATCATTCGCATCGAGCAGCTCTACCCAACCCCGGTTGAGGAGATGAAGCAGGCGATTGCACAGTACCCAGGAGCCGAATTGGTCTGGGTTCAGGACGAGCCTGCGAACCAGGGTCCTTGGACCTACATGGGTCTGTTTATGCCTAAGTACGGCATCAACTTCCGCAACATCTCCCGTCCGGCATCAGCCTCTCCAGCCTCTGGTTCGGCAAAGCGTCACGCCACCGAGCAGGCCGACCTGATCCAAAGAGCATTCGAGGCCTAATTTGCGCAGGATTAGGGTCGTAATTCTCGGTGACGAGTTACTCTCGGGCGCCGGAGACCCTAAGGGCCTGGGTTGGTTAGGTCGAGTCCAGGCTCGCCTCCCACAGGGGGACGATGTTGCCATGTTCCCATTGGCCATGGTTCAGGAGAACAGCTCACAGCTTCTTGAGCGATGGAGAACCGAGGCACTGCCTCGCTTTAGTCCAGAGTGTGAAAACTATCTGGTTCTAGCCCTATCAGCGCAGGATATTTTGGAAGGTCTGACCATTTCGCGCTCCAGGCTAAACCTAGCTTCGCTGCTGGATGATGCCGCAAGAGAAGGCGTGAAAATCTTTGCGATCGGTCCGACCCCAGCTGGAGTTGCAGAGCTTGATGCCGAAATCGATCACCTCAACGCCGGCTTTGAAGACGTTGTGAAGCGACGCCAAATCACCTATGTGGATTGCTTTAGGCCACTTCGCGAGCACGAGGGCTGGCTAGCCGAGGTTTCCACCCACCCAAGAAGATTGCCCGGTCAAGTTGGCTATGGCCTTATCGCCTGGCTGGTTTTGAATAAGGGTTGGTTTGAGTGGCTAGGACTTACCGAGACCAACTAGTCGTGGTCTTGAATCTCGCGAAGACGCTGCATCACACGCTCCGCTAGCTCCGAGGCTGGAGCCTCATCGCATGAGCGCTGAATCACCTGGTTGAAGACGATCTCGATGTCATAGTGCTGTTCGCAGGAGTCGCAGTTCGCTAGGTGAGCGGTAACGGCATCTAGCTCCTGCTCGTGCATCGCAGAGTGAAGATACTCATGAACGCTGCGCTTTACTTCATCGCAGTCGAGCTGTTTCATCATCACTCCTCTTCTCTGTCTACGCGGTACCCTTCCTGGGCTGCGTAATCAGACAACAATGTTTTAAGCAATTTCTTCCCTCGATGCAAGCGCGACATGACAGTTCCGACAGGTGTGCCCATCACATCGGCTATCTCTGCATAGGGAAGTCCTTCAACCACGGCGTAGTAAACCACCATGCGAAACTCGTCTGGAATCTGGTCAAGGGCATCTCGAATCACCTGAGATGGCAGGTTATCCAGGGCTTCAAGCTCGGCTGAGCGAGTGGATATTGAGGTGATCGATTCACCGCCACCAACCTGCCAATCCTCTAAATCATCGAGTGCGGTTTTGGCCTGATCCTTGCTCTTTTTGTTGTAGAGGTTGATGTGGGTGTTGGTCATGATTCTGAACAACCAGGCTTTTAGGTTGGTGCCCTGTTCGAATTTGGACCAGGCGGAAAAGGCTTTTGCGAAAGTCTCCTGAACCAAATCTTCAGCGTCAGAAGGATTTCTGGTCCAGCGAAGCGCAGCACCGTAAAGCTGCGGCATGAGCGGTAATGCTTGCTGTTCGAAGCTTCGTAGCTTCTCTGATTTCTTATCACTCATTAGCTCTGAGTGTATTGATTTATAAGGCAGCGCGTGGTGATTTTTGGAACTCTGCTGCAAAGGCGCGGGTATTCTTGAGCTCAATGAGCGATTTCCCATTCTGGCCAGCACCCAAAGGTCGTGCTTTCAAGGCCACAGTGAACCTGCCCGGCTCAAAATCGCTAACCAATAGGGAGCTGCTTCTCGCTGCCATAGCCAGTGAGCAAACCAAGCTGATTGCTCCGCTAGATTCCCGGGATTCGCGCTTGATGATTGCGGCCCTTGAGAGCCTTGGCGTGCAGTGTGAGTGGGTTGGCTCAGATTTAGTTGTCACCCCAAATGCTTTAGCGGGCGGAGCAAAGATTCACTGTGGTTTAGCCGGAACGGTCATGCGCTTTGTGCCACCGCTATCGCTCTTGGCCAAAGGCGTCACCGAGTTTGATGGAGATGAGGGTGCAAGGCGCAGACCAATGCACACCACCATCGATTCACTTAGGGCTCTTGGCGCTGAGGTGAAGGCCGAGGGTGCGGGATTGCCCTTCAGCGTTCATGGTTCGGGTGAAGTAGAGGGCGGCGAACTCAGAATTGATGCCTCGGCATCGAGTCAGTTTGTCTCAGGGCTATTGCTGGTGGCAGCAAAGTTCAAATCTGGTTTAACCCTCGTTCATACCGGAGCCGAACTACCATCGCTGCCTCACATCGAGATGACCTTGGAGACTCTCAGATCGCGCGGAGTAAATGCCTATGCGATTGACGAGCGCAGCTGGCGGGTGGAGCCGGGTGAGATTTCTGGTGGCACCAGAGTCATCGAACCCGATCTCTCGAATGCCGGACCTTTCTTAGCCGCGGCAATGGTCTGCCAGGGGGAAATCACCATCCCGCACTGGCCAGAGAAGACCACGCAGGTTGGTGCGGAGTTCGAGCGAATTTTGCCGCTGATGGGCGCTAAGGTTTCAAGATCCGATGCAGGCTTAAAGCTAACCGGTGATTCCATCCGCGGAATAGACATAGATTTATCAATCGGTGGTGAGCTGGCACCTGTCATAGCCGCGCTGGCAACTCTCGCCGACTCCCCTACTCGCATCACCGGCATTGCTCACCTGAGGGGTCATGAAACCGACAGGCTTCAAGCTCTTACTGCCGAGATAAACCGAGTTGGTGGTGACTGCACCGAGTTACCCGATGGGCTGAGCATCGAACCCAGAGCACTTATTGGCGGTAAGTGGCTGAGCTATGAGGACCACCGGATGGCAACCTCTGGCGCAATCATCGGTCTTCGCTATCCGATTGAGATTGAAAACATCGCCACCACCTCAAAGACCATGCCGGAATTTCCAAAGCTTTGGCAGCAAATGCTGGAGAGCAAATGACCCGAATTTACTCGGAGGATGACTACCTGGACGAGGACGATGTCAAGGTCAGACCGAATCCTCGTGGCTCACGACCAAGAACCAAGCGCCGACCAAACTTCGATGATGCGCCTCTTGGAATGGTGCTAGAGGTTCACCTCGCACGATACCGAGTGCTGGTCGATGGCAAAGAGGTGTTGGCAACGCTTGCCAAGGAGCTAAGAAACAAGGGCTGCGTGACTTGCGATCAGGTCCGATTGGCTGGTGACCTCACCGGCGAGAAAGGATCACTCGCTCGAATTGTGAAGGTAGAGCCTCGCAGCACCGCGCTTTCTCGGCTGAACGATGAATCCGAGGCCGGAGAGCAAACCATTGTTGCCAACGCTGATCAGCTGATGATTGTTCTGGCAGCAGCAAATCCAGAGCCAAAGGCAAGGCTTGTTGATCGCTACCTGGTGGCCGCATATAACGCGGGTATAAAACCTTTTTTGGTGATGACAAAGTGTGATTTGCAAGACCCAAGTGAGTTTTTGGAGAGCTTCTCAGGTTTCGATCTGACCGTAATCAAAACCAGGTCGGACAAGCCAAATCTGGAGCAGCTGATTCCGCACATCAAGGGTCACACCACAGTGTTTGCTGGGCACTCCGGGGTTGGGAAAACCACACTGATTAATGCCCTGGCTCCGAACTACTCCCGCGCTACTCAAGAAGTGAATGAGGTTACCGGCAAAGGTAAACACACATCTTCATCGGCGAGGGCGATCTCCGCTCATGCTGGCTGGATCGTTGACACCCCTGGAGTCAGAACTTTCGGTCTGGCTGGCATCAACTCAGCCGGGCTACTGAAGGGCTTCACTGATCTTGCCAAAGTGAGCGAAAGTTGCCCACGAGACTGCTCTCACCTCGAGAGTGCACCGGATTGCGAACTGGATGTTGCCGCTTCAAAGGGCGAGATTTCTGAACTTCGACTTGATTCCTTCCGAAGGCTGGTTGCCGAGGTTGGGTCAGTAGATTGGTCCTGATGAAAGATCTTGATTTTGCTCTCCGCCTGGCTGACGCAGCAGATGAGATTTCGCTGGCACGCTTCAGAGCTTTAGATCTAAACATCGAGACCAAGCCTGATAGAACCCCGGTTACCGACGCTGACCGAGCGGTGGAGTCAAAACTTCGAGATCTGATTTCTCAGCACCGCCCGCAGGAGAGCGTGATTGGTGAGGAGTTTGCGAATTCTGGATCGAGCGATCGAGTTTGGATAATCGATCCAATCGATGGCACAGCGAACTACCTACGAGGGGTGCCGGTATGGGCATCTCTGATTGCACTTCGAGTCAACGGCGAGATTGTCACCAGCGTGGTTTCTGCTCCAGCACTAGGTAGACGCTGGTGGGCAACTAAAAATGAAGGCGCATTCACCAAGGAGGTGGATGGGTCTGTGAGGCAGATTCAGGTTTCCAAGATTGCAGATTTGGAGCACGCCTCGATCAGCTTCAATTCGATTAGACAGTGGGATAACGCGGGTCTATTAGAGTCCTTGATTGAGCTCACCCGAAAGGTATGGCGCGATCGCGCCTATGGAGATTTCCTGAGCTACATGTACCTGGCAGAGGGTGTGCTCGATATGGTTTCGGAGCACGGGCTGCAACTCTATGACATAGCAGCACTTGTCCCCATCGTTGAAGAGGCAGGAGGCAGACTCACCGCACTTCAAGGACCGCTTACCGAAGCCACTTCAAGCGTTCTGGCAACCAATGGTTTGATTCACGAGCAAATCCAGCGTGAGCTTGGAGTCTTTTAATTGAAAAAGTTCTTGGCAATTGCTGCCATCGCGCTGATTGCCTTCAACCTAAGGACTGCAGTTTCTTCGGTCTCACCGGTCATTAGTTTTATCCAGCAGGAGATTCCGCTTCCGATCATCACGATTGGGCTGCTGGGAATCGCAGCTCCACTTGCCTTCTCGCTTGCCACCCAGCTCTCATATCGCCCGGCGCGCAAGATCGGTGTTGAAAACACCTTGATGCTCACCATCGTCATGATCATCCTCGGTCATGCCCTAAGAGCCTTCGCTTGGGATGCAGGTTCGCTGTTTGCGGGCAGCTTGTTTGCCTTGTTGGGTATGGGCATTGGAAACGTGCTACTGCCAGTAATGGTGAGAAAGTACTTCCCGAACCGGGTGGGGGCGGTTACCAGCTTCTACATAACCCTGACGGCAATCTCCGCAACGCTTGGGTCATTGGTTGCGGTGCCGGTGGCAGAAGCGGCTGGCTGGCGCTTTTCGCTCGGTCAATGGGCCCTGTTCTCATTCTTGGCAGCCCTGCCGCTTATCTCCCTGCTGCGCAATTCTTCACCAGAACCAAAGCCTGAGACTGATGAGGGCGCTAAGGCCATTTGGCGAGCGCCGACCGCCTGGGCAATTGCAGGCATGCAGGCTATGACCTCGGTCTTTGGGTATGTGAGCTTCGCTTGGCTGCCGCTTTTACTGGTTGAACACAACTCGGTGAGCGTTGCCGAAGGTGGATTGCTGCTATCGCTGTTCGCGCTAATGGGATTACCGACCTCGATCTTTGTACCCATAATTGCCAATCGCTTTCCCGCAGCCCAGGTTTGGATAGTCATCTTCTCGGGGGTCATGGGGGCAGGTGGAATCCTGGGGCTTCTTTTTGCTGGCAACAGTTGGCTTTGGTTCTTTGTGGTGATGGCTGGGTTTGGCCCCACGATGTTCCCGCTCGCGCTGACTCTGTTCAACCTTCGAAGCGAAAAGCGCTCGACAGTGCTGGCAGTTAGCGCATTCGGTCAGGGGCTTAGCTACGGCACGGCATCACTCGCTGTTATAACCGTGGGTGTCATGCGCGAACTCACCGGAGGCTGGGAAGCAGCACTGTGGTTGATGTTCGGATTCGCAATGCTGTCGATTCCGGTAGCGCTTCAAATCAGTAAGCGCAACAGCATTGATTCAGAACTTAGATAGCGCTACTCACCGATGGTGACACCAACCGCTGAGCACTTCTCAGTGATCGATGCGGTTAGTTGAGCAACCTTGTCCTGGGCAGATGCTGCCGTCTGAGTCTCACCCAGCGCATCTCCCAAAGCGACTATGTCTTGGGCTAGTCCGGTGGAGAGCAAATCTCTTGCCTGCTCGCCCACCAATGAGTCGATGCTGGCGATCACACCTGAATCAACCAGTCCCGCGTTATAGGCCTCAGTTAGCCCATCAAGGCTTGAGGAGAGAGCGGTGCAGGCGGCTGCATCGGCGGCTGTCTTGGCCACCTCTTCAACGCTGCAACCGCTGAGGGTTAGGACTAGGACCGGTGCTACTACAAAAGGAAGAATGCGCATAGTTAGGAAGACTAAATCTGGAGTATCAAAATTCCCTGAACGCGTAATGATTTGTAACTGGGGAAGCTTTAGATAGCACTCGGGTTACACTTCGATGTCAAGGAAGTTTGAAACTGGAGATTTAATGCGGGTTTATAACGACATTACCGAGGCCTTCGGAAACACCCCACTGGTTAGGCTCAACCACGTTACCGACGGCGGCGCTGCAAATGTCTATGCCAAGCTCGAGTTCTACAACCCATCATCCTCGGTGAAAGACCGTCTGGGTATTGCCATGATCAACGAGGCGGAGAAAAGCGGAGAGCTAAAGCCTGGTGGCACCATCATCGAAGCAACCAGTGGCAACACCGGAATCGCTCTGGCGATGGTGGGTGCAGCACGTGGTTACCGCACCATCATCGTGATGCCAGAGTCGATGAGCCTTGAGCGCAAGATTTTGATCCGCGCCTATGGTGCGGAATTGGTGCTGACCCCTGCCACAGAGGGTATGAAGGGTTCGGTTGCTAAGGCTGAAGAGCTGGGCCAGGAGATTCCAGGTGCGGTCTTGGTTCGTCAATTTGAAAACCCAGCGGGACCCAAGATCCACCGCGAGACGACCGCCGAAGAGATCTGGCGCGATCTAGATGGAAACATCGATGCCTTTATTGCTGGATCAGGCACTGGTGGAACCATCACTGGAACCGGCCAGCGCCTGCGGGAGCTCAACCCCAATATCAAAATCTTTGCGGTCCAGCCAGCAGCTTCTCCACTGCTCACAGGCGGTGAGGCAGCCGGTCACCCACTTGCTGGCATCGGTCCAAACTTCATTCCCTCGATCCTCGACACTTCTATTTATGACGAGGTGCTGAGCGCGCCAAACTCGGTTGCCTTTGAGTTCGCCCGACGCGCTGCTGCCGAGGAAGGAATCTTGGCCGGAATCAGCTCTGGTGCTGCATTGTGGGCCGCAAAAGATATCGCACA
>RFTL01000005.1 GCA_009923455.1 Actinomycetota bacterium | reverse complement strand
CCAATAGGTTCAGCCGTGTCATACCAACGAAGAACGTTCCAAACCCAAACGCGGTTTGGCTCAACGCTTGTGTCAATCCACACTGTACCGTCTTTGACTACTCTTCTAGCAACCGGATAGACATACGCTTCGCCGCCAGTAAAGTCAGAAGAATCTAAAGTAACAGGAGATGTTGCAGGGAAATCTAACTGGTAGACAATTGTGCTGGTGTCGGGAACATCGGTAATCCTAAAGAGTCCGTCAATACCAAAAGCAGGCTCGGGGAGATCTACGGAAATAATGTCGCCAACCTCAAACTTGTGGGTAGCGTTTAAATTTACGGTTACAGTAGATCCATCAACCTCTGCTGTATCGATACGCCTAGTGGTGATTAGCTCCCTACCACTGGTGCTCGGATAGCTGGATGGCACTTCGACAACTGGATTAAACCAAACAGTGTTGGTAATAGTGTCACCGTTGTTCCCTGTGGTTGGCGTATTTCTCCAAGACTTTCTGCCAGTCCAAGGAGGGGTGTCCGTCTCAAAAACTTTAAATTGCTTAGGTGAAATATTAAAATCATCGGTACTGGTGCCATGAATACCCTGCACATCCACAGGGTCAGCGGCTTCAATTTCAGGGTCTTCTCCGAAGTATAGTTCGCACCTAGAGCCGAATCCAGTTACTTTATTGCCATAAATATAGGCTTTAAGCACCCTCTTGTATTCGTACTTTTTGTCTACGCTAGGTGGCAACACCACATCTAGATTCGGATCATCATCATCAGCCAACACAACCGTAGGAGCATTCGAGATGCTAGCATCTAGAGCTGGCTCGCTACCCTCGACGGCCCTTAGTCTCCTATCAATTCCGGAGACAACGGGTGAAATTCCAGTAGTTCTTTTTACTGCCATAATTAGCTCCTGTTATTTCTTAGGCGTCGTCGCGCCATGCTCGCTCTGCTCCAGTTATATCTACACCCGGCTCTGTCACGAGCTGCAACGTGACAATCTCGGGGAGGGTTGGGTTAGCAGATAGTTGAACCGCAACTGACGAAATTTTTCGCAAAAACACTCTTCTGTCCGAGTCGCCCTTATTCTCGTAATAACTACCCAAACGCTGGGAGATGAAAGGATCATCAATTCTAACAATGCACCAATCTCCTGGCTTGTAGCTGCCCACCTGTGGATCTAAGCTACCATTTACCGTTATGGAGAATGTGGCAACAGGCAACTGCGCCTGAGCAACTACGTTTTTAGAAATCTTGTAGAGGTCTTCTCTATAGTTAAGCTTGTCCTTTTTAATGATTTTATCGAATAAAGGCCAACCATCGGTCAATGCCGAATAGTCAGTCGCTGCACCATATGCAGAAAAAGCTCCTGTTGATTTTTGACCTTGCGCAAAGACTCTAGTAGCGCCCTCCTCCAAACTCTCAGTGAAGTTGACTGTCTCAATGTTTCCAGGGAATTCAAATGCAACACTATTAGCATTTTTACCTTCAACGCTAAAGTATTGTAGGTCTACTAACTTATTTTCTGGCAGAGTTCCGCCCGGACCACTTACATAATTTTGTAGAGTCACCGGAACTAGAGGTAAAAACTTAAATGCTTTAGAGAAGGTGTTATCTTCTCTATCAAATGTGCAATCGATCCTATAATCAAAGCCAATCAGGTCGTTTGAATATTTATCAATAATTTCCTTAAAAGTGAAAAGCTCAGACCCGAGGATTGGCTCTTGCTCCACCATAGTGGTACTCAGCAGCGGATCGCGTTCAAAAGTAATCCCGATGTCAGAGTTATTGATATAGGACCCAGCAGTAGTAGATTCAACAACAGCAATCCTAGTCGCAGCTGCGCTGGGGGCAGCATTACTTATGTTAATCTTTCGACCTCTACTTTCAATTTGAAAGATAGAGTCGTTAAATCCAGCACTAGTGCCAATTCTAGTGACTTCGTGCAGGTCTTTCGAGTCTATTTGACTGTCGACTCCGCTTAGTCGAACAATATCTCCAACAGCAAGCCCATGAGGGTCCTCTGTGTAAAAAGTAGCAGTATCTAAAACTCTTTGAAATCTTGCGATTTGAGTTACAAGATTCACGTTGCTAGCTAACGTCTGAGGTACGTCTGCTCCGGTGAATGCATAAGTAAACGTTTTTGAGTCAATTACGGAAATTACCTTAGTTCTATTGGTTCTAAATCCAGGTAAGTCTTTAATTGCAATAATTTGGCCAGGGACAAAAAAGTTATCTGCCACAGTTTTTACCGTAACAATATTATTGGTCCTAGAAAAGGACTCTATCTCCAGCATCTGCAATCTACCAGGAATGTTATCCCTCTTTGCAAAACCAAGATCTAAAAGGTCATCAGCAAAATGAGCATTAAGAAGAGTTGTTAGATAGTCATCGGTCTGCTGTCTTAGTTTTACCGAGCAGCCAATCTCCGATGAATAGTTGCCAAGGGCAATTGGTCTAAAGTTTTTTTGCCCCTCTGGTCTGTAGAAAGGAGAGAAATAAAAAGTTTTATTCTCTGCATCCACGGGGAAGTTTGGATCATCAGTAACTGTGTAATATCCGTCGTAGTACTGTTTATTCTTTTCTGCATCGCTCTCTGTCTTAGAACCAAACCAAAGTCGGAATCTGCTACCAGGAACAATGTTAAATTCTGTAAATTCAATATCTCCTATGATGGTAACTTGACCCATCCTAGGGGCATCAGGCTCATCAGGCATTTCTTGATCAGCGTTAAAGATTAAGATGTCACAAGGAAATTCTGTAGACCAAGTCTTCCAAACAGCGCGACGGTCCAAGTAGCTAACAAACTCATCTGCAGAGATGTCTAGAATTTTTTCTTTGATGTTGTAGGACCTGCTGGAGATGATTCCGCCCCACACGCATTCTCCATCTCTCAGAACATAGATCGAGTTCTTACCTGGAAGGGTGGAATTATAGATGTCTAAAACAGACGAGCCTTCAGTTATTGGAAAAGATCCCTGAAATTGACCAGCCTCGTTGAGCCTGTTTTCAAACGAAACATCCACGAACGGGAGTTCGGCCACAACTGAGTCAGTCAGTGTGTCCGTGATAATGTAGCGGTAGTCTGCGGCAGGTGCCTTAGTACTAGCTGTCGATACTGGAAGCGTCATGTTAGTTTCTATTCGTCGTTAGTAAAATTTTACCTTATCCGATCCAACCTGATCGGTAGTTAATCTTGCAAGATACAGTGGACGAGCCTGTGCTGGTGAAAGTAATCTTATTGTTGCCCGGGTATAGTTGCAGCCAATCGACGTAGGAGTCGATGTCTCCCCTAGCGCTAACTGTGCTAGTGACCACGTCACCAGTCCTAGTTACTCGAATGACATTTCTATTATATGTATCAATCTCGGTTGTATACCCAGAGCCAGTTTTCACAATGCCGGTGATTCTCTCAGTTACAGCTACTCCATCTTTTTGGTATTCGTTCTGGATTGTAAGTTTTTCACCAGAAGCAGTGGTACCAGTAATTTCAAAAATAAACGGGGTTCTAGTGTTGCCAGTATTAGTTATAGTGGTGTTGTTGCCTCTAGAAAGTGTTGCAGTCCTATACGTGTCCTCTAGGTATTCATATTTAACGTGGTCTGGTGCCTTGAGTCCGATAGCAAAGTCATGGCGGCCGCGAGCCTTGCTAGAAATAATCTCTGGACGACCAGATAGTCGAACAAACGCTACCTTCGGGCTGCTAGATGCTGTATAGGTGCCGTCTAAGTTTCTAGTTCTTTCAACCTCATTTACCTTTATGTTGGCACCTCGGTAAACTAGATCGATGGCTTCTATCAGCTTCTTACGGGCTGGTTCTACCTGCTCAGGGGTCTGAGTCAGAAACGATCCGGACAAAGTGAGCAATCGAGCAGAGTATCTACCATTGGCATCATATGCTCCATCGCCCCATCCTCGGTTTAGTTCAGGGAATTCTGGATCCGGAATATTCCACCATCCGTCAAGTTCGGAACACACCCAAATAACTCCAGCGGTATCCCCGGTTGTGTCGATGGTGTTGAGTACTAAGTCTCCGATGGAGATATCGCCTTGTAGTTTTAGACCAGATATGTGAGGAACAGGAAGCGCGGATAAAGCCTTATTTACTAGTTTATTTTCGGCATCCTGAGCAACCTGAGATAAGTCAGTTGCTGGATCGTAATATTCGCTCATTAGATCGAGCCTCTCTTTATCTCCATTGCAAGCTTTCTAGAGATAGCCTGCGTAAGTTCATTGACATCCATTCCCGGTGTCGCGTAAACATTGACATTTACTCCCGACATGGAGCCACCAGACAGTTCCTGAATCATGGCTTTATCTCTGTTAGAGAGTCCATTAGGGTCCAATGGTTCGATGCGTTCTGGACGTCCAGCTTCTGCAACGGTAACTAGAGTACCTCCAAGGCTTGGATAGGCTACTCCACCGCTTGCAAGTTTAGGTATCTTACTGTCACGAGTGCCAGTACTAAAGTTTTTCTTAATGTCTTCGTTTTTCTTGCGGTCTAAGCCAGCCTGGATATTTTTTCCGATGGCACCTGCTATGTCGATTTTTTGAATTCTCTCTATAGAGAAGCTCTTCAAGTCGAGGCCAAAAAGATCTCTTGCTAGATCACCTAGAGGGGTGTTACCGATCGTTCTAATTGTAGATTCAACTCTATCTAGCACGAAGTTCAAGAAGTCAATAATGCTGTTAACTCCAACGTCAATGATTCCCACTAGGGCCTGAACAACTCCACCTATCATCACCTGGAGAGCCAAAATAGGGTCATCAAACAGCAACATAAGACCCTGAATAATTGTTTTAATAGGGGTCAAGATAGCTTTTACAACGTTAGTAATTACACTTACTACTAGTTTGGCACCATCAATTAGACCACCGAATGCAAACCCAATCACTGGAATTAAGATTTCTAATAGGAACTTAATTATCGGGTCCAAGGCGTCAAAGATGCCACCTATACCGTCGCCCCCGAATAAGACATCGAATAGTTTTCCAATTTCTGCAAAGAGTTCCTCAACTTTTTTGCCTAAATCTCCAAAGGTTCTATCAACCATTTGCCTAAAGTCAAAGAATTTATTATAAAATTCGATGGCTTTTTCTACAAGAAGAAGTACAATTCCAAGAATTCCACCGGCTTTAAGTCCTTTACCTATGTTTTTAAACATGTCAGCTTGCTTAGCCTGGGCAGCAGTCATTGGCCCGGATACACCCGCTCCAAGTGGCTTGGTCTTGACGAGTGTTTTTATGTTGTCTTTAGCTTTTGTGATCGGCGCTAGGAACTTTTCAGCTCCAACAGCCATAAATGCCAAGTAGCCAATAAGTACACTAAATGCAAACTGAATTGCATCCATTACAACACCTACGGCAGATAGTACACCGAGCAATGGTCCGATATTGTCTAACAAAGTTTTAAACTCGGGAGATTGAACAAACTCTAAAAGCTTTCCTGCAGCAACATTAAGAGTGTCAAAGAAGCCCTTTAGCTGACCATCATCAGTAAAGGCTTCCATAATTTTTGTGATTGTGACAATCAATCCAGCAAAACTAGGTGCAGCGTCGATCATCTGATCTAGCATGGTCCCAATGCTTGGCGCGCCCTCTTTTAGTTTGTCAAAAGCAACTGCAATGTTTGGGTTGTCTGCTACCCCAAGAACTTCTTTAACTAGAGCACCAATTGAAGAAAGAACAGATCGTGCATTGATCATTGCATCTTTGAAAAACTTCTTGCCTGCTTCAGGATCATCTGCAAACATATTTTTGAAGCCTTCAGATGCTTCAGTAAACCAATCAAGCATGTACTCGCCGGCACTACCAGGGCCAGTGGTGAGCTCCATTAGGTTGATAAAGCCATCAAAAATGTTTCCAATGATGGTGCCCCACTTGGCGGCTTCTACTCCTGCGTCATCAAAGAACTTTTTGAGAGAACCGTTTTGTCCCATCACCTCAAGGGAGTCGGCCCAGCCGCCGGTCAAAGTATCTAACCAAGTAAAGAATTGTGTAGCTACGCCATCAGAAGCTTCTAGGATGGTTAAGACAGAAGTTAGTAAGTTTTCTAGAATATCTCCGACTTTTTTGATAATCGGATTAGAGTTTTTAAAGATTGTTGCCAGTCTTGCAGCATTTTCTGGCGTAGACGCCTCTACTGCAATCCCCTTAAGAGCCTCGCCAGTAGTTTTTGCAATTCCAGGAAGTTGATCCTCGAGGACTGGCATAAGCTCGTCCATCAAAAGATCAGTAGCTTTCCTGAGCGGTCTCAGGAACGCCTTAGAGAGGGCTAGTTCTAGTCTGGCAAATCTAGGCTGCAGTTTGACTAGGTATTGCGCAAACGCCCTCTGCGCTGAGTTAAGTCCAGCAAATGGGTCAGCTCCAGCACCAGTGGCAGACATCTGCCCTTTAACGCCCTTAGCTATCTCTTTCTTTGTCTGATTATTTCTATCCTTAGCCCGCCTGTATGCAAGCTCAGCTTCTCTAAACTCAAGCTCAGCTTCCCGGCGCTCCCGGGAGTTAGCTGGCATCTCCTGAGAACGAATTAAGTTTTCTCTAGCTTTTTCTAGATTTAGTGCAGCCCTATCTTGAGATAATGCGGCCTCTTCGGCTTCGAACTTAAGTTGTCTAAGCTTCTCTACCGCGTCTTCCAAGGACCTATTGTAGCCACCCTGCGACTTAGTAGCATTGCTTACTGCTCCAGCTATGTCACCAAAGGCGGCCTTACCGACCCTGGATGCCAGCTGTATTGCAACCAGACCATTAGCCAAAACCACTGCAGCAGGAGCAGCCGCTAAAAGTGATCCAATTAGCGGGCCAATAGAAACTACAACAGAGGAGATTGCTCCAGCAACAAGACCAAGAGCGCCTTGAAGTACAAATCCAGTTCTGACTAAGCTTTGAAATCGTTCTCGGGCAGCTTCAGCTTCAGGTACCATGCTCCTAAGGCCATCTGACACCTTTCCAAATACGGTTGATGCATTGCTGCGATTAAACCCATCCGCAAAGCCATCACCGATTTGGCGACCAGCGCCGACAGAGACACTCTTAGAGATATTACTAAGAGTGCTCTTCAGCTCTTTCTCAAAGTTGTTAGTTATTGCCCTAACAACGATTTCTGCATGTCCGATTACTGCCATGTGTTATCCGATCGGAGCATCTAGAACTTGGCCAAACGGATTGAAAGAATCCGGGTCAAATTCTGTTGGAGGGATGTAAGGCTTCACTTCGTCAGGATCGCTGTAGGAGAATTCTCCAGAATTTCCCTGCTTCTTGCCCTGCGACTTTATTTTATATTTGTAGTCTACATTGTATAGATCTCTATATAAAGCAGTTCTGCCAGCACTAACTGATTCTGCCTCTTCAGCTGTTGCAAACCTAGAGTCTTCTTCAAACAAGAAATGCAAAACATCAAGCATGTCCCGTAACTCCATGTCTGCTAACCTAAGGCCTAGGGTTAGCGCTTTTCCGTTAATGTATGGCCAGAGGTCTACGGCCCACTCTGTTAAACCTCTGGCTGCGCTTCCGGGCGGTCTGCGTACTGCTCAATCAGCCATCCGGTAATCTCTCCCAGGGTATCTGTCGTAACAATCCTGTCTTTGTCAACGATCAAAGTGTTGAATCTGATTAGGCTCTCTGCAGTTAGTACGCTGCCAAAGAACTCTGTAATCATTGATGCCTGCTCTACTACGTCAGCAGATGCGGACTTAGCTACGATGTCTAGTAGAACTTTTCCAGGAAGTGCTGGTACGCAGTTGAACTCTTCATCAAATAGCTTGAACGAAATCGGGTCAGCTCCCTCTAGCGCAGGAGCACCGAAGTCTCTAAATTTTGCCATGTCAATTATTCCTATGTCTCTTAGTGGTTGCAGTCCTATATGTGGACTACTTAATAATTTTACCGTAAGATCTAGCCCCTGAGTGAGCGACGCTGCCCTCTAATTACAGTTCTCATGGGGTCCGTCAGATATCTATTGGGCCTAGTGCCAGGATGTCTAACAACTTTGGTTTGAATTACACGCGCACCTTTTGTGAACACCAAAGTGCCACCAGGCTTGTTCGGAACAATTAGATGAGGTCTAGTACCATCATGGTGAAGCCGAGCATAGTGAGTATATGCACCAACCTTAATTCCAGGTCCCATGCCATTCTTAGGTAAGTGTTGAAATCTAATACTGTTCCTTAGACGACCAGTTTTCTTGCCTACTTGGAGCTTAGCCAATTGAGATATCTGGTTGGCAGTCCTATGTAGATGCCTACCTACAGTTCCATATCTGTGGTTTAACTCAAAGTCAAGAATCGGCTTGTAAACAACTAGCCTGCCAAATTGCATAGAAACTTTCATGTTTCTAGGCTTTAAGTTAAGACCCTTACCCCTTAATTTTTTTGCAGCATTTTTATAGAGCTTACTAGCTCCGGTGATTAGCGGACTATCGGGGATGAGGCCATATGCTGGCATTCTATGGAACCGCCATCGTGAGGACCATATCGGTGGTCTGAAAGCCGCCTTCTGGAGGATTAACCTCTAGGGTAGCAATAACTCCAACACCATAACCAGTCTCGTCCCATTGATCTAGTTGGTTCACAGATTCCATCAAGACCCAAGCGTCAATAGCTAAGACCTCGGAGGCCGCTTCAATTTTTTCAGGTGCGGGTGGGCGGCCATTCTGACTCACAATTGGAGTAGCTCGAGCAATTGAAATAGTTAAAGTGGCACTCCTAGGTACGTGGCAACGTTGCGGTTCGCCAACCTGCGCTCCTGGAGGGCCTAAATATAGCTGTTGAAAATAGACAACCAACTGCTCGCAATCTACCGCTGGGGCTCCCATAGTCCAATACTGACGCGCAGGTAGCTCAACGTTATATGACTGGAATACGTTCTGAACTCTCCCGAGTACGCCCTCCATCATGTCTCTGAGGTTTACCGCATCCTCGGAGACTCCAGTTAGGTCTAGTTCTTGGCTTGGCATGGACTACTCCTCGGTGGAGACGTCTTCAGCTACTACCTCTTCAACAACTGCAACTGGCTCCACTACAACTGGCTCTACCTTCTTGGCAGGAGCAACATACTTTGGGGCAGCAGCCTTCTTAGGGGCAGGCTTTGCAACACCCAGCATGTCCTGGGCGCGGAAGTTAGTCTGAATTGACATATTCTCTTCTTTCTTAGTACATCTTGATCTGGAGGTTTCCAGATGCTAGTTCAACTAGGCTCTCTACTTCATCCTCGAAGGAGGAGGCATATAGAGTCCAAGTTCCCGGATCTACCATCCCAAGAGCAGCCTGAGCCTTTTCATAGGGGATAGTGAAATCCAGTTTGTCATCTTCGTAGTCCAGGACTATAGAAGAAGATTCCAGAGTTACAGACGTGGTTTCTCCGTAGTTTCGTAGAACCACCTTAGGGGTGTAGGTAGAGTTCTGAGGAAAGAAGTTACTTAGATCAGCACCGCTACCAGTAGAAGTCCAGCTAATAGAGCCAACAAGAGTAGAAAGAGTTAGATCAAAGTCATCATCTGCAACTAACCTAGGCGGCTTTGGATTGTACCTACGAGCACGAGGAGTGTCAACAGAGAAAACCTTAGACTTACGGCGAGCGTTATCTGGGTTTACAACCTTGAGGAAAAGGTCAATCTCGTAAAGACCAGTGCGAAGCTCATCGATGAACTCCTGGTTGTCAAGAATAGTGTAAGAAACACCCTGACGTGATACGGAAGTCACACGCTGAGGAAGTTCGCACATCTCGTCACCAGCCCAGAGGCGAGCAAACTCAATTGCCAACTTACGAGCAGCCATCTTTCCAGCGGTAGGCACAGAAACCCCGTATGCATATGTAATCTCCACGTTACACGGAGTCCAGGGGGTACCGGCTTTAATTTGAATAGTCGAGTGGTCGACAAGATAATAGCTACTTGGATCTAGAACTTTACCGTTTTTATTGCGGATTGTAATAATCCGCGTTACTGGCCGCCCTCTGAGTCTGATTCTGGATTCTGGCGATAGCCCGTCAGAAGTAAGCTCTGAATATTCGTCATAGTCTCCGGACGGAATATTGTATACATCACCACCGAATAGTACAGGACTGTTAGTACGATCGGAAGGGCCCATTCGATTGTTTCGAAGAGTGCAGGTGTAACGCTCGGTGACAATTGTTTCTCCCGTATATTTTCTGCCAGACATGGCCCAGAGTAGGTTTGACGCAACCTGAGCAGCCTCTAGGGTGTACTCAGTGTAGGCATAGTCGCCCATCTCTTCTGGGAGAATCCATAAATTGCTTGGCATGTTTTTACCTCTTTATAAGTTTAACGGGTGGTAGCCTAAGCTAATTGCTCAAGCCACCACCCGTTATTTCTAGTTATTAGCTAGGGTTTTCGTTTGATGCAATGATGTTGTCAATTGCAACGTCAGCGTTGTATCCCATGTTTCCAGGAACGTTGTATGTGGATCCTCCGGTGCCCAGCTGGCTAGATGTAACTGGGGTAGGAGCAGGATAGGTCTCGGTTGCCGAGTTGGTTACGATAACACGTGCACCACGGCCAACGTTAGTCGAGCTGATGTCTGTGGTGATGGCATCGCTTACGAAGCTAACAGCGTTAGTGTTAGAGTTGATCGCAGATACGGTCTGGTCACCATTGAGTGACGCAGATACGTTCTGAACCGTAATCACATCGCCAACTGCAAGTGCAGGGGCAGCGCTGAATACCAAAGTACCTAGAGTACCAGACTGGGTAGCCGAGTAGCTGTTTACAGTTACAGTGCTTGCGTTAACTGCAGTGTTAGAGGTGAATACGGTCTGGCCAGAGCCATCGGTCCAGGTGTAGAAGCCGTTTAGACCAGTTGGAGCCCAGTCGGCACGTGCGTAAGCGTATGGACGCTCTGCAGCAACTGGGAACTCCCAGCGGCCGTCAAGACCTGACTTGAAGTTAGCGTTTCCAAGACCGTAACCTTCGAAGGTGTTAGCCATTAGGCCGTTCTCAATAACGCGGTCACCTGACTGGCGCATCTTGACGAATGGGAATACCCAGTGGAAGTATGGCAATACGCCAGCCTTCTTGCCGTCCTTAACAGCGTGGGACCATACCTCGATAGCAACACCGTTACCAGCAGGGTCGTCACCAACACCAGGAGCTGCCCAACCGACAGACTTGTGGTTAGGGTCGTTAGCGGTTCCTAGGTTCTTACGAAGAAGCAGACCACCGGAAATCAAAGCAGATAGCTCTGGGTCTGGCTCACAGATAGCAAGCTCCATGGTGATACGCTTTAGAGTGTCTGGGGCCTTGTATGTTACACATACAACACCGTTTGCACCCTTTTCGGTGATCTCGTCGCCCTCTTCGTACTCAGGGGTGAAAGATACACGCATGAAAGCGGATGTGGTGTACGAGTCACCAGCACCGCCCATTAGGTTACCAGCAGCATCTAGGCGGGTGACACGGATCGACACACCCTGAATGCTGGCTGCATATTCTTGAGTAGCCATTTAGCTATTCTCCTTATTTCTTGATTTAAGCTGTTAGATCTACTCGAACAGCTAGGTGGATGGATGTGTCAAAGTAAACCGCAGCTGGGCGGATTGCTTTGAGTCTCATGTCATTTGCGTTGCCCGACACATCGTAGCCCTGGGCTAGGTTGTCGTTTACGACATCGACATCGCCAAGGTATACCCTGACAGTGCCGGTGGCGTACATCCATTTGTTGGTGGCTGACGCTTCCGCGTGAGTGTCACCGTCTGGGCCATTACCAGAGTAGCCGTTTCCGACAACAACTGGGGTTCCGCCCATAGTCTGTAAGTGGTCCTTGACCTTATTGTGGAAAAGCATCTGGCTGTTGCTAGATAACAAGGCAGCTACATCACGAGTCATGTGGATTAGGCCCTGCTCGCCAAACTGAGAGGCTTCTGCAATACCCTGCTCGAGTAGAGCTAGAGCGCGCTTAGCAGAATAAGCAGTTCCACCGCCAAGAATGGTTACAGTTGCGCTAGAAAGAGCCGCGTTCTCGTGAGACTCACCCTTACGAACTACGCCATCCCAAAGTTCGCGCTCGATGGCCTTCTGAGAGCCAGCTTCAATCTGACGGGTAATTCGAGCAATTCTATCCAAACCTAGGAATCCAAAGGTAGAGATGTCTTCGGTTGCTTCGATGAAGAATGGCTTAATCTTTACGTGACGGACTGGGTTGACCCGCTCAGCGTATACGTCTACAGTAGTGTCGGTGTCGTCCCAGTTTACGAGGTTGCTTACCTCTGTTTCCCATTCCTGGGAGAATCCTCTAATCCAGCGGTCTTCTTCCGCCGAGTTTTCTGGCTTGACTACAGCAAGTAGACCAAAAGCGGAGGGCACAATCTGAGGTGCCTCTACTACGCCATTATTTGGGAAAGCCATTTAAAATCCTTACTTAAAAGTTTTAGGGGGTGGGAGCCCCCCGGCCCGAAGACCGGGGAGCCACCCTATTTAGTTTTGGTTTAGAGCTCGATTGCAGCTGCGGTTGCGCCACCAGTGGTGTCGCGTAGAGCAGCAGCCACACCGTTAACGTTAACGGTCTGACGAATGCGTAGAGACTCGATACCGACCTTGGCAACGCCCTCAAATGTCTCAATGAACATCTTGTAGTCGTTGGTGCCGACTAGAGAGGAGTCGCGGATGATACCTAGGTCTAGAGTGCCGCCATCCAAGAATAGGAAGGTGCCCTCTGCGAATAGGTACCAGTCAAAGGTGTCTGGGAACTCTAGAAGAGCAGCAGCACCCTGAGAACCGAATACGGTCATGTCAGGAGATGCAACTAGAGTTACGTTTAGCTGAGCTAGGTAGCCCTCGATCTCCGAGCGACCAACAGCAAGAGTGTTGTCGCCAGGCATTGCGATAGCTAGGTCAGCTGCCATTGCGTCGTATACCCAGTCAGGAATGATAGCCTTTAGCTGAGTGGTCTGAGCAATGCGGTGACGTGAGCGGTAAGCTACGGCAGCCTTACGAACGGTGACTAGGAAGTCACGACCGAAACCGATTAGGGTACCGGAGGTAACAGCGGTCGAGCCAGCGTCGATCTTGCTGATTAGGTTCTGCTCTGCCTCGCGTGCGTGCTGTACTAGAGCTAGCTCGTTGTGGCGAGCGATCAACTCTGGGTAAGCGCGGGTCATGAGGTTACCGAACTGTAGCTGTAGGGTTACAGCGTCAGTTACAGCAGTGTTCTCCTGAGCTGCAGATACGGTCAGAGAGGTCTTAGTCGATGGGCTAGGAGTCTCAGCTGAGTCGTTAGCTGCGGTCCAAACGCCAACTGCGTTAGCGTAGGAGCCAGCTGCAAAGCTTGGAGGGGTTACGAAGCGAACGCCACCGCGGTCAGCCTGGAAACGTGGCAAGGAGTCACGAACTGGGCGAACAGTGGTCGAGCCAATACCGAAGATGTCATACTTGACCTCTACTGGAGCTGCGTGGCCACCAGAAGCAACAAGTGCCTGCTGACCTACAACTGACTCGATCTTTGCGGAGTTTGCCTCTGCGTCGGTGCCCAAGAAGCGCTCTTCTGGGTACTGGGTCGAGAAAGAAGCAACAATGTGCTGCTCTCCGTCGCCACCGTTTACACGACGTAGTGAGTGAAGGCGCTTCTCCATAAGAGTAGACACCTCGGATAGTGATGCGATTGGGCTTCCCGCGCTGTAACCAGGGATGTCAGCACCAGCGGTGATTGCCACTGGAGCCTCTGTTACCTGAACTACAGGCTGACGGTCAGCTGGGGCCTCGAAAGGCTGTTCGGCTGCAGCGGTCACTGCCTGCTCCTTCTGCTCTTCTACAAGAGCTGTTGATGTTTCAATAGTTTCTTCTGAAGAAAGCTCAGCGGCTTCCTCAACTTCAGCAACTGCTTCTGCAGTCTCTTCTGTCGAGAGCTCTGTTACCTCTTCGGTTGTGGTTGATAGTTCAGATCCATCTTCCTGATCGGTTGATGCTTCGGTAGCCTCGACAGCCTCGACAACAGTTTCTTCAACTGCGGCCTCAGCCTCGACTGGCGACTCAGTGACGACCTCAGCAGGGACCTCTACCTCTTCGGTAGAAAGTTCTGCTTCAGGGGTTGAAACTTCTTCAGTTGCCTCAGCAGAAAGCTCTTCGTCAGATGCAGATGCCTGAATAGCCATCTCCTCTTCCTTCTTGTCTTCTTCTTCGGTCTTAACTTCTGTTTCTACCTCTTCGGTCTCAGAAATCTCTTCGGCTGGTGCTTCCTCTACAGGTGCAACTTCCTCGGTGATCTCTTCGCCCATCGGCTCATCTTCGGTCATAGCCATCTCTTCTCCCTCATCGGCAACCTGTCCCTTAACACGGGCAGTTGCTTCTGCGGCCTTAGCAGCTAGTTCAGCTGCCATAACCTCGCGGTTTGATAGTTCACCACGAACGATGTCAAGAGAGTCGGCTAGCGACGTCATAGCATCAACTGTCTCAGGAGTTGGGTCTTCACCCTCAACCATTTCAAACTGGCTGATGATATCTGCTTGAAGTTCTGCGAGCTGTTCGTCGCTTAACTCCGAGATAACATCAAGCTGAGTCTTGATCTGGTCGTTCACTGTACCTCCTAGGCCAGTTAGTATTGGACAATTTGTCCTATATTTACAGTCAAGGTTGAGGGACTCACCGCATAAAAACGTGAGGCGCTCCACCTACGGATAATTTTACCTTACTTTTTAGGTAAGGAGTCGGAGGAGCTTACTCATCTGGGACTGAACTTCACCCTGAGAGTAGACATCTGCTCCAGCCATATAGGAGCGCAGGTCTTGCGTAGCAACATCCGCGTCCTTTTTACCGATCTTTGACTCGACTCGAGTAATCATTGCTTCAATGAGATCCTTGAGTCCAGCAGGTAGATCGCTAAATCTAACTTTCTGAGCTTCCTTGCCGAATGGCAGTGGAAGGTTGGCAATTGTCTTGCCTAGTTCGGCCGCGGTTGTGCGGACGTTTTCTAGTGCTCTAGCATTAAGAGCGCCAGAGTCTAGTCGGTCAATCATGTCTAATAGCTCAGAGCTGGCCCCAGCAGAGGCAGCGTAGTCGCCAGCAAAGTCTAGGTTCTCAGCCTCTTCGACCTTCTGCAGTGCGCGAGATAGACCAGCAACTCCGAGATCTTGCTTTAGGCGAGCTAGAACCTTGCGGTACTTGCCCTTTGCGTCACGAGGCTGGTTCACGCCAGAAACATACTTCATGCGACCTTCTTCGTCGCGTTCTGGTAGGTCTCCTCGGTTAGCCTTTACTTCTTCAGCTGCTTTGATCTCTTCTTCGGTTTGCTTGTCAGCTTCTGCCTTAGCATCCCTGAGCTTCTTTAGCTCGGAATCAGAGATCTCTTCTTCTTTTGGGCTAGCAGCCACCACCGCCTCGTCAACATAGGCAGCTGCAGTCTCTGCTGACCACTCTGTTGGAATCATGTCTTTTCTGCCAAGTGCATTTGCTCGTTTGATGATGTGCTTCTTAGCAGCTTCAATGTCTTTTGCACGACCGTGAGCCTTAATTGCACGCTTTAGGTCTTCCTCATTCTCAATCGGGAAAGATCCATCTGGAAGAGCAATACCTTCTTTGGCATACTTAGCGCGAGTTTCTTCCGAATAGTCTCTGAATTCACCAGTGGCGGCAGCAGTTACAGCGGCACGCATTGCTGCAACTTTTTCAGCCGCTTCCATAGAGTCAGCATGTAGCCAGTGTTGAGGAATTAGGTCAGCCTGGTTGAGTTGGCGAGCACGCTTGATGATGTGCTTGCGTACCATACGACGCTCGGAGGACTTGGCCCTTCCGTATGCCTGAATGGCATTCTTTAGGTCCTCAACGTTGCGGATAGGGTATGCACCATCTGGTAGCGCCTTGCCCTCATCAGCTAGCTTCATACGCTCTTTCTCGGAGATCTTAGCTAGCTCTGCAACAGCAGCAGCAGTTAGTGCCTTCTCTCTCATGTCTGCTGCACTAGCAGTTAGAGCCTGAAGGTTAGATGCTCTTAGAACTTTCTTTGCTTCCCTGACACGCTTCTTTAGGTCTGGAGCACTAGCAGCAAGCTGACCGAGCAGTTCGGCCTTTGTATTCAAAGAACACGCTGCACCAGAGCACTTCATAGCAGCCATGTAGCTTGCTCCAGCAGCAACTAGAGCCAAAACCTTGCCAGATGCAATCATTGCACGGGCAGTTGGGAATCCAGGAACATTTACCTGGCAGATAGCAACTAGCTCGAGAGAGCCATTGATTGGACGCCAGTCACCTGAAGGGGCAGAAGCGCGTAGTGCACGGATCTGCATCTCGTCTAGGTTTGGACGTAGCGATCCAGCGCACCAGATGCCATACTGATCTTCACCAACGTGGATGTCTGCAACAGCAGAAGCGGTGTCATCGTAGTGCTTAGCAGCAGAAGCAGCGTCAGCATTTAGAGGAGCGTGGCCACCAGCAAGAGTTAGCTGACCTACAGGCACATCGGTACCTGCATCTGTGCGTAGAACGCCAGTGTGGAAATAGGCATACTTGCTACGAGAGCGAGGTGGCTTGGTTGCGCGCGGTAACCCGATGTGGTTTACGTGCCACGCAGCAATGTGGCCATAGATGCGACCATTGTCGTCCACGGTTAGTGGTGTTGGCTTAGTCAGCCCTGGGTCTTTAAACCAGTCAGCAGGCGGAGTCATAGGGATGTCAGACTTCAAGAAGCCAGAAGCCGCTAGTGGTTCGAGATCGACAAAGTCCTGCATGGACTCTTCATAGACGCCATCTTCATAGTTCATGGCTTCCTCCTGGTCCCCTTCATTTGACAGTTCGATAGAGCATTCTTGGAATGCAGGCTTAGCTACAATTGTAGCAGCCATAATGCGAGCCTTATTGATGGTCAACTTATCCTTACCGATAGAGTCGCCATCACCCTCAGACATTTCTTCTTTTGGCTTTTTCTCTTCCTTGGCTTCAAACTGGTCGAGATCAACAGAAACTCCACGCAGGAAGCCGTTTTTAACTAGACGCTCAGCCTCACGGCCGTAGGGTCCGCTGTCAAATACGCCATAAGCATTGCCCATGCCGCCTTCGATACGCTCGATGTAGTCAATGCGGCCAACTACAACAGAACCGTCGTGGCCAGAACCAGTCTTAATCTGCCATAGCAGTGGAACCGGTAGATCTCTGATGCTAATTGCGCCAGCCTTAAACTTTCTACCGTCTCCAGACTCTACTTCTTCAGGAACAAGCATAGGAATAAAGAACTTAGATCCAACACGATTAGGCATAGCAGAAGCCATTAGACCTACTTTTTCTCTGGCATCAGCAGCCAAGGCAGCTAATCTAGACTTCTCGATGATGGATTCGTTGAAAGCCTGCTCAGATGCAAACATTGGAGCAGATGCAATCCTGCCCCTCTTTTTGCCAGGATTTAGCTTGCTTCCAGTGTAGATACCAGTAGCATCCTTGTGGCGAAGCTGGCAGTAGCCTTTTGCGCGAGGTCCCATGTACTTTGATAGCTGACGAACACAGCGAGTCCAGTCTCCAGGAGTGCCCCAGCGGATCTTGGCTGCGCCCTTACCTGTAGTCCAGTAGCGGCGAAGTTTTTCTGCATTTCCGCGGTTACGATCAAGGCCACCAGCGGCAATTAGTGCGGCAAACTCGTCATCGTCGCATGCTGCTAGTTCCTCTAGGGCATAAGCGATTTCGCTATCTACTTCAAAAGCGTCGTCGTAGATGTCGTCAGATTCTGAGACGATATCCTCGATTGGCATGAGCATATCCTCATCAGTAACCTCTGTAGGGGCTCCAATGTTCTCACCCCACACTTCTTCCATTAGAAACTCTTCATTAGCCATTAGCGCGCTCTTTCTTAGCATGTGTAGAGGTGTAGTAGCCTAGGGCTTCCTTGTGACGAAGCTGGCAGTAGCCCTTGGCACGAGGACCAAGGTGCTTTGATAGATACTTAACGCAGCGCTTCCAGTCGCCAGGCTGGCCCCAGCGGATTTTAGCGGCACCTTCGCCACGCACCCAGTAACGGCGTAACTTCTCCGCATTACCCCGGTTGCGGTCAAGGCCACCTGCAGCAAGAATTGGTTCAATTCGCTTTTCCCAGAGGATGGAGAAGTCATATGCGGAAGCTTGTACGCTTGGAGAAGCTTGATCTGTTTGCTTAAGTACGTCGTTAAGCACCTCTTGGTCGTCTAATTCCACTACTGGAGGAGGGCTAAATGACTTTAGATCGGCAAGGATTTGGTCGTTTCTTGCCCACTTGCCTTCTTTTCGCTCATACAGTACAGGCGTGGTTGTAGTAGGGCTCTTCGGGACTAGCGCAACTACATCCATTACTGCTGCAGGATCATCAGGGGATACAATTGCTAGATACTTAGGCTTGATATCTGAAGTTTTTGGAGTCTGAATAGGCTCTTTAGCTGCTGCAGTTACAGTTGCGCCAGACTTATTGAAGCTCTTCCTCTGCTCAGCTACCCAGCTGTTCCAACCAGAGTTCATCATATTTTTTAGCTCGCGGTTAGATAGCGGCTTCATCGTGCCAGGCAGAATAGCCTTAGGTTGGTCGTGAGGGGTTCTAGGTTCTCCCAGGATGCCGGAAAGATTCAAAGGCTCCCTGAAAGGTGTACCTTCGGAGATGTATTGACCTTCCTGAGATCCATCTAACGCTTCAGTCTGGTTTCCAGGAACTGTAACCATCTCCCCATTCAAGAGACGAACGTCTACAGTGCCATCCTTAGAGTTAACCTTGACAATTTCGCCCTTACCGCGCGAGTAGTCTCCAGCAATAACAACACTGGTGCCTGCCTTTGCGAACTTACCCGACGCATCTCTAACCTGATTCTGAGCCAGGGCAGATCTTTCCTCAGGTGTGTAGTTACCATCCTGATTACTCGGAGCATCTACCTGACCAGCAGCAGTCAATACTCGGTCGATAAGTGTGAAGTCTTCTTCTACTAAGCCTTCTGCCATCAGAGCAGTCTCTTCAGGATCAATTTCGCTTAGTAGAACTGGCTGGAATGGGCGCTCCTGCAAAAATGCAGAAATAATTACTGCAGAAGATGGGTCAATAATTACGTAGTCGTATGCAGCTATGTTGTTGGGGCCATCAAGGGCCTCGTCGTACGAGTACACGTCTCCATCGACTGTTCCCAGGTCATCCCATCCGCAGTCGTCCCACACTGAAACAGTTCCATCGATTTCGATCTTGTATAGTCGATCAATGCCTGATCCGTCCATAAGAACACGGGCCATAAACTCTGGACCAACATTAAGGTCTAGCTCGTGTGCAAGCTTGAATGGGTTGATGTCTGCATCATAGCCATCGTAACCATAGGTCTCTAGGTCATCTTCATACCCTGAGAATGCGTAACCACTAGCGGTTCGAGCTTTTTTATCCTCTCGCTCAACAATCGCACGTGACCAACGCCATGCTGCGTCTCCACCCCAGAGCGCCCAAGCGATACGGCCGTTAGATGGGAATTTATCTTCACCTGGCTTCCAACCCTTACCCTTTTTGTCAACTTCGTGACGAGGGAAGTACTTAGCAATGTGGCGAACCTTGCGGATGCCAATTTGCCCACCTTTTGCTAGGGTTCTAGCAGTGTTGAGACCAACAGGGGTGCCACCACGCTTATGTTCTTTACGCCATTCCAGTGCCTTCTTTGCCTCGGCAACGACACCATCTGGAATGGTATACATTCGATCCGCTGAAGCCACAACCGGGTCTAGTGAAGTTAAAGCAGCATTTGCAATGTCTATTGTTGCGTTAGAGAATACCTGCTTTGTCGGGCGATCCGGAAGAGTTTCAAGAGCCTTAAGCATGTCATAGGTGCTCAGATCTGCAACTAGATTCGTTTCAATATAAACAGCAACATGCTTGCCATTCTTCTCAAAGAATGCCAGCTCGTCGTTTGCCCCAACAAAATTGAGCACTTTAGTCCTCGACCTCTAGATCTGCGTATTCCGGATTGTCTTTTACCGGACTTAGAATTTTGTCGGAGTACTCTTCCAGTTTCTCCAAGGTAAGTTCGCCATTGTCAAACATCTTTATAGCGATGTGCTCGTTATCAGGGTCGTCAAAATCGAAGTCGTCGTCAATGGTCAAAGGATCGGTATCCCAGTCGAGCTGATAGACGTCGTGGGTGGTAGCTTTTTCGTCAGTCTGAGCTTCTTCTTTGCTTGAAATAACCCAGTCGCTGCCTTCACGAACGGACATGCCTAGAGGGAACCAGCAGATCACTTGATCAATTGCTTCAGTTTCCGGGTTCACGTAGAACCAGACATCAATGATGCTGCTTTTTGCCATTTATAACTCTCTAACCGGGAATAATAGACCAGCGATTGGCTAATGTCTATTTTACACTGATTTCTTATGTTGTTATTCTATTCACCGTATAATTCACGGTAAACGATTTCTGAGGTAGCCTCTGGGACGTGGAAGAGTAGCTGATCTAGCTCTTCACCAGGGAGTTTAGTTAAATCAACTTCTACCTTTTTGGGCGGTTTTTTGCCCGAAAAGTCTTCTAAGTAGTATACAACTTTAGTGTTGAAATCGCGCTCTGGCTTATCCATTTGGAAACTCCTCTAGAAACTCTTTTGGAGCTTTATCTCTAACTCTCTGGATTAGGCCTTTGAGTTCATTGGAAAATTTGGACTCAACAATGTCTTCTCCCGAACGAACAATATCAATCATTTCTTTAGAAAGTAGTGACCTATATTGTAGGTATGAATCATAGTCATTGACAGCTTCAGGGTCATAAGATGTGCCATTAGAGCTGTAGTAATCTTCTTCTTCCGCTACACCTTGGAGGTTATTGAAGTAGCTGCAGTAGTACGCTACTTTGTCTCTACCGTTTTTAATTTCCATAGCCGCCTCTAAAATCCTCCTGCTGGAACTTCTATTTGCATCATGC
The DNA here is from genome assembly GCA_009923455.1 of Actinomycetota bacterium. Classification (GTDB taxonomy): domain Bacteria; phylum Actinomycetota; class Actinomycetes; order Actinomycetales; family Microbacteriaceae; genus Aquiluna. The sequence continues at coordinate 25,775 of RFTL01000005.1, read as the reverse complement.
TCCTATCGAGAATAATAGCATAACTGGCTTGTTGGTTGCCAGAAACTTCCACGCCTTGGAATCCTAACATACCAGCTAAGATTGTTCTATCGTTTTCGTAATCTCCAGTAATTCCTAGCTTTAGCGCTAACAACCTCTTTGCGGTACTTAGCTCACTAGGGGTGGCATCTGGATCAATTTCATTTAAGACTATATCCTCTAAAATTCCACCAGCTTTAAACATATCCTTGTGGAGTTGTCGTAAGTTAAAGTTTTTATTCTTCTGAGCTACATTAAACCCAAATTCACTGACTGGGCGATCAATGTAGATGTTAGCGTCATCCTTAACGCGCATGGTGACTGGCCCGAACCAGTCTGCGTATCCGTCAGCTTCGCTTCTTATTTTTGAACTGTAAGCCCCGTCGCCGTAAATTCCATAAGTTACGTATGGCATATCGCTGTTCACGAACTCGCCATGTAGCTGCCTAGAGGTTTTACCACTAGCGCCCCTAAGACCTCTATAAACTACTTTTTCGTCTTTTTTAACTGACGGTACGGCCTCTGGCTTATTTCCAATAAATCCTAAAATTCTACCTAGTTTGTGGACTCGAGCTGCACCGTATTTTCTACCTTGATTATACTCGCTAGCCTCTGGGCCATTAAATTCTGGCGTAACGTTATTCTGATCGTCCTGGAATATTCCATCAATGAACTTAAAGAAAGTGTCTGGTAGGTTAGAGAATGCACTTCTCCACTTCTTATTCAACTGAGCTTTTGTGAGGCCCTTAGACGACAAAAGATCTAAGAACTCTGGCGAAGCGTTACCAGTAATGAGGTATTTTGCGTATTGCTCTGCAAAACTTTCTGAAACGCTTTCGTTTCCATAAGTGCTGGTGCCATCCTTCTTAACCTTAAAGGTCATGAAGTCCTGCTCTAAGGCCTTTGTTCCGGTGTTTGTGTCATTACCCCAGAGTCGATACATTTGCAAGTGGGCAGTTTCGTGAACAATTAGGTGCCTATATAGATCTCTAGCATCGAGGGTTTCGGTAGAGAACCAGTCAGCATCTACACCGTCCTTCAAAAGCTTCTTTACTTTCTCTGGATAAATGTAGACGCCATTACCGCCAAAGTATGTAAATGCTAAGTCGCCATCTTCAAGTTCGTCGGCTACAGAGTTAGGGACACCGCCAACAGTTTGATTGGACATAACATTCACGGTTATAGGTTCTTTGTTAAATCTATATGCCCTAGACGCGTTTATTCCGTCTCGAATTAGTACTAGCTCTGACGGGTCAATTACGGGGGTCATCTTGGCAGAGACGCCATCCATGAATAGCTTTATAGACGCATTTTGGTCTTTGGACGTAAGAAGTATGAAGGCCTTCTTAGGGTCGGTACTCATATCGTTGAGGGTTTGAATTACTTTTCGTTTTGCCCTAAACGAAGCTTCTCCAGCGTGAGCGCCTTGCCTCTCAAACTCCTGAGTAAACTGCGCCTCTAGCTCCTCAGCTAGCTCTATTGCTCCCTTAGTAGTCCAGTCCCCCCCGAGAGAATTGAGGTGGGCGCTGACATTTGCCCTATTTGTCCTAAAGTTAGATTTTGCAGCTTCCACCGCGTCAGCCAGTGACCTGGCGTCAGACCCTGTGCGTTCTTTGTTGTGCAGAGCGCCTCGAACAAGTGCTAAGGCTCTAGGGTCTGATGCAAGAAGCTCGTCATTCTTGAAGGCTATGTCAAACTCTAGAGTCGAGTATCGTTCGCCAGCTTTAAAGCTGTCATAGTGGAACGTAATCAGATCCTTTATAGCGGCTGCATATTCTTTGGCATCCTCGGTGCTTCGTGCTTCTCGAACCGCATCTAGTTTTTCACTAAGTGCATCTATATCAATGTCTGCAGGAGCGCTGCTGAAGACACGTGTCTCGATTTGAGCCAAGCCCTTCCAGCTAGGGTCAATCGGCCTAGTGCGAGGTCTTCCTGGTCCCGGCTTCGCTGACTTATTCAACGAACGAATCTTGGATAGGTCGAAGTTATTGCCCGCTAAATTCGTAGCTATTTTAGCCTTAGGGGCTGAATCCGAACCCTGAGATCCTGGGCCAGAGACAGCCCTATCTATTTTGGGGAGCGACTCGAATCTATAGGGATAATCTCTAGCTGCTCGTCGCCATCGTCATCTAGCCAGATAACTGCCCAGGCCTGAACGCCAGTCTCAGGGTCGGAAACCTTCTGAGCCTCAACGAAAGTTCCCATGCGGTCACCATCTTCGTCTGGCCAGATATCTCCAGCCTCGAAGTTACCGATGTTGCCTTCTGATGGTGCTTCTGCACCCTCGGCTTCGGCTTCTTCAGCGGAGACTCCCTCTTCTCCTAGATATGGAGCAGCGGCATCGAGATCTGCAGTGTTAACTACATCATCTGGCTCTGCGCCATCGTTATCATCTGCTCGACGCTCTTTGTCCCCGAAGGTGTATGTGTAGCCGCGAGCGTCCCTTAGGGCCTTACCCTGCAAGCTTGGCTTGTAGTCTGAAGGCTCCGAATCCTTATCGTGAAGGTTCAGGTCAAGGTCAAGCTCGTCACCTAGGATGTCCATTCGGTTTGAACGAAGTAAGTGGATCTTGCCGTCTTTGAACTTGACAGCCACTACGTCATCGTAGCTGTTCTTTCCGCCACTAGACTGTACAGGTGGAAGCTGGGAAATCACCTCACCAATAGACCAGTCGCCAACGTTGTTCCAGTAGCGAATCTTGTCTCCTGGCTCAACGATTGTCTTCCCATCTCTAGAAGAATATGGACGTCTAGAGATATCTCTAAGGTCAAATCCTTCGGTGAGAATCTTTTTCTCAATGTTGTTGGCTAACGGAGCTACTTTTCTACCTAGCGGGGTGCCATTAAATTTCTGCTTGAGACTGCTGCGCAGAGAGTTAATTAGCAAGTTGCGAGAGTCTTCATCGTCTGGTAGGTGTCCAAGTAGTTGAAGTAGTCGGCCTTCAAACAAGTTTGGATCATCAGTCTCGACTGCTTCAAAGATCGAAGGAACGAAGCTCTGCAGCACTGTTCCTCTAGCTTGTCCAGACTTGTTTTCTTTCTGAGCACGGCCTACAGAGTATTTGTTGACAACTTCTTCAGGTGTAAGTAGCTTAAAGCTTGTCTTATTTAGGTCCTCTAGCGTTGGCTCGAAGCCTTCTCTAGTCATGCCTCTAAAGAACCTAATTCTGTCGTTTAGGGTCTTTTTAGGGCCAAAATAGTTGAGTGTGTTTCTAGTTGGTGGCTGCTTACCTGGAATACTTCTACCGAGTAGCTGGTCCCTAAATACATAAACACCATTCTTGTCGCCATATATAGCTGCGAAAGAGTCTTTGTAGTCATAGTGATAGAAGTCCTTAACGTTACCTTTATCGTCAGTAAAGGTGTAACGTTCCATGTACTTGTTACCATGAGTTCTTTCAACAGTAATTTGGTACTTCCAAACCCTGCCATCATTGTCGGTAAAGCTTTGACGCTCAACGACGATGTGGCCATTCTTATTTACTACCGCCTGAGGGTTGTTCTCTAGGAGGGCGTTATAGATGGCATTAGGGTCTTGTACAAATGTGCCACGTGTAGCACCTGGTACTGGCTTCCCGGTCGTTGGGTCAATTAGGTTTGCAACCTTAACCTTCTGCATATCGCGAAGCGGGGTCAGGTTAGGAGGAACATCCTGACCCTTGTCTTCACGGCCAGCAGGAATTACTGGAGGTGGCTTAGGGGTGGATGCTGGAGGCTTTGTAGTGGTAGTCGATGGCTTCGGCTTAGGCGGAGAGACTGGCTTTGGGGCAGGAGTAGCCGGTGCAGCCGGGGCAGCAGGTGCTGGCTTGCTGGCAGGTGCTGCTGGAGCTGCAGGAGCTTTCGCGGCAGGTGCAGCAGGGGCTGGCGTAGCAGTGCCAAACCCTGGGTCAGCAGGTAGGTTGGTTGCAGTGCCCTTAGCCTTAGGTACATAAAGACCATAATCTTTTGCAACTCGGATTGTTTCTACATTTCCGTCTGCGTTTAGGATGTTTACAGCGTATCCAGGCTTTCCAGTAGCAGGAGAGACGACTGGCTTGGAGTTACCCAAAACTGTTCCAACTTCTTTGCCAGAAGGGCTAAATAGCTTGTCTCCGCGCTTCCACTCGTCACCATACTTTAGTACAGTTCCGGCTGGTGCTTTTGGTGTTGGGAGTGTCGGGCTACCTGGAAGATCTGCATCTGCATCTTCCTCTTCATCTGGGTCCGGAGCTTTGGTAGGTGCTTTAGCTCTGTTGATAAGAGCGTCGATACCCTCTGGGGATGCGTCTATTTCTCCGCCATATTGGACATCAGCCATTAGGTCTGAAGCTACTTTTTCAGAAGTGGCTACGTCTCCTGTGGAGTTTTCTTGTTGTTGTATCGTATCCGAGTACTCTTTGGATGGCTTTAGGTCAATCGCGTCTCTCTGATACTTAGTCCTAGGGTTTTCGTTTCTCCTCCTGAGGGCATTCTTGCCTTCGGCAAGGCTGAACATATTGTCTGGATCAAAGCCCAGTGCATCATTAACGCTAGAGTAAGCTGCCTCTCTAGCATCCTGATAGCTGTCAAACTCCTCTAGTAGGTCACCTGGCTTGGCTGAATCCCCGTCAGCCTTGCTATACACGCCCCACTTTTTGGTGTCTCGGTCTTGCTTAACCTGTAGCTTGGTAGTCTTTCCCTGAAATGGGAAGTCAATCTCCATGAAACCAGTCTCGCTCTTACTTACAGTGACATTCTGACGTTTTCCGTCGGCGTCAATGTATGCGAAATTTCCATAGTCACTAGCTGGCACTACAATAGGATTATCGCCCTGACCATAAACTTCCCTCTTGCTTCTGCTGTAGCCAACAAGAGAAGGCTTACTAATTTTAGACGCCTTTAGATCTTTAAGATAGTTTTTTACCTTAGAAACTAGCCCGGGCTTTTCTTTTGTTTGCTCTTCAAAAAGCTTTGCAATGTCTACTTTAGACAGTTTCTCTAGTCCCTCAGCTACAGATGGCGGAAGTTTAGCTAGAGGCTCTGCATCACGCTCTGCTCTAAAGTCCTTGTCTTCTTCGTCAGTAAGTCCACCATTAGCTAGCTCGATGTCTAGATCGTCAGCTGGCTGTGGGTCCATCTCCGCCAGAGTTTGGGGTTGCCTGTCTAAGGTCTTAGGTAGAGTGTGTTGTAAGTCTGGGTCAATACCCTTGCTCTCTAGGAAGTCTCTGTTAAGCTTGACTTTTGATTCTAGAGTAGCATTTTTAGGATCAACGGTCAACACCGTGCCAGGCGTGATTCCATACTCTTCAAATCCTGCATCTGCAAGCATGCGGATGTTATTCTTCTGACCCTTAGCGGTTGCAGTTCCACCAATAGCTTTACCGGTAACTCGTACTTCGGCTCCAGTGTTAGTTCTCAGGCCGGCGCTTAGCGCGGCACCAGTGATAACCCAGCGTCCCTTATCATCACGAGGCTGAAGCCTTACTCGAGCACGTCTGGCTGCTGATGTATTTCCGTCGGCTACTAAGGCAATAAGATCACTCATGAATTTTTCCTCTATAAAGGTAGAAGCTCATACAATTCTACCCTAATACGGTGTAGTGTTAGTTAGAAGACGTGAGGGCTTCTTCTAGAAGAGACATTGTCTCGAAAGAAAGAAGACCTTCCTGAGCCATAAGCGCCAACCTAATGTGGGCGTGGCGTACAGTTTCTGCGTGAGCTTCAGGAGATAGGGCAGCAACAATAGCAGCCTGACTGCGGTGGTCTAGCTCTGGAGCTCCAGCAATCCACTCCGCAACTTCTGCCTTTTCTGGTCTGAGAGACCTAGGGTGTCCGGAAGCTAAAAGAGCTCTATATCTGTCAGCAAATTCCAGTCCATTATCTTGGTTAAATGCTGTGGTGGCGTAGTCACAGAAGCTTTGAAGGTCGTAGCGAATAGCATCGGCCTTCTCTTCACCCTCTAAGTAGTCGTAATAATTAAACGCCTGGGTGATAACTGAGATTGCAGTAGACGAGCTTACATACCTAGAAGGTCCCACCTTCTCGTTGAAGTAGTTAACAGTCTCTGCTACTTCTATAGGGTTAATCAATGAATCCCAGGTAGACATTATGCATCTCTTTTCGGTAGAAGATCAGAATCTTTGCTCTCGTACAAGTTTATAGCTAGATTTGATGCTCTTTCAAATGGATCATCTCCCGAGTCAAGCCCACGGATCCAAGCAGCCCTGATACTAGGAATAGCATCATAGCTAAGGTCAGAATATTCTGCTAAGGAGAAGATAGCATGTTCCACTGACTCATATTCCTCAAAGCTTAGAATCTCCACCATGTTGGCCGAGTTTACATTATCCTGAACTAAAAACGCTGCAGCAGTTAGCGATGCCGCATTCTTCTTAGTGGACTTCGCGTGAGCTGCTGGTAGTAGGTCGTTGTCAGTGGTGTACTTCGCATTCTTTGGTCTACCAGTTCGTAGCAGGTGTAAAAATGCATTTACACGAGCCATAGCCCAGGAGTTACGGTTCTGGTCTGGGCGGTGAGACGTAGAGAAAGCACCAGCACCACGACGGTAGACAGCCTTGAGAGTCTTAAGGCTCGTCTTCTTAGAGGAGCTATTGCCATGCTTCTTGTTGTGGTCTTCAACTTTTTTCTTCAGCGAGTCTTCTACTTTTTTGCTGAAGGTAATTTTCTTACCGCCAGAGGCAGAACCTTTAGAGTTCTTACTAGAGCCCTTGATTCTTTCGCTAGGTTCAGCTGGCTTTGAGCCTGCGGTTGCAGTGACGGTGTCCTCAGTAATCGGTCCACCAACTGCCCATGCGTTACATGTTCTTGAAGCAGCACACTTGAAATCTAGAGCAGTGCAATAGCCTAGCTCAGCCTGGTCAATAACATCCCATGCGCTCTGGTCTCCAGAGCCGCCCTGAGCAATTCCTGTTTCAATGCAATCAAGAGTTTTTGGTCGTCTATCGAAGAAGACACAGTTACCGCAAACGCTCTTCTTTGCTTCTTCTGAAGCTATTCCCCAGCGGTCTGCTTTATCTTGCCAAAACTCTTCGTTAGGTTCCTTAGGGTTGAGGGGACCGTAACCAACCTTGTCAATTGCAATCTGACGATTCTCGATGTTTAGAACGATATCCTGAGTTGCAGGAGGGCACTTATCGCCGTAATCAGCATCAGCAGTTACAGCACCATCTGGAAGAATCGCAAAGCGGCAAAGACCACCCTCTTCAGTTGTAGCTTGAATCACCTTGCAGCCGTTAGGAGCTTCCCAGAAAACGCAGTTACCGCACTTAACGCCGATAGCGGCATTTTCTGCGTTTACCTCTGCAGACTCGTAGCCAGCCCAGACACCAGTATTGTCAGCATTAAACTTTCCGTGCTTGGCCACGATCTCGAGGAGAGCATCAGCCAAGTCCTGCTCTTCAGGGACAAGCATGCCAGCAGCTTCTAGCGAAGCTCTAATTTCTTTTTCATCTAAGACTTCAGTGGGAGCAGAATGTCCGCCAGAGGCCTTGATTATTTGCTCTAGGTACGACATCTAGCGAACTCCTAAGTATGCCTTAATTTGCCAATTCCACTTCTTAAGTGTGTCAATTCTCTGAGCCAAGAAGTCAGCAACCCCTTGCTCATTGCATTCAGTCGCTACCATAAATGCGTCTAAGTGGCACGCCAACAGTTGACCATTAACCCTTAGAGCAGAGTCTAGGAGGAACTTAGTAGAAGATCCGTCTAGTCTTTCTTCTTTAATTGAAGACATTTCGCAGAAGTCAGTAAGCATGTATGGCGCAGGGAATCCAGACTTTAGGATGTTCTCAGCGGTAGGGTCAATAGCCGATTCAGCATCTTCGTATAGCTTGCCAAAGAACTCGTGGTATTCGCCAAAGTCTGGACCTAAAACGTTCCAGTGGTAGCCCTGATAAATAAACTTAGCCACAACGGTATCAGACAATAGCTTTGCAAGCTTAGCTGCTAGTACGGAGTTTCTATCGTGCATGTTATACCTCTGGTTCGGCTAGTGGAGGGATCTCTTCCGAGACTGGTTCTGCGAGAGCTGGAGCTGGGGCGGCGGTGTCAGATGCTGGAGCGCCAGGTGCTGGAGCGCCAGTAGCTTCTTGTAGGATCTGGTCTACCTCTGGAGGTATCTGAGCAACGTTAGCCGCCTGAGAAGCGCCACGTGCTGCTTCCATAACCTTAGGCGCAACAGCGCCAAGTAGCGCTTCGGTAAGCTCAGGAGTAACCATACCCTTGCTAACAATTAGACGTAGTGCTAGCTCTTCCGGACTTGGAGCATCTGCCTCGGAGAACCCGTGAGCACGACGCCAAGTGTCGTAGGAGACGGCCATCTTGTCGAAACCAGAGTCAGCATCGGCTGCGCGGTCATTGCGAGTAGCAACAAGGCTAGGGTCATACCAAATGCAGACGTTCTTTACTTCCTCAGGGGAGTAGCCGTTTGCAACTAGGTATGGACGCAAGTACATGACTGTCAGTGCGTCAACAATCAGAAGCATCAGAGGCTCGATGTGAGCCTTGTAGAGGGCTTCATCAATTTGTAGTGCGTTGGAGTACTTAACGTTCGCAAGTCCCGTCACAACGTCTTTGGGGACGTCTAGACCCTGCATGATGCGCTCTAGTACACGGTCAGCACGCTGAGCAAGAGAAGGATCGAATGAACGCTCGAACTTGAACTGCTTAATCTTGTCGCCAAGCTCTGCTGGACCACGAATGATTAGCGGAACAACGGCGCTCGCAGAGTCCTCGTCTTTAATCGGAGTGGTCATCGCGTCGATTAGCTGGTCTTCGAAGTCGTCGGCAGCTTCTTCTGGGTTGTATTGCTCGTTGTAGTTGCCATCTTCGTCGTAAGGGTAGTCAGGATCTGGCGCAGCGGCGACAGAAAGACCGTCTGGAAGATAAAGTGCACCAGCGTTAAGGCGAGAACGAGCTGTTGCACGGAATGTGCGGTTGAGAAGTAGAAGCTCAGCACAAAGATCTAGTAGACCGCGCAGAGATGAGTCTGCCTCTTGGGTGTAGCGAGGGTGTGCTCGCCAAATTCGGCCAACAAAGGAGCCCTTTGGAAGAAGAACTGCATCCTTGTTTCCTTGAGACATAAAGGAAGAGGTTCCGCCGCCAACATCGCGTCGAGGGTTGATGATGTAGTTACCCTTAGCATCAACCTGCAACTCGTCAACAGAGCGGATATCCCATGACTCTGGAAGTCCTGAGCCAATACGCTCTGGGAGCTGGACCAAGTAGCACTCACCGGTAACCTGCAAGTTTAGGGCTGCATCCTTGAGAAGACCTGCCTGACCGCCGAAAGCAGAGCTTAGTCGATCCAAGGCACGCTGGGCTGCAGCTGCAAGCCTAGAGTCCACCTTGTCAACATCGTCAATTGGAGCTGGTGCTTCATCCTGATTGTTGATTGCAGCAGCATAAAGCCTAATTCGAGACACGACAGACGCAACTAGGTTAAAGGCATACTTAACTTCACCAATTGAGTCATAGTATTCCCAAGCTTCGGACTGCCACGAGGTCGATGCAGACTGTCTGCGGGCTTTAAGTAGCTCTGCCTCGCCCTTATCCTGAAGATTAATCTGAGCAGCAGCTGCAGTTAGTGGACGAGGGGTGTTGAATACCTGAGGCTCGGCGTAGACGATACCAAAAGAGTCAATAGAGACGCCAGGAGCTACGCGAGTGGCGTTCTTTGGAGCCGAAGCGCGAACGTTAGACCGAACGTCTTTCGGTTTCGCGCTTTCTTTCTTAAAAATACCCAAAACGGGGCTCCTACCTATTTGTTTTCAATCCAAGCTGAGATTAGCCCGATTGCCGCAGAAATAGCCAATAATAATGATACCACAAACGTTGCCTGCGGTAAAATGAGGATACCTAGAACTAGAATTAGTGATACCCAGAACCCTGTGCACCAGTTGCAAGTGATCAAATAGCCAATTTTTGTGCTAACTGGCTGTCTTTTCCATATCCAGGAGCGAAAACCGTCCAAAATTGCATCAGTAGTGATCAAATGAGTTAATCTAAACGCCGCTAAAGCATAGATAACGAACTGTACTGCTGTGATTTCCATATTTAGTCCTTACTAGAATTCAAAGTTTTGTATGGATTCCAACCGCGAAGGCGTGAACCACACCCGCAACCGGTGTCTTTTTTAAATGCTAGCATCTTACCGCTCTCTGTGACAACAAAAGAGTCCTTTGTGGGCTGGTCAGAGGGTATAAATGTCTCGTATCTCTCCTGAAAAACGATTTTTGGCCCATCAGTGCCATCCTTGGCAACTAAAATCACTTCATCAGTAACAATAACTCTGGTTATCTCTAGATAATTTGATCCAGAAGTGGGTTCGTAACTTCTCATAGTAGTTACATCCTCTACTTTACCCGGACCAATAGCGGCTAAGTGGCAAGGAAATCTATCTAAAAGTATTTTCACTATCTAACCCTAAAAACGCGACCAACTCGGCCGGTATTTGGGCTTGCTACACCCATTTTTCGATCTGCGAAGCTTTTTGCACGCAGTTTTCCGCCAGAAAACCCTGGAGGAGGCTTAATTAGGAGCGCAGTCATAGCATGAACTAGTGCATCAACGCGGTCTGGGGATTTGGAAGAGCTCTCTGGGATCCAAGAATACATCTGAGACTCTAGATCCTGGTGATAGCCAACGTGGTGGACACGTCCCTGCTCGTAGGCAAGAACAACAGGCTCGGCACGGAGGGCTTTTCCATACTTGGAGTGAACCTCTAGGACTTTAATGGTTGGGTCAATAGAGAGGATGGCATTGCGAACGAGCGCGCCTCCCTGATTAACCTCGGCAACAACGGGGCAACCCCACTTACGAGCCATCTCAACAACCCTACGTGCCCAGGTGTCTGGGGAACCGTGAATTGAAGCGTCTTCAAGAACCCAAGCATTGCGCTTGTAGAGGTCTGGCTCTGCAGTAGCCGCGCAGACAACAATACCACACTCGTCGCGGGGATTCTCAGCAACCGAAGGGTCCACGCCGATAACACGTAGCGGAGTAGTGTGAGGATAAACCGCTTCTCTAGCTGCCTCAACCATCTCTTCATTCCAGAGGGCTCCTTCGACGTCGTCAAGCATTTCACCATAAAGCTCCTGGCGAGCTAGGGTCGTACCTTCGTAAACGCCCATAATGGTGTCAAGGTATGCGCCGGAGAGGTTACCTGCGTTGTCTAGGGTAGAACCACGAGTAACAACAACTTTGGATCCGCCAGCTTTGTCAGTGCGAGACTCTTCGATAAGTTTATAGAGAAGCGGTACGCGCTTCGGGGTAGTGGTACAAAGGATCTGAGGGTTGCTACCGAGACGAGTACCAACGCGGAGGTTGTCGAAGGCGGTCATACCAGCAGCGTCAGGAGTCTGACGCCAAGCTGCAATCTCATCGCCCCAGGCGTGGGTGAACTGAGGACCACGCAAACCGTCCGGCTCGTCGGCGGTGAAGAGTGTTGCGGTATTTCCATTGGGCCAAGTTAGGCGACGTTTCGAAGGCTCGTAGAGTGGCTTCTCTGAAGGCGGGGAGACGTTCATGATTCCCGACTCACCTTCAACGATAACGTCACGTACGTCGGCGGCGGTACGAGCAACAAGTGCGAAACGGCGTTGGCCAGTATTGGTGTACTTCGCTTGTTCACGAACCCACTCGGCGGCAAGACGGGTTTTACCGAAACCACGACCAGCAAGGACAAGCCAAACGTTCCAGTCTTCGTTTGGCGGGAGCTGCTCTGGACGCGCCCAAACAGACCAGTCCCAGACGAGACCTTCAGGATCTAATCCTTGCATGGCAGCTAGACGCTCCTCTTCAGGTAGCGCTGCTAGCAACTCCATAATACTTTTACCCATAGGGTATTAGTCTACAGTATTAGTAGATTACTTGCTATGAAACTTGGTTAGCAGTAATAATTATGGATGGAACGGCCGGGTGCAGGGTTGCACCAGAGCCAGTAGCTGCCTCATACTCAACAACAGTGTGTTGGCTGTCTGATGACCAGATTATCTCGTAGTAATCATTAGGAGCAGCATCAACAAAGAAGTTCCAAGCTGCAACAGAGAACGGGTTGTTTGCTGTAATTGCAAGCTTTGTGTTCGTGTTAGCTACTGGAGTGCCATTCTTGTTTAGCCAGATGTTGACAACACCGGAACCGTTGGTTTGGTGGAACTGAGCAGAGAATGCAATATTGTAAGTTCCAGTTCTAGAGAATGTGATCCTAGAGTTACTTACAAGAGAGATTCCTCTAACTGTGTCCAGATTGGTTAGAGTAAACGCCTGGATTGAATCAGCAGATCCTGTCTGGTCAGCAGTGCTGTATCCAGAGAAGAAATGCTTCGCACCGATACCTCCAGTGATGTCTCCGATAGTTGCAATCTGGTTATCTGGGTCAGTCGGGTCATTTAGGAACTGGCCACCAGAGCCCTTTAGGGTGACTTGATCGTCGGCGTCAGAGATGTAAACGTGAGTGTTTTCTCCGCCAAGGATTAGATTCGAATTCGAAGCGTCAATTGCTCCACCAGCGCGAAGGTGAATGTGGTTTGGGCTAGTAGGATCAACAACTAGATACTGGTCTGTGTTAATGTCTTCATTTGGAATGAGCTTGATTGTGTTAAGACCAGTTTGATCCCCGCTGTCATTATTTGCACCATAAAGAACACCCGGGCCTACTACGCGCTTAGCTACACGATCGTTATCGTGTCGAATGAGAATACCGTCATCATTATAGGCATAGGTATTTGGCTCACGAGCATCAGAGGTTATTCTACCCTCTACCTGGTTTACTGCAATTTTATTTATTCTTGCCATTTCCTATTTCCTAGTCGTCGTAGAACTCTGTTGCGTAATACATCTGGGCGGTCCACTGTATTTTGTGAAGCTGGGCTTCACCGTCAGTTCTGTATAGGTAAAGCTCCCTCTCATTGCCAGATCTGTTCCAGAAAACGGCAGTTCCAGTATCGCTTCCACCGCTAGAGGTCTCTATGTGAGTGACGTTGTAGTCACCAGAGTCATTTGCTATATAGATAGTCCCGATCATGGTTCCAGCATCACTTATATAAGCGTGGTACTCGATCTTTGCTCCACGGAAGTTTCCGTTTGAAAAATCTTCATTTGTGTTGTTGTTGTCATCCGCATCCCACCAAAGAACGGGGGCACCGCCATGTGTAATGCTCAGGGGGTAGTTGGAAGCGTCATTAAGACTTAGAATCGGGTCACATTCGAATACCCATATATACCCGCCTTCAGTAGCCCCCTGAGTGTACGGGTATCTTAGGATTCTATCGTTACCATTGGCGTCTTCAATGGTGATTCGCCTCAGGTGGGGGCTTCCAGAAAGCAATGTGTTCTGTTCTTCGCCTAGAAGCAAGGTGGTAGATGTGTCGTTTGAAGCTCCACCTAGCGAGTAAACTTGCGCGGTTGAATTCTGTGATGCGCTAGGTGTTACCTGTACAAAGCCATTTGCTTGATAAGTCCCATACCTTTCGTTGTTGTCGGCAGTATAGGTTTTTGGGGCGGCCTCTCCACTAACTCCGTCAGCTCCCGCGGGTCCCGTAGCACCAGTTGGACCAGTTGCACCAGTGGGTCCGGTAGCACCAGTTGCACCAGCTGCACCGGTTGGGCCTGTTGCACCATTACTTCCAGCAGCTCCGGTGGCACCAGTAGGTCCGGTTGCCCCGGCTGCACCGTTGGTTCCGGCAGGACCGGTCGGACCGGTAGGACCAGTCGCGCCAGTGTCACCCTTGAAGCCTGTAAGTTCAACAGCATTAAGTACTGGACCAGATACTTCGCCGAACTGCCAGTTGCCGGAAGACTTGCCTACAATTCTTGCAGAATAGACGTAAGTTCCCTCAGCAACATCATCGATAAAGTTCAATGCATATGGAACGTTTTCCGAGATGGCACTTGACTCAATTTGAATTGTCTGACCAATTAGGGTGTTGCCACGATATAGAGCTAGTTTTACCCACGAACCAGCAGAAGCGTTAGCGCCCTCACCAGTTAGGGAGATTTGAACCGGAGAACCAGAAGTAGTTATGGTCAGGGCTACAATTTCTTGCGGCGAAGTGGTGACATTGACCTGAGCTGACTCTACCTGTACATAGTTAAGTGTAGAGCCGGCGGTCATACCGCCAAGATCGCTCATAGTTGCATAGCGGTTTGGCTCTTCAATGGAGTCCTTGTACATGGCCCCGGAAACTTGAACAATGATGTCTTCATCGGGGGAGACTAGCTTATCTGCTACTACTTTGTATTCGGAGCTCGAGTTGGATGCCATGACATGCCCTAAAAATAAATAATCGAATCTCCCAGGGATATTTTACCAGAAAAAAAGTAGAGCCAGACCCGCCGCGGCAGATCTGGCTCCCAGCAGATTCGTAGTGAAGCGGGATCTCCCATTCCAGAAGGAATCTGCTGTTTAAACAGGATAACAAGTTTCGTTATCCGTACCCCAACTACGCGGAGATGGGGCGTGTGAATTTATTGTATCAGATCTTTAGCCACTTCTTGCCAAGAGCATCAAAAATCTTTTTGTTGTACTCGAAAGCAAGAATGACTTCGTCAATAAACTTCTGGTGGTCCTTTGGATCAATAACGGTGTCTAGGTTCTCGCGATAAGTCTCTTTGTAGCGGACGCGATCTCCGATGTCATCGAAGTCGTAGAAAGAAAGGAAGTTTGGTGGAATCGAAAGATTGCGTGCAACAAGCGCGCCGATTGCCTGACCACCCGATAGATCGCCAAGGTAACGAGTGTAGTGATGCGCGAGAAGGCGAACCTCGTCCTTCTGGCGAATGATCTTCTTGATGTGCTTTACGTACTCGATGGTTTCGTCGCAAACAACACGAGTGCCGACATACTCAAGGTCTGCAATGATTCGCTCGAAGCGATCAAGACGTCTGTCAAAGAATGGCAACTCGGTGCTGTTCCATTTTTCAATAGCTTCATAAATCGGAGCAAGCTGGCCGATGTAGTCGAAATAAGCTTCTGATGGTAGGTCACCTTGCATGAGGGCAGCCATAAATGGACTGCGCTCCGCGGCAACGTGTACTTCTTTAGAAGCTTCACGCACTAACTGGGAGAGCATAGGTTATCCTTACTGGTTGAGGGGTATATATTCTAACACAAAGACGAACCCCCGCCGTGCACCGTCCGGAGCACCACGGGGGCTCACAGGTTTCCCTGCAGCGTGGGCTATTGCCCTTCTATCTTTTTAATTATATGTCGAATCTGTCGGCGTTCATAACCTTGGTCCATGCCGCGATGAAATCGAGGATGAACTTGCGGCCAGCATCGTCAGAGGCGTAAACCTCTGCCAGTGCGCGTAGAACAGAGTTCGATGCAAACACTAGGTCTGCACGAGTTGCGGTCCACTTGCGCTCGCCGTCGGCATACGCGTGAGAACCGTAGACGCCCTTAAGGTCAGCCTTAGGTGCCCAAGCGATTTCGGTGTCAAGGAGGTTGCGGAAGAAGGCGTTGTTTAGAACGCCAGGAGTTTCCGTGAGAACGCCGTGAGTTGAACCACCGTGGTTTACACCAAGGACGCGTAGACCACCAACAAGAACTGTCAGCTCTGGAGGAGTCAAGCCAAGTAGGGCTGCCTTCTCTAGAAGTAGACGCTCTGCGATGTCTTCGTTGCCTGGAGCGTAGTTACGGAATCCGTCAGCAACTGGACGCAGGTGCTCGAAGGACTCTACGTCCGTCAGCTCCTGAGTAGCGTCGCCACGACCGCCGATGAATGGAACGGTGTAAGTGTCAATACCGTTGTCTTCAATCGATAGCTCGATACCAACGCCACCAGCAAAGACGATTAGGTCTGCCATGGTGATCGGCATCTTGTGCTTGATCTTTACCTGCTTGAGCTTAGCTAGAACGTCCTTCAGTTCCTCTGGCTCGTTGATCTCCCAAGAGATCTGCGGCTCCAAAGTAATGCGAGCGCCGTTAGCTCCACCGCGCTTGTCGGTGTCGCGGTAGGTTGACGCAGACGCCCATGCAGTCTTAATCAGTTGAGCCGGAGTTAGACCAGTTTCGATGATTAGCTGCTTGAGGGCTTCACGGTCGGAGTCGAGCATGTACTTAGCTGCGTTGGTCTGAGGAATTGGATCCTGCCAAAGTAGCTCACGCTCTGGAACTTCAGCACCGAGGTAGCGAACCTTTGGTCCTAGGTCGCGGTGAGTCAGCTTGTACCAGGCCTTAGCAAATACCTCGGAGAAGTACTCGAAGTCTTCTAGGAACCTCTTGCAAATCTCGTCATACTTCTCGTCGCCGAAGCGCAGGGCTAGGTCGGTGGTTAGCATACGAATTTCAACATGCTCGTTCTCAAGGTGGGCATGAGGCGCTAGGTGAATCTCGTCTGCAACTGGACGCCACTGCTTAGCGCCAGCTGGAGACTCTTCGAGCTCCCACTTGTCGTACTCGTAGATAATCTTCAAGTAGTCGTTGTCCCACTTGGTCGGGTTCGGAGTCCAAGTAACCTCTAGGCCAGAGGAGATGGTGTCCTCTGAGTGACCCTTGCCTTGTGAGTTTGACCAGCCAAGACCAACCTGGTGAATGTCGCCACCTTCTGGGTTAGCGCCAACCTGATCAGCTGAACCTGCACCGTGAGTCTTACCGAAGGCGTGGCCTCCAGCAATCAGCGCAACAGTCTCCTCGTCATTCATCGCCATACGGCCGAATGTCTCGCGGATGTCTGCAGCAGCTAGCTTGAAGTCTGGATTGCCATCTGGACCCTCTGGGTTTACGTAGATAAGTCCCATCTGCACAGCGGCAAGTGGGTTCTCTAGTGTGCCCGCCTCGCGGGATGCATCGTAGCGGCCGTTAGCCAACCACTCAGTCTCTGAACCCCAGTAGGTGTTGTCTGGCTCCCAAACATCTGCACGTCCACCGCCGAAACCATAGGTCTTAAGTCCCATGTCCTCGAGAGCAACGTTACCTGCAAGAATCATGAGGTCAGCCCAGCTGAGCTTACGTCCGTACTTCTGCTTGACTGGCCAAAGTAGACGGCGAGCCTTGTCTAGGTTTACGTTGTCAGGCCAAGAGTTGAGAGGCGCGAAACGCTGTAGACCCTGGCCACCGCCACCGCGTCCGTCAGAGACTCGGTAAGTTCCGGCAGAGTGCCATGCCATACGAACCATAAATGGACCGTAGTGGCCGTAGTCTGCTGGCCACCAGCTCTTAGAGTCAACTAGAACCGCGGAGATGTCATCCTTAACCTCGTCTAGGTCTAGGGATAGGAACTCTTTGGCGTAGTCAAAGTCAGGACCGTATGGGTCAGACTTCGGAGAGTTGTGAATTAGTGCATCAGTGGTTAGCTGATCTGGCCACCATCTTGTGGTGTTAGTTGTACCAGTTGAATTTGAGTTTGATGCCCCGTGCGGAACTGGGCACTTTGCTTCGTCTGCCAATTTAGTCCTCTCTATGTAGATTGGCACAGACTGCCTGAGCAATCTTGTCTGCGAACATAAGGTGTAATTGCTCTTCAGTGTAAAATGTTCCTCCTGCAGGTGTAAAAGCTAGAGTTCTAGCCGTACCCGCAAGGATGTCATTTACCCGTGCAGCAACAAGCATAGCAAAACGTTCTTGCTTAAGCTCTTGGTCGTATAGCTCTTCCAGGGTTGGCACTACTCTTCCTCTGGCCAGTGGTTAGTCAACCTGTTCTTCTCAGAAATCGGCTGGTAAACCTTGCTCGTTGCGGTAACTGGCTTCTTGTAGCCGTAGCGTACAAGGCGGAAGCGTAGAGCACCGTGCGTGACCCCCAAGCGCTTCGCGAGGCGGTAAAGGGTAACTCCCTCAACTTCGTGGGCGTGGTTAAGGAGGCGTGTGTACTCTTCAGCCTCTTCACGATACTTCTTACCGTTAGAGCGAACCTGCTGGGCGTACGGCTGAAGCTCTAGTAGTCGTTTTAAGGTGTCTGGATGTGGCTCAACATATGTTGGACCCGGCTTTGCCTCCTTGATAGGTGGCTCTGGAACCTCAACGTTCAACTCTGCAGCTAATGCAGCAGACGCAGAAGAGTTTGCGATCTGTCGAACGCGCTCCCTAGTCAGGCCAGAGGCATTCGAGACTGCCTCGTAGGTCCAATTTGCGTCAACTAGGAGCTTAATTAGCCCATCGCGCTCGGTGTTGCTAGAAAAAAGCTCAAATTGGATCTTAACTTCGTCCGGGAGCTTCTGATTTTTCTTGATGTACTTCTTTTCGTCGCTTGTTTTTGTCATTTTAGTTCTCTCCAATAAATTTTTTCTTAGCAATACTGTTTGAATCTTCAGTAACTACGATTTTGTAGCCCGCCGAAGACATTGTCTCGGGAGTTGAGCTAATTTTTGCGTCAGTTAGGTGAACCATGGACTCCAGAAGGTTAACCATTCGCTGAACTTCGTCAGCCTGGGCAAATTCTGGGCACCAGATCTCTACCGAGCAGTCTGTGAAGTCAAAAATACCGCTTGTTGGCAGTAGATCTCTGAATTCATCGTAGTTATCTGCGAGAATTATGTTTCTCTTGGGGGTCAACACGTTTATCTTTCTTCCTTAGTGGTTTTTGGTTCGCCCGTAATCTCGATATCATGAAGATCAGACGGCCCAAGGAATGCAAATAGCATCGCAAAAGCTGCAATAGTAATCGCAATCACAACAATTACAATAAAAAACACAAAAAAGACAGCCATAATCTCTGCAGACATGGCTAGTAGTCCTTTCTTGGGCTAAGAATTGCAAGAGTTACAGATAACGTAGCAAACGCCACTACTAATGTCAAATCAGCAGAGGCGAGGGCTGAAATTAGGGTAGCTAGTGCCGAAATAACGGAAAAAATCGACGTCCATACTAATGAACGCAGAAAAAGGTATAGCTTCATTACTGATCAGTGTCCTCTCTAGGGTCAGATGGAAATGGGTATACAACACCGAGAAGAGGGCCGGGTAGGTTCTTCTTGTGTTGGCGGATTTTGTAGTGACGGTAAGTCCGTCTAATCAACCGGTAGATAGTGGGGCCAACAATAGCGCTGACCACCACTATCCACGCGGCTGGGGTTACAATGTTTTGAATGTCCATGGCACTAGCATAACACTAGTAGCGGATATATGCAACCTTGATATTATTCTTAGCAAAACCGGAGACAGTTTCTAGAACTGTGTCGGCGCTAGGGTTCTTGGAGTGGATGAACATGTCGCTTCCAACATAGATTCCCACATGGAATGCTCCGGAGGAGTTCGGGTAGCTAAAGGCTACGATGTCTCCTGGAATAGGGGCGTCTACGATTTCTCCTCCGCGCATCTGGGCTGTAGCCGAGTGGGGGAGTGTGATGCCTCTATACTTCTCGTAGAACCAGAGGGTTAGGCCCGAGCAATCCCATCGGGCGGGGGTTTCTCCGAAGCCGTATGGGGATTTCCCAACGTATGACTTCAGGTGGATGAGCGCCTGATCAATCGAAACGTACGTCTCTCTCAAATCAGTGAGCGCTTGGTTCTTCTCTGTGATGGTTTCCTTGAGGCTGTCGATCTTCGTGTTTAGCTTTTCGAAAACTTCTAGGTTATCAATCAGATTAGTTGGTGCTGCTGGGACCGCGTAGGTGACTACTTGAGTCTCCTGGATCCGGTTCCCTGCAGTTGCAGGGGATGTGTCGTAAATTGCGCTGGACGCGCTTACGAACAGTAGCGTAGAAAGGATGGAGAAAACCATCCTATCTTTTGTGTGTTTGGTGTTTGCTAACATCGACCTACCTTTCCTTGCGTTAGTACTTGGTCTTATTTAGTTGTTTGAGACAGATTAATAGGGGCGTCTATTACTTGTCAAATCGAACTAGAGTTTGATCCTCTTATACATAGCTCGATAGGTAACTCCCGCCGCCTCAGCTAGCTCCTTGATGGAGACGCCACTCTGGTAAAGGGTGATGCAGATCCCTGTGAGACGGTCATTGGCCACAGCCTGTGCTGCCGTGGTTGCCATACGGCTCCGGAACCTCCGCGCTAGTGGCGCGAGTTCCTGGATAATCTCAAGGGTGTCCTGAGGGATCCCTGGAGAATTCGATTTCACTTTCTTTGACAGCGCGGTGGCTGCTTTAGGTGTTGGAATAGGGGCGTCTATTGTGTTGAGGCCCTTGGCGCGTTGAACCCAAACGCGGATGGTAGATCTTGGGTGCTTTGGTGAGAGCGCATCTCCCATGGCCTGAAGCGGCCAGCCTGCGTTGTATAGCGCAGCGATGCGCTCATAGAGCTGTTCTCCCTGGAGGGTGTTCAGTAGCTCAACCTCTTGGGGAGGAAGCTGCTGTCCACGTGCTGATCGTCGAGACATGGGTTCTATTTTAGGGCATGAAATCGGGTAAGAGTGGGACGAATATTTTTTTAAAAATTTTTTCCAAATTTTTAGGGGCGAAAAAAGAAGGGGGGTAGGGGGAATTTTGGAAAGAGGAGGGGGGGTGTACGGAGAGGCGGATTTAGTACCTTAACGTCAACTGCTTTTGACGGGTGAGAGGGCAGCGGTTATGTGAGACCTGTGTCCAATTTGTTTCCTAAGTCAAGAGGGGCTTTACTAAAAAGTATGAAATTTTTTTCTAGTATTAAATTTCTATGTATTTATTTTTTGTAAAACACTAATCAAGAGTAGAAACTTTGGCTAGGGGGTCTATAGGGGGGGTCTAAGTGTTAGGTCTAGGTTTAGGTCTAGGTTCTAGGTCTAGCTAATTATCTAGTGGTCTAGTGATAGCTAGCTAAGCTTCAGCGGGGGTTCTGGCGGGGTGATAGTAGTTTCTAGGTGTAATCACCTAGGCAATACCCTAAAACCCGTCAAAACGGATTCTAGGGCGTTTTAGGGCTTACCGCATAGATTCAGCTAGGGCATACCTAGCCAGAGATACCCGCTGGCGGGCAACCCCTAGCACCTAGGGCAGACAAGAACAACAACTAACCTAACCCGCTGGCTAAGGCGAAAATTAGCTGGCGGGTTATTGCCCGTGTCTGTATTACCCGCATTGGCTAAGTGTCAGTGTCGGGCGATACCGCAACCGCAAAAAAGGTAAACCCCCTAGGCAAACACCTAGGGGGCTAGAGCTAGCCGTATTAGTAACGGCTAGCACATACAGGACCAATGCCCCTAGCCACACTTTCGGCGGTGGATAGCAACTTACCGCAGATAGCACAAACACCCGTAGTAAGCCCCCAAGCGGATAGCTCGGCGACACTTAGTCGCTCATCGGCTTTTAGGGTGTAGATAGCCCCCTTCTCGTAACCCCAACCACCACCTACTAGCAATAGCTTGGCGTAGCGGTTGCCAGAATCACGGGAAGTCTGGACACGGAACATCGCACCATCGGCAGAACGGCGGTAAACACCTTCGGCAACTAGCGGAGCTGGAGTAGTAAAAGCAACGGGGGTGACTTCACCCTTGAGCTTTTGGATTAGAGCTGAAGCTTCGCTAGTGGTAAGCGAAGTAGGAACACCCGCAGGAATACCCGCACGGGTCTGTAGAGCGGTGATGTAAGAAATCTGACGCTCGGTGGCTGGCTGGAACATTTTGTAACCCTTCTGCCAGCCCCCCCTTGGAGCTGGCTATGCCAGCATAACAGACACCCCCGACAAAAAGCAACAAGTGAAGTTGTCGGCGTGTTTGTTCTTTCGGTATCTGTATTTATTTTTTGTATAGTCTTCCAACAAAACCCGCAGACAAAAAAGAACCCCGCCCACTTGGGGCGGGGTTGCTTCGGTTCGGGTTATGCCCAGATTCTTGAGCTGGTGTCGCTCCATGCCAGCTCCATGATGTTCTCCTTAGCCAGCTTGACTTCAGCGATAGTCTCTCGCAAGTCAATGCCCAGCTCCCATTCAAGCTGGTCGCAGTAGTCAAGCACGGCGTCCAGCTGAGGAATAGTGAGCTGAGCTAGGTCGGCGGTGGTGAAAGTAACATCGAACATTTTGAACCCCTTTAGTTCTTTTGCTAGCCCCCTTGGCTAGCTGAAGCTAGCTTAGCACGCCCCCGCAAAGTTTGTCAAGCGTGTCGCACAAAAAACTTTCGGGTAAGAAAAAACCCTTGGGGGTTAGCCCAAGGGTTCAATCCTGAATCAGTAGCGGTAAAGCTCCTGAACCCACTTCGGATACTCAGACTTCAAGTTCTGCTCCCCTTCACGGGTGAAGTTAGTTTGAAGGTAGTATCCGCAACATGAGTAGGGGTAGTCACTTTCCCCTAATGCCCAAGTCGGTTCGTCCTGAGCGTGAGCATCAGAACCTTCAAGTGGTTCGGTGAATGAATCGTAAGCGTGTCCGCCCCGCCATTCAAGTCCCCGCTCCTTCGCAAACTTCTCCGCACAATCCTGACAAACAACATCAGTAAAGTCCCCGTCACCGATAGTGAAGGTGTGGTGTAGATAAGTCTGAACGACCATGTTTGTGTTCTCCATGAGAATCCCCTATTTAGTTACCAAGTCGTAGTCGGAATGACTACATAAGTAGTCTAGCAGGATTCCCCGCAAAAAGCAAATCGCCCCTGGTCTGGTAGTTAGGCGGGACACAAAAAATAAATACACCAAAACCGAAAAAAAATTATCACCGGCAAAAACAAAAAACCCCCCGCAGAATTGCGAAGGGTTTAGTGCGTGGTGGCTTAGAACATACCGCCCTTGAAGAAGTGCTTTACTGCCAACATCGGAAAGCTCACGCTCTTGCCATTGGTGTAGTTGCCTTCACCCTTGAACTTCTCAATCGAAGCTGGGTAGTATCCGCTCACTAGGTAGTCACTAGCCCAAGCGTAAGCGTCTCTCTTGCTTGAGAACCAACGCTCCATAGTCTCGGATTCAAAGATTCCATTGACAACATAAGTTAGTTTGTAAGTGTTCATTTTTCCCTTTTCTTTCTTCAGCTCTTTGCTGATGTAATCAGCTTAGCATGGACACCAAAGAATTGTCAAGTCAATCGGCAACATTTTTTTTGGGCGTGTCGGCAAAGAAAAACCCCCGCCGAAGCGGGGGCAATCTTGGTTGCTCAGTAGAGCGGGGAGAATCCGCAGTCTAGGTTCTGGCACTCTAGGGCGTGTCTACGGACACGCTCTTGGATGACTAGCCCTAGTAGCTCCACTGGGCGGGGATTGAGCGATGCCCATACATTGCTCATGAGTGAGGAAAGCTCTTCCTCGGAAAGCTGGGACAAGTCCCAAGCGGTGGTGCTCTCGGTCATTTCGACCCCCTTCTTGTCAGCCCCCTTGGCTAACTAAAGTTAGCTTAGCAGGAAGTTACGGCAAGTGTCAAGTAGCCCACAGATTCGTAGTTGGAGATTACACAAAAAATAAATACACAAAGAAATCAAAAAATCTGTGCCTAATTCGGCAAAGCAAAAAACCCCCGCACTTGGCGGGGGCTTTTCTTGGTGTCTTAGTTAGAAGCTCTTTCCTTCTCAAGCACGGCACTGATAACTGCTACTGACTTTTCCATTCCTAGCGACTTGAATAGCTCAAGCTCTTCTTCTAGGACAGCGATGTATTCTTCCCTGCTCTGGCGTCCTACTAGTGCTTCCCACTGCTCAACGGTGCTGATGGTTGCCATCTTCTTTTCTCCCTTTTCTTAGTTACTCAGCTTTCTGCTGATGTAATCAGCTTAGCACGAAACTCCGACAAATGCGAAATCTTTTTGCGAATCGTGTCGGCAAGATAGACAAAAAATAAATACAGGTATTCATCGAGATAATCGGCAGAAAAAAATAAACCCTCCCCGAAGGGAGGGCAATTCTTTGACTCCTAGCTCCTGTAAGCGTCTATCAGGTTGCCCTCGGCATCATTGACGATGAACCAGTTCAGCTCTTTGGCATCTACTGAAAGCTTTAGGAACTCAATGTGGCGTGCCAAGCTCTCGGCACTCAGGCTAACCTTGGATTCAAGCTTGGTGGTCTTACCGAACCAAGTAGCTTCTTGAATGACTACTACATCTAACATTTGAAACCCCTTTTCCCCAGCTCCCTGCTGGACACTTCCAGCTTAGCAAAACCCTCTGACAATTTCAACACCAACGGCAAACTTTTCTCGGAAGATAAACAAAAAATAAATACAGCCGACAAACAAAAAATAGCCGGCGAAAAAACCGGTTTCAAAAACTTTTCACGAAACGAAAAAACCCCTAACCATTTCTGGCTAGGGGCTTCTCGCTTCCGCTTACTTGAACAGCGACACAATCACACCGAAGATTGTCTTGTCTGCCTTGAAGCAAGCTTCGTAGGCTTCTGGGAAGTCTTTGGCGAGCTTGTCCTCGTCAATCCCTTTACGGCTTCTCCAATCGTAGCGAGCGAACTCGATACCATTGTGGGTTAGCGTGGTTGCCTTAGAGGTCTTGGAAGTCTTGTCCACTCCAAAAGCCTTTTCGACTTCTTCGGTAAGTGCCACCTTCAACTTCTCTAGGCGGGCAATCTCCGCACGAACTTCGACTAGCTGACGAACCTGCTCAACAACTAGCTTTGAACCCTTAGCGACCTCGGTGGTCTGCTGAACTGCTACTGACATTTCTGCCCCTTTTCGTGAACCTAACCTTTCGGCTGGTAAGACCAGCTTAGCAGACTTCACAGACAAAAAGCAAAATAACCAAGAAGTTTTTAGGGATTACACAAAAAATAAATACACACATAGGCGACAAAAATTTTTGAATCAAACCGCACAAAAAGTTGCTCGGCAAGCTGAGCTGAGCTGAGCTGAGCTGATTAGTCCACTTCGATAATCTCAACGAATGGGGAACGACCAAGCCCGATTTGGCGAGCTTTACGCTCAGCGTTCTCGAAGCTTCCGTGCCAAGAAGCAACGCTCCAGAATAGGTCGGTGTCAGCCATACCCTCGATAGATGCGAGCAGTTTCTTCCCGCGCTTGATTTGGTCGTGAGCAGACGCAGAAAGTTCCGCATAGACCAAAGAAAAGTCCTGAGCTGGAAGATTTTGGTAGTAGTCACCCTGAAGCCTAAGCTCAAGGCGCTCAATAGCAGCCAAGTCGCGCTCTGCCTCAGCGCGAACCTTGGCAACACGAACAGCCTCGATGACGGCGTGAGTCTTGCCGTAACCTAGGGTCGAGAAAATCTGGTTGCCCTTTGTTGCTGTGGTAACTGCCTTGGTCATTTTGTCCCCCTTGGACTTTCAGCCCACCTTGGGCTGGTTCCACCAGCTTAGCAGACTTTGAATTTTACGCAAGTTGATTCGGCAAAAAAGTTTTTAGAGATTACACAAAAAATAAATACAGGCACGGGTAACAAAATTTTGAACGAACCCGCACAAAAAGAAAACCCCTCGGAATTTTCCGAAGGGCTAACTTTTTATGGAACTTACATTCTCAGCATTGAGCGGACTCGCCTCATGTCATCTTTGCGAACAATGTAGGGCAAGTATTCTTCCACCGCACGCCTTGGCAAGTTACGAAGAATCCTGCCAACTAAAGAACTAGTGGTCTGGCTAATGTAGCCAACCTCTAGGGACAAAATTTGGTTAGTGTCCAGCTTGTAACTAAGAATCTTGGTTCTCCAATGAATAATCTCATACTCTTGCCAAGAACCCCTATCAACAATTCTCGCTGTAATTGTGGCGTTGTAGTTAGTGAACGGCACTAGCTCACGAATCATTGAATCTATTTTGTGGTTCGCAATACGCATTAGTTTCCCCCTTCAAGGATTTCTAACATCATTCGGCAACGCTCGCAACAGACTGCTCCAAACGGATTTTCCTCTAAATCAAAAAGGTCAATTTCAGTTTGCTTATCTCCGCAGACTGAAGAAATGGTTACGAAGTGTGACATTTTGTTCCTCCCTTTGCCAGCTCTTTGGCTGGATAACTACAGCTTAGCAGATTCTACAAATTTCG
>RFTL01000040.1 GCA_009923455.1 Actinomycetota bacterium | reverse complement strand
GCCGAAGTGAGGCCAAAAGAGCTCGAGCGCGGCATCACACTGGTTGGACCACATCGAGACGAACTGAGAATCACAAAGGCTGGTCTTCCAACCAGAACCCACGCCTCTCAGGGTGAAGCATGGTCAATTGCATTGGGATTGCGTCTAGCTATGGCTGAGCTATTACGTCAAGAATCACAAAGCGGTGACCCGGTTTTGATACTCGATGATGTTTTCGCCGTGCTGGATGCCGGGAGAAGAAAGCGGCTACTCGAATTCGTTGCCGATTTTGAACAGGTGCTGGTCACCAGCGCCGATAGAGAATCAACCCCCAAACTCAACTGGGCCAGCGAATTTGAGGTATCAAAAGGGGGCAAAGTTGCTCAACTTTGAGCCAATCGATAGGTATTTCCGCGAGTTCTTAGGCAGTTCCAAGAACTTCATTAGCCGCGATCAAAAAAGGCGAGACTCTAGATCTAAGGGTTCGCAACCTTTTGACAAAGGACGAGACCCGGTGATTGCCGGCTCATCCATGGAGCAGCTGTTTGAAAACTTCAGCTGGAACATCAACATCAAGAAGGCCGAGCTTTTTGCCAGCTGGGATGAGGTGGTTGGAAAAGCCAATGCAGAAGCCTCGGTTCCGGAGGAGCTAAACGATGGAGAGCTCACAATACGCTGCAGGAGCACGGCTTGGGCAACTCAGCTGAGGCTCCTGGAGGCACAGCTTCTCTCCAGAATTCAGGCTGAATATCCCGAACTAGGAATATCAAAACTCAAGATCATCGGTCCGAATGTTCCAAGCTGGAAGAAGGGTCCGAGATCTGTCCCCGGAAGGGGACCTCGCGACACTTACGGCTAGGGTCGATATCCCAGGATTGTCGGTGCCGAAAGGTAGAATTCAGGGGTTAGTCAACCCGAATATAAGTCGGTCCCCAGGGCCGCATTTCACCGGAACTAACCCAGACCGGAAAGCAACTTAATATGTCAGAACCACAAAAAAATTACGATGCGGGCGCCATCCAGGTCCTTGAGGGGCTAGAGGCTGTTAGAAAACGCCCTGGAATGTATATCGGGTCCACCGGACCGCGCGGCCTCCACCACCTTGTTTATGAAATTGTCGACAACTCTGTTGATGAGGCACTAGCCGGCTACTGCGACAACATCCAGGTTGTAATCACAAAAGACGGCCACATCAAAGTCACCGATAACGGACGTGGCATTCCGGTTGACATGCACCCGGTCGAGAAGAAACCGGCCGTCGAGGTTGTGCTCACCGTTCTTCACGCTGGAGGAAAGTTTGGCGGCGGAGGCTATGCGGTCTCTGGCGGACTGCACGGTGTGGGTGCATCTGTAGTAAATGCGCTTTCTACCACCCTGAAGGTCGAAGTTCATCGCGAGGGATTCGTGTGGCGCCAGAGCTACACCATTGGTGTTCCAGACGCTCCGCTTGCTAAGGGCGAAAAGACCGATCGCACGGGAACCACGATTGAGTTTGTGCCAAGCTCAGAGATTTTTGAAACTGTCGAATTCGACTACGAGACCTTACGACAGCGCTTTCAGCAGATGTGCTTTTTGAACAAGGGGCTCAGAATCTCGCTCACCGACGAGCGTGATGGTCAGAATGACACCTACCACTACGAGCGTGGCCTGTCTGACTATGTCGAATACCTCAACGCTGCAAAAAAGGTTGAGGTAGTTCACGACGAGATCATTTCTATCGAATCTGAGACCGAGGAAAAGAACCTTTCGGTCGAGATTGCCATGCAGTGGACCACCGGATACAACGAAGGTGTTCACACCTATGCCAACACCATCAACACTCACGAGGGCGGTACCCACGAAGAGGGCTTCCGTGCAGCTCTTACCTACCTGCTGAACAAGTACGCTCGCGAGAAGAACCTGCTCAAAGAAAAAGATGACAACCTAACCGGTGATGACGTGCGTGAGGGACTAACCGCTGTCATTTCGGTAAAGCTGACTGAGCCTCAGTTCGAGGGTCAGACCAAGACCAAGCTGGGAAACACCGAAGCCAAGGCTTTTGTGCAGCGAGTTGTAAATGATCAGCTGGGTGACTGGTTTGAAAGAAACCCAAACCTGGCCAAGGAGATTGTTCGTAAAGCAATTCAGGCAGCCACCGCTCGTCTTGCAGCCCGCAAGGCCAGAGAGGCTACCCGCCGAAAGGGTCTATTGGAATCTGGCGGTATGCCAGGAAAGCTAAGAGACTGCTCCTCGAGAGACCCAAAGGTTTCTGAGATCTACATTGTGGAGGGTGACTCGGCAGGTGGTTCGGCGGTTAGAGGCCGTGACCCGGAGACCCAAGCGATTCTTCCGCTTCGCGGAAAGATTCTGAACGTTGAGAAGGCAAGACTGGACAAGGCCCTTGCAAATACCGAGGTTCAAGCTCTCATCACCGCTTTCGGAACCGGTATCGGTGAAGATTTCGATGTTGAGAAGATTCGGTACCACAAGTGCATCCTGATGGCTGATGCCGACGTCGACGGCCAGCACATCCGAACCCTGTTGCTTACGCTGCTATTCAGATATATGCGCCCTCTGATCGAGCACGGCTATGTCTACATGGCACAGCCCCCGCTTTACCGAATCAAGTGGTCAAATGCCGATCATGAATACGTGTTCTCTGATGCTGAGCGAGATCAAAAACTGGCTGAGGGTCAAGCATCAGGCAAAAAGATCCCTAAGGAAAACGCCATCCAGCGATACAAGGGTCTCGGTGAGATGGATTACGACGAGCTTTGGGACACCACCATGAACCCAGCGACCAGAACCTTGCTCCAGGTGACCTTGGATGACGCAGCCCTTGCAGACGAGATCTTCTCGACTCTGATGGGTGAGGATGTCGAGTCACGCAGAAGCTTTATCCAGCGCAACGCCAAAGACGTTCGATTCTTGGACATCTAGGCCATAGGGAGATTTGAAAATGAGTGAAAACCAGATCGACAAGGTAGAACAGGTCGACCTTCAGGTCGAGATGCAGCGCAGTTACCTCGACTACGCAATGAGCGTTATCGTTGGCCGCGCGTTGCCAGATGTCAGGGACGGCCTAAAGCCAGTGCACAGAAGAGTGCTCTACGCGATGTATGACGGGGGCTACCGTCCTGACAAGCAGTTCTCCAAGTGCTCCCGTGTTGTTGGAGATGTTATGGGGCAGTTTCACCCCCACGGTGATGCTGCAATCTACGACACCTTGGTTCGCATGGTCCAGGATTGGAACCTTCGCTATCCACTGGTCTCGGGCCAAGGAAACTTTGGTTCACCAGGTAACGACCCAGCAGCAGCACCGAGATACACCGAGTGCAAGATGGCCCCCCTCGCAATGGAGATGGTTCGCGATATCGACGAGGAAACTGTTGATTTCCAGGACAACTACGACGGCCGTACTCAAGAGCCAACAATTCTGCCCTCTCGGTTCCCAAACCTTTTGGTTAACGGATCGATTGGTATCGCCGTTGGTATGGCAACCAACATCCCGCCTCACAACCTTCGTGAAGTCGCCCAGGCTGCTCAGTTTGCCCTAAAGAACCCAGGTCTCGAGGGCGAAGCCTTGGTCGAAGAGCTAATCAAAATTGTCAAGGGACCAGATTTCCCAACTGGAGCCCAGATTCTTGGTCGCAAGGGCATCGAAGACGCTTACCGCACCGGTCGCGGCTCAATCACAATGCGAGCCGTTGTAAATGTTGAGGAGCTTCAGGGCCGCACCTGTTTGGTCGTAACTGAGCTTCCTTATCAGGTAAACCCAGACAACCTGGCCCTGAAAATCGCGGAGCTAGTCAAAGAGGGCAAGCTTGCCGGAATCGCCGACATCCGCGATGAGACCTCTGGTCGCACCGGACAGCGTCTAGTTATCGTCCTAAAACGCGATGCGGTTGCTCGCGTAGTGCTAAACAACCTCTACAAGTACACCCAACTCCAAGAAAACTTCGGTGCCAACATGTTGGCCCTGGTTGACGGAGTGCCACGAACCCTGGCAATTGACGGCTTTATTACTCACTGGGTCCGCCACCAGATCGAAATCATCGTTCGACGCACCCAGTTCAGGCTTCGCAAGGCCGAAGAACGTGCCCACATTTTGCGTGGATATCTCAAGGCACTAGATGCTCTTGATGAGGTAATCGCCCTGATTCGCAAGAGCCCAACCGTTGAGGATGCTCGCGATGGACTAATGAAGCTACTCACGATCGACGAGTTGCAAGCCAGAGCAATCCTGAACATGCAGCTTCGTCAGCTGGCTGCCCTCGAGCGTCAGAAGATCATTGACGAGGCAGCGGAGCTCGAGCGCTTAATTGGCGAGTACAACAAGATCATCGCAAGCGAGGAGCTGCAGCGCTCGATCGTTTCCGAAGAGCTTGAGGAGATCGTTTCCAAGTATGGCGATGAGCGCAGAACCGCGATCATGCCTGGATTTGATGGCGATGTCAGCATCGAGGACTTGATTCCTGAAGAGGAAATGGTCGTGACCCTCACCGCTGGCGGTTACATCAAGCGCACCAGAAGCGACAATTACCGCGTGCAGCACCGCGGGGGCAAGGGTGTCAAGGGCGCGACCCTTAGAGCAGACGATGTGGTTCAGAACTTCATCGTTTCAACGACCCACCACTGGCTGATGTTCTTCACCAACAAGGGTCGCGTTTACCGTTCCAAGGTTTACGAGATCCAAGAGGGTGGCAGAGATGCCAAGGGTCAACACGTTGCGAATCTGCTGGCACTTCAGCCAGACGAGCGCGTAGTTGAGGTGGTAGATCTGAAGGACTACCAGCAGTCGCCATATCTTGTTCTGGCAACTCGCTCGGGACTAGTGAAGAAGACCCCGCTTGAGCTCTACGACACCCCAAGATCCGGCGGAATCATCGCAATCAAACTTCGTGAAAACGATGAGCTCGTGAATGCAATGCTGGTCAGCGAGGAAAACGACCTGCTTCTTGTTTCTCGCAAGGGAATGTCGATTCGTTTCAGCGCTGGTAATGACTCGCTTCGTCCAATGGGTCGCGACACCTCGGGCGTTATCGGTATGGCATTCCGCTCCGGCGATGAGCTACTGAGTGCCAGCGTTATTGGTGAGGCCGGTTATGTATTCGTAGTCACCGAGGGTGGCTATGCAAAGCGCACCAGCGCAGATCAGTACCGAGTTCAAAAGCGCGGTGGTTTGGGAATCAAGGTTGCCAAGCTGGATGAAAAGCGCGGCGACCTGGTTGGCGCATTGATTGTCGATGAATCAGATGAAGTTCTAGTGGTCTTAGCTTCCGGAAAGGTCATAAGAACCAACGCTGATGAGGTACCTGCAAAGGGCCGTGACACCATGGGGGTCGTATTCGCTCGCTTCGATGAGTCAGACTCTGTACTCTCTTTAGCTAGGAATACCGAGCGCAATCTAGAAAGCTCGGGGGATAGCGAGACCGAAGGAGTAGCCGATGGCGTCGATGTTCAAGCGGAGTAGTGCACCAAAGCAGCCGGTCAAACGGGTAAGCCTGAAGCTTTACTCGATCGATGTGGTCTCTGCGGTCAAAGTTGGGTTCTTTGTGTCCCTCGCTCTGGCAATCGCAACCATCGTCGGTGCGCTTTTGATCTGGGCGGTGCTTTCTAACTCCGGAATCTTCGCTTCAGTTGGCGGACTGCTTTCCTCGATCTTGGGCGAATCCACTCCAGTGAACCTGGAATCAGATTTCTCTCTGGGCAATGTGATGGGCACCGCAGTGAGCCTGGCGCTTTTGAACATTGTGTTGACTACCGCACTGGCAGCAGTGTGGGCTGCAATTTTCAACGTGATCGGAAAGCTGGTCGGCGGCATAGCTTTGACCTTCACCAACAACTAAAAACTTTGGTTTGTCAGTTTTGACAATCTTTAGTAATGTTGTGATGCTCTACGGGCCTATAGCTCAGGTGGTTAGAGCGCTTCACTGATAATGAAGAGGTCGGAGGTTCAAGTCCTCCTAGGCCCACGGTGAGCACTTTCCACTGGGAAATGCTCGCTATGGGGACTTAGCTCAGTTGGTAGAGCACCTGCTTTGCAAGCAGGGGGTCAGGGGTTCGACCCCCCTAGTCTCCACAAAGTGAAAACCCCTCCTTCGGGAGGGGTTTTGCTATTTGAGCTCGACGTGCCTCTTGAAGTTATTCAGAATTGACTGCCAACCATCACGCTGCATTTCAATCGGATTCTCGGTCTCGGCATCGAATTCAATAGCGACCAGGACTCCGTCAGTCTGCTCTTCGAAAGAGATAGCAGCTTTCCTGTCTCCAAACTCATACTCAATCAACCCATGTCGGATGATGTTTGTGTAAGTGCCTTCGAAATCAAAACCAAAGCTGCCATCCTTTGCCTCCATTCGTGAGCTAAAAGCACCACCTAGCCTTAGATCCACAATTGAGGAGGTAGTGTGCCAATCATCGGATGCTGCATTCCACTGAACTATGTCTTCTGGGGTGACATAGGCAGACCAAACCTCATCGATTGGCGCAGAAACTTTTACAGAAACAGAGATCTTCATCTCTGAAGCCTATTGGCAGCAGCGCGGGTTGAACAATTACAGGCTTATACTCAAATCGGAGGTGGTAATTATGTTGAGTATGACTGATTGCTGCGGAGGAAGCTGTAAGTGCAAGGACCAGGCTAAGCCAGGTATCAACTAGTTTTTGACCGCATTCAAACCCCTGGGAAACCAGGGGTTTGTTGTTTCTTTCGAAAAGATTCAGTTAGTTAGGACAGAATCTAGTCATGGAGTCTTTAGCGGTACTGGTCAGCATCATCTTCTTGGGCATGATCGTGGTTAGCCTGCTGACCGTTTTATTTGCGGTTCTGACCAGGATTGGAAAGACCAAATTCTGGGTCGCCATGGTTTTCAACGTCATAACCGGCCTGTTGGCAGCCTGGGGAATCAGTGTTAGCTGGGCGCTCGGCATTATCCCTTTTGTTGGCTTGGTGATCAGCTCAATAATCCTGACCTGGCCAAAGAAGCGAAATCAGTAACGCTCGTCCCTGAGAACCTCGACAGCACTCACCCAACAAGAGCAGGCGTAGTGCGGGAAGTAGTTGGTTTCTAGGAATTCCAGAACCTTACCCATTACTTCGTTGTTCACGACAATCTCAACCTTGATGTTGCCACCCTCGAGATCGCCGTTTCTCTGGTTTCTTGGTCCAGCTCCATGTGCGGAGGTGATGGTGTAACCCTTGGCCCCAAGTGTCGTCAGGTCTCGCACCAAACGCTGCTCAAGAGCTGCCTCGGCAACGATGGTTACAAGCTTTCGCTGCTTTAGGTTCATAGCCCCAACCCTTCAAGAAGACCACTAAGTGAAACAAGCAGTGGAATACCAACAATCAAATTGAATGGGAAGGTTATTCCGAGGCTGGCCGTCAGATAAATACCCGGGCTTGCCTCAGGTAGTGCAAGTCTCACTGCCGCCGGGGCTGCGATGTAGGAAGCGGATGCGGTCAATACACCCAGCACCGCGCTGCCTCCAATCCCCATGCCGGTTAGGTGACCAGTCAAAACACCCAAGGATCCGGCAAGCAGTGGGAAACCAAGGCTGAATCCAACTAGACCAATGCCAGCCGATTTGATGTCTGGGATTCTTCTTCCGGCGACTATTCCCATCTCGAGGAGGAACAAGGTCAATACGCCAGTAAACATGGTCCCGAAGAATGGCTCGATTCGTTCATAGCCATTTACTCCCGTGACCACACCAAGCACTAAACCACCGGCAAGTAGGACGATGGACCGCGCGGTTAGAACTTCACGCAGTGACTCTCCCCAGTTCACAGATCTGCCAAGACCCTTCGAGGCAAGCATTAGACCCACGATGATGCCTGGTATCTCAAGGATTGCCAGCAGAGTTGTTACATAGCCCTCTACGAAAATCTTTTGCGCCTCGAGGAAGATCAGGGCTGCGGTGAAGGTAACCAGTGAAGTCGACCCATAGTGGGCGGCAACCGCGCCACGATTCACGGCATCCAATTTGGTCATAAAACCAAGCCCTTTGAAAGCCAGCAGAGGGGTGAGAATTCCAAGAATCAGAGCTCCAATTATTGGTAGCCAGATCTCATCGAAGCTCGACTGCGAGAGGGCCACTCCACCCTTGATTCCGATACCGAGTAACAGGTAGATCGAAAGAGCTTGATAAACCGCTTCAGGAAGACGAAGATCGGATTTAATCAGAACTGCGAGCAACCCCAGTGCGAATGCCAGCACCGGAGGCGAAGTCAGGTTTTGGAGCGCAACCTCCCAGAGCATTAGGCTTTAGCCCGCTTTCTGAACAATGGCTCTAGCTCGGCCATCTCTTTCTCGGTTGCAATCTCGAAGTATTCCTTGTGTTCTACCTCAGCCTCATGCCGCTCCTGACCCCTTGTCTTGATTAGGGAGGCAATGACCGATGCCGAGATCACAACGACGATGACGGCAAGCGAGAGTGTGGTCGGAACCTTGTAGACATCGTGAAGCGCCATCTTCACACCAACCCAAATCAGAATCACCGAGAGTCCAACCTTGAGGTAGACGAAGCGGTGAATCAGATCCGCTAGCAAGAAGTACATGGCTCTTAGTCCCAGAATTGCGAAGGCGTTAGCAGTGAAGACAAGGAACGGCTCATCGGTGACAGCGAAGATCGCTGGGATTGAGTCAACTGCGAAGATGATGTCGGTGAACTCGACAAGCGCCAGGACCAACATCAATGGTGTAGCCACCACGATTCCGGCTTTTCGGACAAGCAGCTTCTGCCCGTAGAACTTATCTGTGGTTGGAACGTATTTCTTGAAGAGCTTTAGGAACTTGGACTGGGTTGGATCCATGTGCTCGTTTCGCTTCAGCATCATCTGGATACCGGTCCAAATCAGGAACGCTGCAAACAGGTAGAGGATCCAACCAAAGCTGTTGATTAGCGAGTAACCGAGTGAGATGAAAATCGCGCGGAAAACCAACGCGCCGAGCACACCGAGGAATAGCACTCGGTGCTGGAATTCTCTTGGTACAGAGAAAGTGGCGAAGATGATGGCCCAGACGAATACGTTGTCCACAGCCAGAGACTTTTCAATGACGAAACCGGCAAAGTACTGCTGCCCAAGCTCTGCACCGTATAGGTACCAGATCAGTCCACCAAAACCAATGCCAAGGCTGACCCAAAGGGCAGACCACCAGGCGGCTTCCTTTAGCGAGATTACTGTTGCGTGACGGTGGGCAAATAAGTCAACAGCCAGCATTCCAAGAATGAGGCCGAGAACCGTTAGCCATAACCAAATAGGGACGTCCAAGGATCTCCTAGCGTTTGGTGAATACTAGAAATATATTTCCTATATTAGCTATTTATTCCAAAAACACCAGAAGCTAGTGGATTTTTCCTAAGTACTCGATTAGATCGCCCACGGTTTTATTTGCGCTGGTCAGATGCCGTAGCTCTGCAGATCGATTAATTTCGTAGTGATTTCTGCGACCATCCTTGGTCTTTATTAGGTATCCACCCTCAACCAGATCGTTTAGAACATTCACTACAGATCGGGTCGTAACCCCAAGAATCTGGGCCAACTCCTCAATTTTGTAATCCGGATTTTCATCCAGGGCTATCAAAACGTGAGCGTGGTGCCCAAGAAAGGTCCACTTCTTGCTCATGGTATGCAATCCTCCACTGCAAGGAAGTCTGCCAGATTAAATAAGAAACGGGCCGGTATCCCGGCCCGTGACTTAGATTCTCTAGATTGCAACTAGGGCGAACCAACTCAATCCGGTGACCAATGAGGCAACTAGAAGGTTTAGGTTCATTTTCAGGGTGTACTTGGTTTCGCCGCGAGCAGCGTGTACCCAGATTGCTCCGACCATGGTGAGAGCCAATCCAATTGCAGCTGCAATGGCAAACCAGATTGCCCACTCAAAGCCGAGTAGGTATCCGATTGGTGCCACGACAACACCAATTGCACCAAGGATTTCGAGCCAGGCAATGAGTCGCACTACGCCAAATGGGATCTTTTCGATCCAACCAAAACCAGCCTGAAGCAGTACCTCTTTGGATGAGGTGGCCTTGAACTTGCCTGCCTTGAAGAAGGCGAAAGCCGTGAATGCTGAAACTGCAAACCCGGCGATGATGATGAAGATATCCAAATTCTTTCCTTTTTGTCTAGAGGGGCTAGATAATTCTTGACAACCCTACATTATTTTTTCTTGCTTTGATACTCTTTACGAAATGGAAATCAAAGCAGAGTGTGAACGCAAGGCTGGTGCCTGGCGCGTTCGCGTGCCTGAACTGGACAACCTGCTTATATCCAGCAAGCGCCTTGACCTTGCAACAGAGCAGATCAAAGACCTGGTTCACGAATACCAGGGCGTCGACCGATGTGACGTAATCGTCAAGGTTGAAACCTCAATGCCAGGCATCATGTGTGATCTTGAGCAGGCGCAGGAGAAGATGCGCGAGGCAAGTCGCCTTCAGGAGGAAGCCTCCAGAGAGATACGCGATGTGGTTTCCAGGCTCAGAAACGAGGGTCTGAGCATGCGCGATATCGGTGTCTTGCTGAGGATTTCTCCCCAACGTGTTGCTCAGTTAGTGGAAACCGCCTAAAACGGGTTTGCTCCAAGCTGAGTGGTTATCTCCATCGCGACCTCAATGTTGGCAATGGTCGCTTCGTGGGTATGAACCGGGGACTCGACCCGACCCTCAGAAACATATTTTGCAAATTCAGTGGCCTGGTAACTCAAACCCTCGTGCCCCTGCACTGAAGATGTATCCCTGACGCTCTGCTCGGTGAAGTAGAACTCCTTATCCCTGACCCTGATGCCAGATGGAGCCAAGAATGGCTCATCGATAAGAACTAAACCTTTTTCAAAGGAGCAGCTTGCAGTGATGGGTAAGGAACTAATGCCCGACATGATCAGATTTGCCCTAGCCCCAGAGTCGTATTCGAGAAAAACATGCGATTCGGCATCCATCCCGGTCTCGGTCACTGTGCCGACTGCTGTTACCTTGGCTGGATTGCCTAAGAACTGCTGCGCAATTGCGATTGGGTAGATGCCCATGTCAAACGCTATGCCACCGCCACCTTTCTGCCACAGGCGCGGAATTGCTCGGTTATCGGTTGCAAAGTGTGCGGTTAGCAGTTCTGGCTTACCTAGCTCACCGGATGCGATTAGATCTCGAATTAGGTATGACTGCGGCAGATACCTAGTCCACATCGCTTCCATGGCGAGCAAGCCCTTTGCGCGAGCAGTGTCCAGAATCTCTCGGGCTTGCTCGGGAAAGTAGGTAATCGGCTTTTCTATAAGAACATGCTTACCCGCGGAAAGAGCAATCATGGCATGCTCAAAGTGATCTTTCATGTGGCTGGCGATATAGACCGCGTCAATCTCAGGGTGACTTACCAAAGCCTCATAGTTTTCGAGAACTAGAGGGATGTTGAACTCCCCAGCTACCGAGTTGGCTAATCCCGGAGTTCTGGACGCAACCCCATGGATGCGCTGTTTGGTGTGCTTTTGAACCGCAGCAATAAAGACTTTCGCGATTCCGCCGGGGCCAATTACCCCCCAGCGAAGGCTTGGCACTGCTGCTGGGTCTGTCATCGCTGGGAAACTAAGGCTCATCTTCCAAAGTCTAGGGCGGTATTCTTAGCTAGCCCCGTGGGCAGTTAGAGAAAATGTCAGCGAAGTCAATCACCTCATCGATCCCGATCACACAGCCGATTCGGATCCCGTTTGACCGCACCTCTAAGAAATACAAGGCCGCGGCAGCACTTGCCTACATCGGCCTCTTCACTGTTTTAGCCCCAGATGCAATTCGCTATTCAATTGGCTGGCTCGGCTGGTCCTTAGTCGTAATTGCCCTTGCTGTCTGGACGGTCATTGCACTGGGCCTGAAGTCGCCAACGAAAACTCTGGCGAGAATCCCAATACCGTTGCTCTCGCTCATGGCTCTGATGCTCTTGAGCCTGATCTGGTCTCAATACCGCGAAGTCACTCTTTTGACTCTGGGTCTGCAGATCACAGCAACTTTGTTTGCAATCTTTTTGGCTAATCAATTCAGCTGGAGACAGCTACTCCATATTTTGAGCAACACCTTGAGATTCTTGCTGGCTAGCTCTTTGCTTATTGAGCTGTATGCGGCGATCACTGGCCCAATTGCCCCGCTGTTTCCAAACTACGAGGGGTCAGAACCCCCGCACGCAAGCTATCTGTGGGTTCAGGGAAACCTCTTTGAACTCGAGCGAATCCAGGGGATTATGGGAAATGCCAACCTATTGGCATTCACTGCGGTGCTTGGCGCTCTGCTGTTTCTGATCGAACTAATCGTGACCGATAGATCTAAGTGGTTGCCGGCATTTTCGCTCACCCTGGCCATCGCAATAGCTTTTCTAGCTCAAAGTGCCGGGATGACTGTAGCGATGGGTTTGATTGCATTTGCAGCAACAGTCGCGATTCTTTCTGAGGGCCGGCCAAAACCCACCCGTCACCGTATCTATAGATTTGCCGGGCTGGTATTGGCCCTTGCCATTGTGCTGGGCGTGGTGTTTAGAGATGTTGTTTTCGACCTATTGGGTCGTTCCCCCGATGCCACCGGCCGCTTTCACATCTGGGATAGGGTCCTTGGCCTAATTTGGGAGAAGCCACTTGAGGGGTGGGGTTGGATCGGTTACTGGATTCCGGGAACTGAGCCCTATGAGGGGCTTGTCGAGATCAACGGGGTCCCGATGTATCAGGCCCACAACGCCTATCTCGATATCTGGATGCAGCTTGGGATATTGGGGTTAGCACTCCTAATCTGGCTGATGATCTCGGTATTTGCCAGACTCTGGGCGGTTGCCGTTAGGCACACCAACCCGCTCTATCTTTACCCGCTGTTCGGCTTCTTGGTTATTGCGGCTCAGTCACTCACCGAGTCACGGTTGCTGATTGAGGCTGGTTGGGTCTTGTTGGTTCTACTTGGCACCAAATCTAGAGAACCATTCGCGGAGCTCGAGCCCTTGGGAAGAACACCTAAGCGCCTAAAGCTACTCAGAATCCCGCTTCGAATCTTGGGTCGTTAGCGCCTGGCCTGGATAAGGCCAGTGTAGATTCCGACCATCTTGGCGGTTAGCCGCGACTGCAAAAGCCATCCGGGATCCGATGAGTCACGCTTTGCATTGCCCGAGGAGATGTCTTTGTGGGCCTGAGTCATGGCTTGAGCCAATGATTCAATGCTTTCATCGGCACTCACCCAATAGTGTCCAGGCTTTAGCTCGGATGCGACTCGGTTATCGCAGCAGAGCGCTGGAGTTCCAAACGCTGCAGCTTCGAAAACTGTCATACCTTGGGTTTCAAAGCCGATCGAGGTCTGCAACACAACGTCAGAATCTGCAAATGCCTGCATCATCTGATCTCGTTCGACCCTGCCAAAAAAGCTAACTTTGTCCGAAATCCTGAGGGTTCGAACCAAGCTTCGAGCCGGCTTCTCCAGTGGCCCAGTTCCGTAGATGTGAAGCTCGGCATCTAGGCCGGCCTTTTTGAAAGCACGTATGGTCTGTAACAGACGCTTTTCTCTAAGAAAGCGCCCTGCCCAGATAAAGCGGATCGGCTTACCCGGAACCGATACTTGGCGGCGAATGTTGGCTACCGCATCATCATCAACCCCGTTCGGCATGACCTCAACCTTGGTTGCGATGCCCTTGCCCTTGATGGTTTGGGCAAAGTGATTGCTCGGCACCACAACAAGATCGGCATTTGGGTAGGTGAGGGCCATGTATTCCCAGCCGTTTTCAACGTGGGCCCGCTCCATGCCGGTATTTGTGGTGTAGAGCCGAGAGGCAAAATCAAAGATTCTGGCATTCAGTCGCTTGCCCAAAATTCGCTCCAGCACCACATCGATATTGGTGTGGGCATGGTGAATCAAGGGGATTGAAAATTCTTTGGAGAGGTTCAGCGCAATTGCCGCGGTGGCAAAATCACCCTGCAGGTGAATGATGTCGAAGTGCTTGCGTTGAAACTCTCGCCTAGCGACCTGATAGGCCTTTTTCACATTGAAAGTCGCTGCGTATTCGCCATCCGGGGAGATCTTGCGAGAGGGCAGGATGACGGTTTTGTCGCCGGGCTCGGCCTTGGTGCTCTTGGAAGAGAAGATGGTGACCTCAACGCCCATGCGTTCAAGGTATTTGCGCTGAAGCCGCACCGAGGTTTGCAGTCCACCAAGGCTCATCGGGTGCAGATCTGTAAAGATCGCTACGTGCATCAGCCCACCTAAATTAGTTAGCTAACGAATGCTAGCAAGCAAAGCGAAGGCCCCTGGTATTCCAGGGGCCTTGCTTTTGAATTACTGCTTAGGCGTTTGCCTTGTTTCCAATGCCCTTGGCAACTAGGACCAGCAGAGCGGTCACTACGGTACCAATTGCGATTGCGAGAACATAGGTGAACCAGTCGCTAACCAGTGGGAACACGAAGATACCGCCGTGAGGTGCGCGTAGCTCGTTGCCAAACAGCGCAACGATTGCACCGGTAACACCGGAACCGATCATGATCGAAGGGATAACGCGAGCTGGGTCAGCAGCAGCGAATGGAATTGCACCCTCAGAGATGAAGGATGCACCAAGTAGCCATGCAGCCTTTCCGTTCTCACGCTCTGACTCGCTGAATGCCTTCTTGCGCAAGGTGGTAGCTAGAGCTAGACCTAGCGGAGGAGTCATACCTGCAGCCATAACGATTGCCATGATCTGGAACTCGGTTGCGGATGCAGCAGCACCTGCAGAAGCAAGACCAGTAACAGCGAAGGTGTAAGCAACCTTGTTTACAGGGCCACCCATGTCAAAAGCCATCATCAGACCAAGGATCAGACCTAGAAGCGCAAGTGCGCCACCAGATAGACCGTTTAGCCATGAGGTTAGACCGGTGATTAGAGCTGAAACAGGTGCCTTTAGAACTAGAACCATTGCCAGACCGGTGATCAGCGAGCCAAGTAGCGGGATAACCACAACTGGCATGATCGGACGGATCCAGTTTGGAACTGCCCAGCGGCTGATCCATAGGGCAACACCACCGGCGATGAAACCACCGAGGATTGCACCCAGGAATCCTGTGCCGGTGCCCAGTGGGTTTCCGTCAAGACCGGTTGCCAATGCACCAGCTACGAAACCTGGGACCAGACCTGGACGGTCTGCAATTGCGTACGCAATGTATGCAGCTAGAACTGGAACGAAGAATGCGAATGCAGCCTTTCCGAACCAGAAGATGGTGAATGCCCAGTAACCGATGTTTAGAACGTCGTAGTCACCAGCAATCTGCATCTTTTCTGCGTCATATGCGTGGATACCGTCGGTTCCGAACCCGATTGCACCGAGTAGGAATCCGAGGGCGATGAGAATTCCACCTGCGGCAACAAATGGAATCATGTATGAAACACCGGTCATCAACCATTGACGAACCTTGGTGCCCGTGCTTGCGCTAGTCACGATGGGCCTCCTATAGCTCCATTGCTTTTCCCAGCCGACGGTTGCCGACTGAGGGATTTTTTTACTTTTTGCCAAATAGGCTTCCGAAGAAGCCACCCTTCTTCTGGCTTGGTTCTGAAGAAGGAGTCTTTTGTTCTGCTGGTTTTGAGCTCGCGTCACCAACCTTTGGGGCGGTTCCGTCTGCTGCCATTGCCAACACCTGCTCGACTAGACCAACGCCGTCCTTCATGGCCTTTGCTACACCCACCTGGATGTAAGGCTTGCCATTGAAGCGGTCGCGGTCCTTGACCTCTAGGTCAACTGCGAAAATCACCGCATCTGCTGAGTCGATTACTTCTTGCTTTAGCGGGTTCGATCCTGCCGAACCCTGAGTCTCAACGATTACCTCGTGACCGAGCTTCTTTCCAGCCTGCTCCAAAGCCTCGGCTGCCATGTAGGTGTGGGCGATGCCGGTGATGCAGGACGTTACGCATACGATCTTTGCCATTTACTTCTGTACCTCCTGGGTGACGATTTCTGCGATTTTGGCACCGTTTGTCTCCGCGCGAAGGCGGTCACGGAATTCTTCATGCATGATCTTGCGGGCGAGCGAACCCAGAATCTCAAGGTGGGTGTTCTCCCCCGAGGCCGGAGCAGCAATCAGGAAAATCAGGTGTGATGGGCCATCATCGGCTCCGAAGTCGATGCCATTCGAAGAAGTTGCTACTGCAACCGAGGGGATTGTCACGAGGTCGCTCTGGGCGTGAGGAATTGCCACTCCACCCTCGATGCCGGTTGGGAAGTGCTCCTCGCGAG
>RFTL01000039.1 GCA_009923455.1 Actinomycetota bacterium | reverse complement strand
CCGCCGGTGCGTTCGGTAAGGGTGGATCAAAGAGCAAAGCTCGCAAGTCCAAGCGCACCAAGAGAGAAGAGTTTGAGCAAAGACAGGCCCCGAGCCTGGGTGGTGCCGTTGTTCCAAGAGGCGATGGCAACACCGTTATCAGACTTCGTCGTGGTGCGTCGATTCAAGATTTTGCCGACAAGATTGGCGCTAACTCAGGTCAGCTAATCACCGTGCTGTTCCACCTGGGTCAGATGGCTACCGCCACTGCATCTTTGGATGAAGACACCTTTGCAATCTTGGGTGAGGAGCTCGGCTACAAGGTTGAGGTGGTTTCCCCAGAGGACGAAGAGCGCGAGCTGTTTGAGGGATTCGGTCTAGACATCTCGGTTGATATCGAGGATGAGGACGAGGAGTCACTGCAGCCAAGACCTCCGGTCGTAACTGTCATGGGTCACGTTGATCACGGTAAGACCAAGTTGCTGGACTCCATTCGAAATGCAAATGTGGTCGCTGGTGAGGCCGGCGGGATCACCCAGCACATTGGTGCTTACCAGGTACACACCACTCACGACGGCCAGGACCGCGCCATCACCTTTATCGACACCCCAGGTCACGAGGCCTTCACCGCCATGCGTGCCCGTGGTACTCAGGTGACCGACATCGCAATCTTGGTTGTAGCTGCAGATGACGGCGTGATGCCTCAGACCATTGAGGCCCTAAATCACGCGCAGGCTGCCCAGGTTCCAATCGTCGTCGCGGTCAACAAGGTTGATAAGGACGGCGCAAACCCAGCCAAGATCCGTCAGCAGCTAACTGAGTTTGGCTTGGTTGCCGAAGAATACGGTGGCGATGTCATGTTTGTTGACGTTTCAGCGCTGCGTAACCAGGGAATCGAAAACCTACTCGATGCGGTGCTGCTGACTGCAGATGCGGCTTTGGACCTACGTGCTAACCCAGACAAGCCAGCGCGAGGTGTTGCAATCGAGGCCAACCTGGACCGCGGTCGCGGTTCTGTTGCTACCGTACTGATTCAGTCTGGAACCTTGCGTGTGGGAGATGCAATCGTGGCCGGTTCATCACATGGCCGTGTTCGCGCCATGTTTGATGAGAACGGTAATGCGGTATCTGAGGCAACACCTTCTAGACCAGTACAGGTGCTTGGTCTACAGTCCGTGCCACGAGCCGGCGACACGTTTGTGGTGGCAGAGGACGAGCGTCAGGCAAGACAGATTGCCGAGAAGCGCGAGGCTGCTGATCGAAACGCACTTCTTGCAAAGACTCGAAAGAAGATGTCACTTGAAGACTTCACCAAGGCTCTCGAAGAGGGCAAGGTTGAGTCCCTCAACCTCATCATCAAGGGTGACGTCTCCGGTGCGGTTGAAGCGCTGGAAGACAGCTTGCTCAAGATCGAAGTGGATGACTCAGTTCAGCTTCGAATCATCCACCGCGGTGTGGGTGCAATCACCGAGTCTGATGTCAACCTAGCTACCGTTGACTCCGCAGTAATCATCGGATTCAACGTGCGACCTGACAACAAGGCGCGAGAGCGAGCTGACCGCGAGGGTGTCGATGTTCGCTTCTACAGCGTCATCTACAACGCGCTTGAGGACATTGAAAACTCACTCAAGGGAATGCTCAAGCCAGAATACGAAGAGAAGCAGATGGGTACCGCGGAGGTTCGCGAAATCTTCAAGTCTTCCAAGTTCGGAACCATCGCTGGTTCCTATGTTCGCTCTGGTCTAATTCGACGCAATGCGCTTGCGAGAGTGCTGCGTGGTGGCGAGGTCATCAAGGAAGGCCTGAAGGTCGACTCCCTGAAGCGATTCAAGGATGATGCCACTGAGGTCAAGGCTGATTACGAGTGTGGTATCGGTCTTGGAGACTTCAACGACATCCTGGTCGATGACGTCATCGAGACCTACGAGATGGTTGAGAAGCCGAGGGTCTAATGGTTGATCACGCGCGAGCCAGACGCCTGGGCGAAAGAATCAAGGTTCTTGCCGCCGAGGCGTTGGAGCGCGCCGTGAAAGATCCAGACCTTGGCTTTGTCACCTTCACCGATGTTAGGGTGACCCCTGATCTCACCCATGCCAAGATCTACTTCACCGTCTTGGGGTCTGAGGAAGACAAGCAACTCAGCATCGAAGCCCTGGAGCGTAATCGCGGCAGGTTGCGCGGCGAGATTGGTCGTCAGCTCGGAGTTCGAGTAACTCCAACCATTGAGCTACTGGTGGACGAGATTCCCGCCAGCGCGGGTGCATTGGCGGAGTTGCTTGCTGAGGCCAAGCGGCGGGATGAAGAGGTTGAGCGGCTGGCGAAAGAGGCAAAGCCTGCTGGCGATGCCGACCCATACATAAAGCCAAAAACCCAGGAAGACTAAATTGCCAGCCGGTCTGGTTTTAGTGGATAAACCGCAGGGCATTACATCTCACGATGTGGTTGCAAGGCTCAGGAAAAAACTTGGAACCAAGAAAATCGGCCATGCCGGCACCTTGGACCCAATGGCAACCGGACTGTTGGTCCTAGGTGTTGACGCTGGAACCAAACTGCTTACCTTCCTAGTTGGTGCCGACAAAACTTACAAGGCTCGAATTCGCCTGGGTCAGAGCACTGTTACCGACGATGCCGAGGGCGAAGTGCTCGCTGAAACCAACGCCCTGCATCTGAACCGAGCTGTCATCCTTAGCGAAATAGCAAAGCTAACCGGCAGGATTTCTCAGACCCCCTCTTCGGTGAGTGCCATCAAGGTGGCTGGCAAGCGTGCCTATGACCTGGTTCGTGAGGGCCAAGAGGTTGTACTCAAGGCGCGTGAGGTTGAAGTGAGCAGGTTTGAGTTGACCTCAGACATCGATATCCGAGGGGAGTTCTTGGAGTTCGACGTGGTGGTCGATTGCTCCTCCGGTACTTACATCAGAGCGCTCGCTCGCGATCTTGGCGCATCCCTTGGGGTCGGCGCGCATCTTCGGGCACTTCGCAGAACCAAAGTTGGTGAGTATCTGGTTG
This sequence comes from Actinomycetota bacterium, assembly GCA_009923455.1. GTDB lineage: Bacteria > Actinomycetota > Actinomycetes > Actinomycetales > Microbacteriaceae > Aquiluna. The sequence goes on along the minus strand of RFTL01000039.1, from coordinate 13,378 downwards.
AGCATGCTTCAAACCTTGATGCAGAACCCGAGGTTTTAGATTTGACGATTGCCGCCTCAAAGCTGTTTCCCGTGGTTGCCCTAAGCGAGCAGCAGGCGGTTGACCTTGTGCATGGAAAGCGAATCCAGCTAGATTCACATGTGGTTGTGGCGGCCACCTACCAGGGGCGATTGATCGGGATTTTAGAGCCCGCTGGTTCAAGTTATAAATCTCTAGTGGTCTTCCCGGAGGTTCTGAATGGTTGAGTGGCTGTATCAGCTGCAGCTCTGGTTCGCGGTGGGGGTTGGATTGCTCTTGGTTGCGATGGGCCTAATTGGACGAAGGCCCAGTGGATTCTCAATAGGTGCAGTTGCTGCGGTTGAACTACTACTACTGATCCAGCTGGCCGTCTCCTTAGGAATGGTGCTTGCTGGTGAACAAGCCAAGATCGACACCTGGGAGTTTTTCGGTTACCTGCTGGTTGCGCTGCTTATTCCGGTGGTTGGCGCCATCTGGGCACTGGTGGAGCGGTCAAAGTGGTCGACTGTGGTATTGGGTGCTGTGGCTCTCACCATTGCGGTCATGTTGGTTCGGATGTGGCAAATCTGGAGCGGGGAAATCGTCAATCTGAGCTGATTAAGTTAACCCGCCGTTAACTTTGCAAACAGCAAAGCTTCATCTTGGAAGACCAACATCTTCAATCATGAGTGTTCCGACGCAACGAAAGCTTCTTGCAAAGCCGGCCAGGACGGCTGACAAGATCTTTTTTGCGGTGGCAAAGGCTGCTGGTTACTCCTCCTTCGTAATTATCGGGCTCATTCTTTTCTTCCTCTCCATCAGGGCTTGGCCGGCTTTTGAGCGGCAAAACATTCTCGAGTTTGCCTTTGGAACGGGATGGGACAACACCCTTGACCCAGCTGTGTTCAATATCGGACCGATGCTGTGGGGATCGCTACTAATTGCAGCGATCGGTGTCGTGATCGCAGTCCCAATGGCAATCTCGATCGCCTATTTCATCGAGTTCTTGGCTCCAAAGCCAATTGCCAAGACGGCAACTGTGATCGTTGACCTGTTGGCCGCCATTCCATCGGTGGTGCTGGGACTTTGGGGTCTTGGGGTCTTCACTCCGGTTGGCGCCCATTGGGCTCAAATGCTTGGTGATGCACTTGGCGGCTTCATTCCCTTCTTGTCTAACGACACCGGAACTTATCTGCGCTCACCTTTCATCGCATCCATCGTCGTTGCCGTGATGATCGTGCCTTTGATTTCTTCGGTTACCAGGGAAATCTTCTCTCAGGTTGATAAGGAGATCATCAAGGGAGCGCTAGCGCTCGGTGGCACCCGGGAGTCGGTCCTTCGACGTGTGATTCTGCCTACCTCAGCAGGTGGAATTTTGGGTGGCGTGCTGCTAGCTCTGGGACGTGCGATGGGTGAAACAGTCGCAATCTTCTTCGTATTGAACCTGGTATTCGATGAGTACAACTGGTTCAACCTGTTAGAGCCTCAGGGTGGAGCAATCGCCTCTCTGATCTTGGCTCGATTTGGTGAGGCAACTCCGGAGGAAGTCGAAGCCTTACTTGCAGCGGGTGTCGTGCTGTTCGTGATCACCCTGATCATCAACGCGATTGCTTCCTACATCGTGCAGAAGGCGCAACCTTGGAGGCGAGATTGAGCAATATGCAAGCTGTTGAGCGACCGAAGAATGCTCAGCCTTGGACAAACCTTGGACCAAAGGTAAAGCTGTCCTCGGCCATCACAATCATTGCGCCATCGGTGATTTATCTGGCAATTCTGCTCACTACCGGCATGGATTTCATGGCTGGGTTGTTCACAATCTTCCTGCCGCTGCAGTTGCTGTGTGGGGCATGGGCCGGCTACTACTCCTATGGCAAACGCGGCATCACTGACGGGCTGCTCTTGGTGGTGACCTTCTTCCTTTCACTGTTTGTCTTTGTGTTGCTGGCATCAGTGCTGTGGTCGGTAATCGAGTCTGGTTTCCAGGCCCTAAGTCCCCATTTCATTTACCAAAACAACGTTTACGTTTCCGGCAAGACCGGTCTAGAGATTGGCGGTGTGGGGCACGCAATTCTGGGAACCGCCCTGACCGTTGGTATTTCAACCCTGGTCACAGTTCCTTTGGGCATTGCAACCGCCGTTTACCTCACCGAGACTCGTGACTTTGGTCGCGGCACAGTCCGAACCCTGCTACAGGCAATGTCGGCGCTTCCATCTGTGGTTTCTGGTCTTTTCATTTACTCGATGTTGATCCTCTCCGGCTGGAGTGGCTACTCGGGACTGATGGGCTCACTCGCCCTTATCCCGCTAATGCTCCCTACAGTCTCCCGAGTGGCCGAGGAGTCGCTGCGACTGGTGCCTAAAGACCTGCGCAATGGCGCACTTGCGCTGGGGGCTCCTTCATACCGAGCCTTCTTCATGGTTACCCTGCCAGCGGCACAATCGGGAATCGTTACCGCAGTGCTACTTGGTATTGCTCGTGTGATTGGAGAAACTGCTCCAATTCTGCTGACGATGACAATAGCCAATGGTACGAACCTGAACCCGCTACAGGGTGGCATGGCCACCTTGCCCGGTTACATCTTCAACTACATCTTGCTGGGAGACCCTACCTCCATTGCTCGTGCTTGGGGTGCAGCGCTGGTTCTGTTGATCTTCGTAGGAATTCTCTTTGCTGCGGCTCGTGTTGCGAGTGCGCCAAAGAAGGCTAAGAAAAGGAGCGCCAAGTAAATGGCAAACTTCCACCTAGAGGCAAAAGACGTCAATGTTTGGTTCGGCGCTCGCCATGTCTTAAAGAACGTCAACCTTCAGTTCCCGGAGAACCAGGTGACTGCCCTGATTGGGCCATCCGGTTGCGGTAAGTCAACTTTCATTCGCACCCTAAACCGCATGCACGAGCTGATTCCAGGTGCTGGCTTCGCTGGCGAGGTTTTGCTAGATGGCAAGGACATTTACGGTGAAGCCGTTGACCCGGTGGATGTTCGCATCAAGATCGGAATGGTTTTCCAAAAGCCAAACCCATTCCCGACCATGTCGATCAAAGAAAACGTAATCTCTGGCCTCAAGCTCTCCGGCATCTCGCGTCCAGACGCAGGCGACCTGGTAGAGCAATCCCTGGTTCGTGCGTCGATGTGGAACGAAGTAAAGGATCGATTGAACGATCCGGCAATCTCGCTTTCGGGTGGTCAGCAGCAGCGTCTTTGCATCGCCAGGTCGTTGGCTATGGATCCAGATGTCCTTCTAATGGATGAGCCATGTTCTGCTCTTGACCCGGGCTCAACCAGGCGCATCGAGGAGACCATTCTCGAGCTCAAGGAGAGCATGACCATCGTCATTGTTACTCACAATATGCAGCAGGCGCAGCGCATCTCGGACCGGACGGCCTTTTTCTTGGCTGAGGACAACACCCCAGGTCACGTCGTTGAGTTCGGAGAGACCCAGCAGATTTTCTACGGGCCGATTGACCCACGCACCAACGAATACGTGAACGGAAGATTCGGATAGCAACCAACTGTTCACCTGAAGTTTGAGTTTCAGTCGGGTGTTGTTAGTTCGGTAAAGAGAAACTCATGGAGCATTCCGAAAACGAGGAGATTTAATGCGAAACAAGTTCATGGGGGCTCTCGCTATTGCGGCCCTAGCAACAACAGTGGTGGCCGGTCCTGCGAATGCAGGGGAGACAGTGACTGCCGGTGGCGCTTCCTACACCTTCGCGCTTCAGCAGGTTTGTACCGCTGCATACACCGAGCACAAGGTCACCTACGCGTCGGTTGGCTCCGGCGCTGGTAAGACTAACTTCCGCAACGGTACCTATGACTTTGGTGGTACCGACTCGCTCTACTCTGCAACCGAGGCCAAGCCAAGCAACTTCGTTTACATTCCTCTTCTGGGCGGCCCAGTCACTCTGGCTTACAACTTGCCAGGGGTCACCCGCTTGAACCTGACCCCGGCTATTATCGGAGCCATCTACGAGGGCCGTATCACCCAGTGGAACGACAAGGCCATCGCAGCTATCAACAAGACAGCTAAGCTCCCAGCCTCTGCTATCGTCCCTGTATTCCGTTCTGAGGGCTCCGGAACTACATTTAACTTCACAAACTGGCTGACTCAGAAAAAGGCTGGTTCCTTCAAAGCGACCGACGCATTTGCATCCTCCACCACCGTGGTAAAAGGTGCGATTGGATCTCGCGGTAATTCGGGTGTTGCAACTTCGATTGCATCCACCCAGGGTGCTATCGGTTACGTTGACATCGCGGACGCGGACAAGAACAAGCTAACTTACGCACACGTTCAGAATGCAGCTGGTCAGTTCATCAAGCCAACGGTTGCAAACTCAAAGCTCTTCATCGAGAAGCAGCTACTAAAGGCCAATGGTCAGGTGGTCTTTGATTACAATTCCCGCGTTCGAGGTGCTTACGACCTATCTTTGGTTAGCTACGGTCTAGCTCCGACCGCTAGGGGTACTGACAAGGCTGTTGCTGTGAGGGACTACCTAACCTATTTCGTCAACGAATGTGCACCGAAGAATGCTGCCAAGGAGGGCTACGTGGCTCTAACTGGAAGCATCCTAAAAAAGGCAAACGAGCTAATCCGCAGGATCAAGTAAGAGGTCAACTTAGTGATCTAAGCCGGGATGTCTGTGACATCCCGGCTTAGTCCGTGGAAAGGAAAAAAGTGATTCGCAAAGCTCTAGCAGCTGGTGTTTCGGTTACTGCAGCGCTGGTATTGTCCGGTTGCAATCCGCCGATGCCGGAATCACTCAAGGTCGAGCTCGCAGAGCGCACCGTTCAGTGCGGCGAGGGTTTCGTTGATGCAGCAGTATTCGAGGAAATGGTCGATGTTGCAGAGTTTTGGAATGGCTCAATGGACACTGCATGCGCCTCGAGCATGGGGCTGAATCTACTTGCCGGTGAGCCGGTAACCAATGGAATTGAAATTACCCAAGGATCGACTATCTGCCAGGCGTATGCGACCGTTCCGGTAGCGGTCGATGCAGCGGTCGTTTCGTTCTACTTCGAGGAAATCTACGAGCTGAACCTTTCCGCGGAAGCGGTGGCGGGAATCTTCTCTGGTGCCATCACAAACTGGAATGACCCGAAGATTGCCGATCTAAATCCCAATGTTGAACTTCCAGACCTTGCGATCAACGTGATCCCATCCACCCCCGCGCCGGCAATTTCGGCAATGGAGAAATGGGTCGGTTCACTTCTTGGTACAGAGCCAAAATTCTCTCTTCTGAGCGCTTCAGAGGAATCAGAAATCGATTTGTTGTATTCGATGGCAGAGGGTGATGTGAAGCTAACCACCTTCTCAACTCTGCAACTGTCGGGCATGGGCTATGCCAACTTTGTAAAGGATGCTTCAGACCTGGATACGGTCCTGTTGCCAGATACTCTCACCATTCAGACTGCAATTGGCCAGACCGTAATTTCAGGTGAGGCGCCAAATTTGACCTTCGAGTACGACCCTTCGATTGAGCCGCAACCACTTCCGGGTCAGTTCGAGGCTCTGTTGCCATGGGGAGCTGTATTCCCGGTGAACATGTCGCTTTGCGGTGAGGACAGCTTGCAAACCCGCTATGTTGCTAGATATTTACTCAGACTCGATGCCCAGGGCTCTATATCCACCGGTGTGTTTAGCCCTCTGGAGGAAAAGGTTCGCGTAGCTGCAATCTCAGTGGTCGATGATGGCTTACCTGAGGTAGTGATTCCAACCGATTTGGAGCTTGAGCAGTAACACTAAGCTAGCCTGCGTGGCGAAAGAACTCGGTGTTGGGCGACTGCTAATCGCGGTCTACGGGGTATTTGCTATCTCCGCATCGGCTAGAGCGCTTTATCAGCTTTTTACCGAGTTTTCCCAAGCGCCGATCGCCTATTCACTCTCCGCTGTTTCTGCGTTGGTCTACATCTATGCCACACTCGCTCTCGCTCGTCAGAGCCAGAGAAAGTATGCCTGGATTGCGATCTGGTTTGAGCTGGTCGGGGTGCTAGTCGTTGGTGCACTGAGCTTTGTGATCCCACAGTGGTTTGCTCACCCATCGGTATGGTCTGGCTTTGGCGTCGGTTATGGATACGTTCCACTTTTGTTGCCGGTGCTTGGGCTAATTTGGCTTTGGAGAAATCGTGCTTGAGGCAGCATCGGTTGCGGAACTCGGTTCACATCAGAATGGCCTTGCGGTAGCAATAGGAAAGTTTGATGGCCTGCATCTGGGCCATCAGCAGCTACTGCATGAACTCGTCGAGTACGCCCAAGAAGCACATTTGATTCCCGCAGTAATTAGCTTCGATCGTCACCCACACCAAACCATCCGTCCAGGTCAGGCTCCAGCAGAGCTGTTGAGCCCACCACGCAAAGTTCAACTTCTTGAACAGTTCGGTGTCGAAGCTCTGGTAAGCCTTCCCTTTGATGAAAAGTTGGCGGCGATGTCGGCGTCAGAGTTTGCTCATGCACACCTCACTCCTAATGTCCAGATGGTTTTTGTGGGGGAGGGCTTCCGGTTTGGATCGGGCGGTCAAGGGGATGTTGCGGCGCTGCGCGAGCTCGGCCAGCAGCTTGGCTTCAGGGTTAGAGAAATTCCACCGGTCAAAATCGGAGACCGTGTTGTTTCTAGCACACTGGTCCGAGAGCTATTGGAGACAGGCAAGGTATCCGCTGCATCACTGCTTCTTGGTAGAGACCACGAGATTGTTGGAGAAATCGAACACGGCAAGAAGCTTGGTCGCACTATCGGTTTCCCAACCGCCAACTTCTCAAGAGCATCGATTGGCATGCTTCCTGCCGATGGCGTTTACGCCGGTTGGTTGATTGCGGATGGAGAGCGTTTCCCTGCGGCGCACTCGGTCGGCACCAACGATTCGGTAGCCGAAGTTCCAAGGTTGATTGAGTCACACGTGATTGGCAGGGATGACCTGGATCTCTATGGCAAGACCTGCACTGCAATCATTCATGCACAGGTTCGACCCTGGGCCAAATTTGATTCCATGGACGCACTGGTTTGGCAAATATCTCAAGATGTATTGGCAGCGAGTGAGATTTTGGAGAGTATTGAGTCATGAGCTTTGTAGATGCGGTAGCGAGTGGTTTCAGAAACGCCTTCAATTTCAAGGGTGCTGCTCGAAGATCGGAGTTTTGGTACTGGGTGCTGTTCACCCTGTTGCTTTCCCTAGTGCTCTCAACTATTGAGTCGGTGATTTGGCCACCAGTACCAATCCAGGGGGATTGGATGGCAGATCTCGATGCCTTTACTTCGGCACCGACTCCTTTGACCACGATCGCTTCAATCTTGCTCTTCATTCCAAACCTTGCCGTTACCGCTCGCAGATTTCACGATGCTGGCTTCTCAGCAAAGTGGCTGCTACTGCAGCTGATCCCGCTCGGCTATGGCATTTTTGCAGGTATCGGCGTATTCGTTGTGTTGGCTAGCGGCACCGAGGCGGACTTCACCTATGAGCAGATAGTGGCTGTGATTTTCTTGGTGCTGCCGCTAATTGCGATGGCTTTGGCCATCATGGTCATCTTCTTGGTATTCGCGCTAAAGCCAAGCCGATCCTTCTACGACGGAAACAAGTATGTCGAGCCAGTTCCACTGGCCGCAGCAGATGAGGGCACCACCGCCTAGCCAAAATCGAAGTTTTTCCCTAGACTTCTGAGGTTGCCGTGAAACGGCCGCGGATAAAGAGAGCAGAAACACAAGGTTTCCTGCGCCGCGCAGCGGATTGAAAGGATCAGCAAATGGCATTGGACCCAAAGGTCAAGTCAGAAATCATCGCCGAATACGCCACCAAGCCAGGTGACACCGGTAGCCCAGAGGTACAGATTGCAGTGCTGAGCCGCCGCATCGCAGACCTAACTGAGCACCTCAAGGAGCACAAGCACGACCACCACTCACGTCGTGGTCTGCTGCTATTGGTTGGTCAGCGTCGTCGTCTACTTGGCTACCTGCAGCAGGTTGACATTGAGCGCTACCGCTCACTGATCGAGCGTCTAGGACTGCGTCGATAACTTCAGATTTGAAAGACCCCGGGAAACCGGGGTCTTTTCATTTCTAGGTTTTTCTTCATCAGATTGTTAGAATCCAGCTAGGAGTTTTCGCGAGGCGGGTCTTCGGTGGAAGTCTCTGGGGCCAGATCCCAGGGTTTTTTACTGACGACCAGCACTCATCAGGGCAATCGCCCTAGCTCCAGCGCACAAACGGCTTTGGCCGTTGTTTCGTGCGCGCAAGACGATAAAGGAGGGGCTATGGAAGGCCCAGAAATCAAAGCAACAGAAGCCATCATTGACAATGGCAAGCACGGAAAGCGCGTTGTGCGCTTCGAGACCGGCCGTTTAGCCCAGCAGGCTGCAGGTTCAGCCGCGATCTACATTGACGAAGAGACCATGCTGTTTTCGGCAACTACCGTTTCTAAGCAGCCAAAGGACCAGTTTGACTTTTTCCCACTGACCATCGACGTCGAAGAGCGTTCATATGCAGCGGGAAAGATCCCGGGCTCATTCTTCCGTCGCGAAGGTCGCCCAACTACCGAGGCTATCTTGGCGGCTCGACTGATTGACCGCCCGCTACGCCCATCCTTCGTTGATGGTCTGCGCAATGAGATCCAGGTGGTTGTAACCGTTATGTCTATCGAGCCGGACGAGCTCTACGACGTGGTGGCAATCAATGCTGCTTCGATGTCAACTCAGCTTGCTGGTCTGCCATTCTCTGGCCCAGTTGCCGGAGTTCGTGTCGCTTTGATTGATGGTCAATGGGTTGCATTCCCTAAGCACTCTCAATTGGCAAACGCGGTATTTGACATGGTTGTGGCCGGTCGCGTGGTGGTCGAGGGTGGCAAAGAAGACGTCGCCATCATGATGGTTGAGGCAGAAGCAACCGACACCAGCTGGGATCTAATCGCTGGTGGCGCAATCGCCCCTACCGAGGAGATTGTGGCAGAAGGTCTCGAGGCATCCAAGCCATTTATCAAGGAGCTAGTTCGTGCTCAGCAGGAGCTTGCCAAGGTTGCGGCTAAGCCAACCGCGGAGTACCCAGTCTTCCTTCCTTATTCGGATGAGGTTTACGAGGCGGTTGAGAAGGCTGCAGGTGCTGAACTTGCCAAGGTTTACCAGATAGCTGATAAGCAGGCTCGTCAGGATGCTGACGATGAGCTGAAGGCCAAGGTAAAAGAGCAGCTCGCATCCTCACTTACCGAGGAGCAGATGCTTCAGTTCTCAGCTGCCTACAAGTCAGTAACCAAGAAGGTCATGCGCACCCGCGTTCTCAAAGAGGGTATTCGCATCGATGGTCGCGGTCTCACCGACATCCGTGCGCTAGATGCTGAGATTGGCGTCATTCCAAGAACCCACGGTTCTGCAATCTTCCAGCGTGGCGAGACTCAGATCCTGGGTGTCACCACTTTGAACATGCTCAAGATGGAACAGCAGATTGACTCGCTGAGCCCAGAGACCTCAAAGCGCTACATGCACCACTACAACTTCCCTCCATACTCCACCGGTGAGGTTGGCCGTGTGGGCTCACCAAAGCGTCGCGAGATTGGTCACGGAGCCCTTGCAGAGCGTGCGCTGGTTCCAGTGCTACCAACTCGCGAGGAGTTCCCATACGCGATTCGTCAGGTTTCTGAGGCGCTGGGCTCAAACGGCTCCACCTCGATGGGATCGGTATGTGCATCGACTCTTTCGCTTCTGAATGCAGGTGTTCCACTTCGCGCTCCGGTTGCCGGTATCGCTATGGGTCTGATTTCAGACACCGTTGATGGCAAAACCGAATACGCCGCTTTGACCGACATTCTCGGTGCAGAGGATGCGCTTGGAGATATGGACTTCAAGGTTGCCGGTACGCGCAACTTTGTTACCGCTATTCAGCTTGACACCAAGCTGGATGGAATCCCTGCCTCGGTTTTGGCCAAGGCACTAAAGCAGGCCAAGGACGCTAGAACCTACATCCTGGATGTGATGCAAGAGGCAATTGACGAGCCAGATGAGCTATCGCCATATGCCCCTCGCGTTATCTCGGTCAAGATTCCAGTTGACAAGATTGGTGAGGTCATCGGTCCAAAGGGCAAGATGATCAACCAGATTCAGGAAGACACCGGAGCTGAGATCTCAATCGAAGACGACGGAACCGTGTACATCGGTGCAACCAATGGTCCGGCTGCTGATGCTGCCAAGGCAGCAATCAACGCAATTGCTAACCCGCATGTTCCTGAGGTTGGCGAGCGCTTCTTGGGAACCGTTGTGAAGCTAGCCACCTTCGGTGCGTTTGTGTCACTACTTCCTGGCAAGGATGGCCTACTCCACGTTTCCGAGTTGAAGAAGATCTCCGGCGGCAAGCGCGTTGAGAACGTCGAAGACGTCCTTGAGGTTGGCCAGAAGATCCAGGTTGAGATCACCAAGATCGACGACCGTGGCAAGCTATCACTGAGCCCTGTAACCGAGGAAGCAGGCGAGTAAGAGATCTTGCTCCTACCGCTAACAGATTCAATCGAGTTCACCGCTGAGGCGGCACGGGTTTGTAAGACCGTGCTGCCCAGCGGTGTTCGCATTCTCACCGAGGAGATGCTTGGCGCTCCGTCGGTCGCGGTGGCGGCATCGGTTGCGGTGGGATCGCGCGATGAATCTGGAGGGCACTTCGGATCAACCCACTTCCTGGAGCATTTGCTTTTCAAAGGCACCGAGCGCAGATCTGCCAAAGACATCTCGATTGCCTTCGATTCAGTGGGTGGTTCATCCAATGCGGCGACCGCAAAGGAATACACCAGCTACTACGCGAGAGTCGAGAATGCCGCTCTGCCGCTAGCCCTTGATCTGCTGCTGGATATGTTCTCGAGTGCAAAAATCACCAAGCATGACTTCGATGTCGAGCGCACGGTGATCCTTGAAGAGCTAGCGATGAACGAGGACGATCCCGAGGATGTTGCTCACGAGAACTTGGCTGAGGCCTTGCTTCCCAACCACGATTTGGGTAGGCCCATCGGTGGCACCGTCGAGACCATCAATGCGGTCGATAGAGATTCGGTCTTCGCCTATTACAAAAAGCATTACATTCCACAGAACCTAGTTATCACGGTTGCCGGAGGGGTCTCACACGAGCGAGTTGTGGAGTTGGTTCAGGCCGAACTTGCTCGCATCGGATGGGACGGCTCGGGAGCACCAAACCAACGTCGCAACCAAGATGTTGCCAGCCTTGAGGTGCCAGAACCCAAGCGACTGATTACCAAGGATGTCGCCCAAGCCAATGTGATTTTGGGCTATCAGTCGCTAAATGCCAGCGCACCAGATCGGTTTGCATTGGGCATTTTGAGCACGGTGCTCGGTGGCGGTATGTCCTCGCGCTTGTATCAGGAGATTCGGGAAGAGCGCGGGCTAGCCTACTCAACCTATTGCTACCAGCAGGGTTACTCAGACGCCGGTTACTTTGGTGTTTATGCCGGCACCAGCGAAGATAACGCTGTCTTGGTAATTGATCTGATGCAAGCTGAGATTGCAAAGATAAAGCAGTCCGGCATCACCTCATCGGAACTAGAGCTTGCGCTAGGAAACATCTCGGGTGGATTGGCGCTTCGATTCGAGTCGCCACTAGCTCGAATGAACCGACTACTTGCTGCCGAGATCGGTACTGGAGAGTATTTATCGATTCAAGAGGTTATGGCCAAATTCAAATCGGTGAGCAACGATGAGATCGTCTCGGTTGCCAACTCAGTGTTTTCCGACACCCCAACTTTGGTGGCGGTGGGAAAGAGCCTCAAGGGCCTTCGCTAGTTGGTTGATAGGGTTTTGCCATGACAACTGTGGCAGTTTTGGGTACCGGCAGAATGGGCAAGCTTGCTCTGGAGCTGATTGATACCGATGCAAATCTGAAGCTGCATGCCGCTCTAAACTCAAGCTCTCAGCCCGAGCAGATGCTCGGTGCAGATGTTGTCCTGGATTTCACACTTCCCGATGTCAGTCCAAAATTGGTTGAGTTTGCAATCGAGCACGATATGAAGATTGTGGTTGGAACCAGTGGCTGGTCAGAATCAAAACTCCAGTTACTGACTTCCAAGCTGGTCAATCACCCGAAAGCAGCAGCGGTCGTGGTTCCGAATTTCTCGATTGGTTCGATGTTGATTCAGCACTTCAGTTCCCTAGCCGCAAAATACTTTGACTCAATTGAAATTGTCGAGGCACATCACGAGGGCAAAATTGACTCTCCCTCCGGCACTGCGGTGAGGACCGCCGAACTAATCGCTGCCGCTCGGGCTGGCTTGCCCCAGCATCTAATCCCTGGGGTTGATCAGCCCGCCAGGGGCCAGGTAGTTGCCGGCGTCCCGATTCACTCACTTAGACTCCAGGGCGTATCTGCAAAGCAGGATGTGCACTTTGGCTCGGACAGCGAGCTCACTACTTTGAGCCACGAGGTCATCTCGCATCGCGCCTATGCAAAAGGCATCTTGCTGAGCATTGAATTTGCGAAGCAAGCAACAGGCCTTCATGTCGGCCTAGACAAGGTAATCGGGCTCTAATTGCGGACCAAGATTTGGGTCGTAGTCATGACCCTACTAACCCTCACATATGTCCTGTTGCTGGCCGGAAGGGCATTTACTCTTCTTGCCGAACCTGGGGTTGTGCCAAAACTAATGGGTGCAGGCATGCTCCTGTTTCCCGCTATTGCAATCTGGGCATTGTGGCGCGAACTTCAGTTCGGTCTTCGCTCTGAAAAGCTGGTTCGGCGAGCAGTTGCTGAGGGGCTTTACGAGCTGGAGCTTGAGCTGCGACCATCAGGTAAAGCAACAAAGGAGTCTGCCGCCAGAGAGTTCGAACGGGTTCGAGAGAACTTCAACGACTCTTGGCAACACTGGTTATTGCTCGCCGAAGCCTACGACGCCAACGGAGATCGCAAGCGGGCCCGATCAGCCATGCGAACCGCAATACTACGAGCGAATAACCCCGAGTCTTCTGAGCCCTAGATACATCTGGCAGCCAAGGCAGAGCCCAAATGCTGCATTCAAGAATGACGCCAAAAAGATAAACGCCGCGCTAACTGGGATCAGGACTGGCACAAAGAACACGCCGATGACACCCAGAATCGCAAATGAGAAACCGACCTTCTGAGCAAACTGCGGGGGTCTGGGATCTTCAAGCTCCTTAGGCGCGGCAAGTCTTGGTCGCACCAGTTTCTTGAAGATAAACGCGTAGGGGTGCGATGCTGGCGCAAAAACGCTCCAGGCAAACAAGACAAACAGAGCCAAAATCCATGGGGCTCCCTGCAGATAGCTCTCCCACGATGTGCCAAAAGCAATCAGGGACAAAACCGCAGTTACTGCCGCTCCGAACCTTGGGCCTCTTGGGTCGATGCGCTTAATCTCGCTCATGCTGCTCCTAACTTCTCCAGCTCCTGCTGGATAACTCCGGG
>RFTL01000038.1 GCA_009923455.1 Actinomycetota bacterium | reverse complement strand
GGTTGGTGTAGCCCGTGATATCAGCACGGTGACTAACACTACGAATCACATAGCGCGCATTAAGTTTTGTATTCGGATGCTTGGTGAGCGTAAAAGCACCACCTGCGTACAGGCTGTTGCATAAACTTTCACCGGCAGCATTCGACGACTCTGATTGACTATGTTGTACCTTTACCGTTTGCTGCTGCTTGCCCGCAGCAACCGTAGTGTGCAGGTGAGGGTACTCATAAAATTTGCCGCGACCTGCTTTACCGATCGCTTCGGCTGCAAGCGAGGTACTTGGTTTCAGGTAGTCATAATCACGGCCGTTGTAGTCGCGCGTGACCAAGCGGCCGCCGGCCTCGAAGCGCAGCACAGTGTCGGGCCAGCCACGCGTATCGGAACGACCACGATAAATTAATGCACTATTTTCGCAATCATGGTGAGCCAGAGGGTCATCACCCAGCACCATGGTGTGGCTACCATCAGCGAACTGAAAGAAATAGAAAATACCTTCTTGCGCCATCAGCCGCATGATGAAATCCAGTGGCGTCTCGTCATACTGCACGCAATACTCGCGGGTTGCGTAGCTCGCTTTAAGACGGTTGTCGAATTTGATATTGCATGATTGCAGTACCGATTCAACGATTTGCACTGTGCTCTGGTTTTGGTAAATCCGTCGATCACGTGATAGAGAAAGCAACGGTTCGCATCAAGCTCGGCATCTCGGTTTGGAGCGAAAGTCCCAATCAGTGCGTCGGTCATCACAACCCCACGAACCAGATCAGATTCGAATGAACCCTCAATCAACTCGCCGATTGGTCTTTCGATGAAGTCTCGGTATTCAGCTCCGAGCAGCGACTTGATTTCAGATCTTTTGCGCAGTGGTTCGAGCACAGTCGGAAAAAGTTTCTTCGCTATCGACTCGGTTCTGGCATAGAACTGATTCCAAGACTCGAGGTCTGTTTTGCCTGAAATCTTCTCAAACGATTTTTGAGTCTCAGCCTGATCCACTTTGTCGACCAGCAACCCTGCTGTTGAGGTGGGGCTTGGGGTGTATGAGGAGTAGCGCCGAGGAGCCAGTTCGATCTCAAGGCCCAGGTCATCGATGATCTGTTTTGGTAGCAGGCTGACCAAGTAGCTGTAGCGAGAGAGCTTGGCGTCAATACCCTCGAATGTGTAGCTCGAGGTGGCCGCTCCACCGAGATAATCGAGCTTTTCTAAAAGCAGAACTTTCTTTCCGGCTTTGGCAAGGTAGCTCGCCGATACCAGCGAGTTGTGACCGCCGCCGATTATTGCCACGTCATAGTGCTGCATAGCCCGAGTTTATTTGGTTAGCGGGTAAAGCACGTGATCGATGTTTGACCTTCGAATCGGCATTTATTGTTTGTTTTGTTTCTTTTTTGTCTTTTCGTGATAATTTCGTTACGAGAATCAGCTGTATTGGCTATTCCGCGGGGCTACTCTGGACGCAAGAGTCCATTTCTAGGAGGTTCAATGTTGAACAAAATCGCAGGTCACGAAGTTGACCGCCGCTCCCTTCTGAAGGGTGCAGCAGCCGGTGGTCTTGGTATCGCCGGTGCAACCATGTTGGCTGGCTGTGCAACCGGTGGCGCTTCTTCAGGCCCAATCGCTTTCGGTGCTCGCACCGTTGACGAGTCACCAACCAAGCAGCTCAAGGGTCTAATCGACGCTTACGTTGCAAAGACCGGTAACGAAGTTACTTACAACGCAACCGAGTCCAACGCATTCCAGAACAACCTTTCTCAGTACCTACAGGGAACCCCAGACGACTGCTTCCAGTGGATGGCCGGTTTCCGTATGCAGTTCTTCGCAGACCAGGGTCTACTAGTTGACCTATCTGACGTCTGGAACGAGATTGGTGACCAGTACAACGAGAGCTACAAGATTGCTTCCACCGGTTCAGACGGCAAGCAGTACTTCGTTCCTCAGAGCTGGTACCCATGGGGTCTTCACTTCCGCAAGTCCATGATGGCCGAGATCGGTCTAGACCCAGAGAGCATCTACAACTGGGATGACTTCATGGGCGCACTTGAGCTGCTAAAGGGCAAGGGCCTAATCGGTCTAGCCTCAGCTGACAAGGGTGGCTGGGAAGCAATGGGAACCTTCGACATCCTGAACGCTCGTATCAACGGCTACCAGTTCCACGTCGACCTACTTGCAGGTCGCGAGAAGTGGACTGACGACCGCGTCAAGGAAGTCTTCGCCTACTGGGAGAAGCTACTTCCTTACATGAACACCAACGTTTTGGACCTTGAGTGGGATGGCGCTATGCAGTTGCTACTGCAGAAGCAGGCCGGATTCTTCTTCAACGGTTCATGGTTCGGTGCCAACTTCAAGGAGCAGAGCCAGGAAGACTACGACGACCTATGGATCGTTCCATTCCCAGAGATCAACCCAGAGTTCGCTCGTGACACCATCGATGCTCCAATCGACGGTTTCTGTGTAGCGAAGAATGGTGCGAACAACGCTGGTGGAGCTGACCTAGCCAAGTTTGCTGGAGACAAGGAAGGTATGCAGGCAATGCTTGACACCGGAATTCCTATGACCTCCGCTAACAAGAACCAGGACACCTCAACCTACGACCCATTCCAGCTACAGCAGCTTGCTGTGATGAACGAGGCTAAGTACATCACTCAGTTCCTCGACCGCGACACCCGCCCTGACTTCGCTGGCCCAATCGTTGGCCCAGCGTTCCAGAGCTGGTTCAAGGACCCATCAAGCACCAACGCCATCCTCGAGTCTCTACAGTCTCAGTGGGATGCTCTACCACCTCTTGCCTAATAACTAGCAACACCAAGCAGGAGTAAGAAATTGAAAACGGCGGCGACGGACACCAAAACGGTTCGTCGCCGTCGTTTCTTTTCTTCGCGCGACAAAATCACCCTGGGCTTCTTTATTGGAATCCCTACCTTCTTGCACATCGCACTGGTGTGGTTCCCGGCCGTTGCAACCATTTATCTCTCCTTTACCTATTGGACCGGTATTCGGATTGAGGACATTCAGTGGGCAGGCCTGGCAAACTACGAAAACATCTTTTTCAATACGCCGATCTTCTATGACGCGCTGCGCGTCAATGTGATTTGGCTACTTTGGTTCTTCTTTATCGCAACACCGCTTGGTGTGTTGCTGGCCTATCAGATCGATCGTGAGATTCGCGGTCACAAGTTCTACCAATCGGCTTATTACCTACCAGTGGTGCTCTCGCTGGCTGTCACCGGAATCATCTGGAACTTCTTGTTGCGTCCGGATGGTTTCGTGAATGGTCTTCTGGGGCTTCCAATTGCAGAGGCCATCTCTTTCTTCGGAGATGACAACTACAACATCTGGGTCATCATGATCATGGCGTCATGGCGTCACATCGGTTACATCATGCTGTTGTATTTGGCAGGGCTAAAGGCAATCGATGCAAGCTTGCGCGAGGCTGCAGCTTTGGATGGCGCCACCGAGTGGCAAACCTTTATGAAGGTCATCCTGCCTGCAATGCGTCCGGTCAACATCATCATCTTGGTGATCACCATCATCGAATCACTCCGTGCCTTCGATGGTTTACATCATCTACGGCGGTCGCGGTGGACTGCCGATTCTCGGTGTATTGGTCTTTGAGAACATCGCCGGCGAGGGTGCATCTATGAAGGGTGCAGCCTATGCGGTGATTCTGTTCTTGCTTTCGATTGTTCCGATCATCACCTACCTGAACCAGCAGTTCAAGGAGGACGTCCGATGAGCATGATGGTGAAGGATAAGAAGAAGGCACACGCCCAGCAGATCAAAGATCGCTTTATCTCGATCTTTATCGGCATCTTTGCATTGGTTTGGCTCTTCCCGATCGTTTGGACACTCTGGTCTAGCCTTCGTCCATACTCGGAAATCCGTGCCGGTGGCGTATTCTCGCCTCCTCAGGAGCTGGGTCTTTTCAACTACACCAATGCGATTGAGCGCATGGACCTACCGAGGTATTTCTGGAATACCGCGATCATTACAATCCCTGCGGTTTTCCTCATCCTGCTGTTTGGTTCGCTAATTGCCTTCGTAGTGACCAGGTATTCCTTCAAGTTCAACGTTGCGATGCTGCTTTTGTTCACGGCCGGCAACTTACTCCCAGCCCAGCTAGTGTTCATCCCAGTTTTCAAGATGTATTTGGCAATCGGAGATGCGGTTGGAGATCGAAGATTCCTCTACGACTCTCCAATTGGTGTGATTTTGATCCACGTTGCATTCCAGATGGGATTTGCAACCTTTGTTCTCTCCTCCTATATGAAGACCATTCCAAAAGAGATTTCCGAATCCGCCTTGGTTGACGGTGCTTCGGTCTTCACCCACTTCTTCAAGGTGATGTTGCCGCTATTGCGTCCACCGCTGGCATCCCTAGCGGTTTTGATGACCACCTGGATTTACAACGACTTCTTCTGGGCGTTGGTTTTGATGTCCACAGACAATAAACGGCCGATCACATCGGCGCTGGGTAGGTTGCAGGGAGAGTTCGTAACCGACTACAACCTCTTGGCAGCGGGTGCCATGATTGCGGCAATCCCAACGCTGATCGTGTTCTTTATTCTGCGCAAGCAGTTTGTCTCAGGTCTAACCCTGGGATCAACCAAGGGTTAAGCCCTAACCATCACGCTTTCATAGCCGCGCAATACAAAAGTTGGTCGACGCTTCGGGTTACTGACTAATTCGAGGTTTGGAAAGCGCTCAACCAGGGCTGGCAATGAAGTCGTCATTTCCATCCGTGCCAGCGGCGCTCCAATGCAAAAGTGAATCCCCGCACCAAACCCGATGTGCGGGTTTGGGTCTCGCGTCAGATCTAGTTCATCTGCTCGCTCAAAGACAGTTTCGTCTCGTCCCGCACTGCCCAGAAGCGCCGCAATCTTTTGGCCTGTTGCGATGCTAACGCCACCAATCTCAGTGTCCTCAGTTGCGGTTCTCTCGAACAGATGAAGCGGTGCATCAAATCTCAAGAACTCATCGACAGCTGTTGCGGCGAGCCCGCGGGGATTTGCCTTCAGAAGCGCTAACTGCTGCTGGTTTTTTAGGGTCGCAACCATCCCGTTTCCGAAACCGTTAACGCTTGCTTC
This sequence comes from Actinomycetota bacterium, assembly GCA_009923455.1. Lineage (GTDB taxonomy): Bacteria > Actinomycetota > Actinomycetes > Actinomycetales > Microbacteriaceae > Aquiluna. The sequence continues at coordinate 11,930 of RFTL01000038.1, read as the reverse complement.
ATGGCCAGCGTTAAGAAGCAAGACGCAGGTTGCGATTAACTCATGTGCATTGAGTCGCTCACCATCCTCCTCAACCAGTGCAAGATCGGTGATCAAGTCGGTTCCGGGGTTCTTTTTCCGCTCCAGCATCAAGCCATGGACGTAGTCGGCAAACTCTTCAGAAGCTTTGATGGCATCCTTCTTATCTTGCTCGCTTGGGCTCACCTCATACATCTTCACAATCGCTTGCGACCAGGGTCTGAGGAGGTGCTCGTCACTGTCCGGGAAGCCAAGCATCGAAGCAATAACCTTCACCGGCAATGGTTCGGCAAAGTCAGCAATCAGGTCAAACTCACCCTGATTTGAAAGCTTTCTCTCGATTGCATCCAGCAGTTGATTCGTGAGTCGTTCAACGTCCGGCCTGAGGCTCTCGATCTTTTTCGGATTAAAGGCCTTCATCACTAAAGAGCGAAGTCTGGTGTGCTTTGGTGGCTCAGAGTCCAAGATCGAATCTGCATGGAGCCAGTTGAAGGTCTCCCAGGTCGATTGCGGCTCTTTGGGTTTGAAGATTCTTCCCAATGCTCGGTTACGCAAAACCGAATTGGCATCTTTGTGAGTAGCTGCCAAGAACATCCCAAGTTGCTCATCCCAAACTGGCTGGCCAAAGGCGCGCAACTCTTTCAGTGCCGGATAGGGGTTTTCAATAAAACCCGAATCTTGCATGTTCAGCACTACTTGGCCTCCAGCTTGATCTTGCTGATGTCCAGTCGGTCGGCTTGGAAGGAGTTCACGTGTGCATCGGATGGGTAACCAATTGCAATTCCGCAGAGTAGCTTGTATTGCTTGGGAACGTTGAACTCGGCTCTAACCGGTGGTGCCCAGATGCCGCTCGCTCCTTGCGCACATGCCCCTAGCCCATGAGCATGAGCAGAAAGCATCAGGTTCTGCATGAATAGGCCGGCATCTGATACCGAGTGCACCCCGAGTCCCGAGTGGGTAAATATGAAAAGCGAAACCGGAGCTCCGAAGAACTTGTAATTCCTTGCCCACTGGGCACTTCTTGCTTCCCGATCATCGCGTTTGATTCCGATGTGTCCGTAAAGTTCGGCACCGACTCGGGCAGATCTGGGCTTCAGATCCTTGGGGTAGTTGCGTTCAATCTTGTAGTCGGACTGAGGCAGTCCGTATCGGGTGAAAAACAGCTTGATTTTCCCCCAGAGACCCCCCGCCAGGGCTTTGTCGGCCGCGTGCCAGCGAGCTAGAAACTCCTTGCTGATTCGGTCTCTAACCTCTCCCTTTGCAACAGCCACCATGTAGGGCCGGGTGTTTGACCATGAGGGAGCAGTCATGGCGTCTTGCAGCAAGATGTCGATTAGCTCATCTGGGACTGGGGTTGGAAGGAAATCTCTTGTGGTGCGGCGCGATGCTGCAAACTCTCGCCAAGTAGCTGGGTCTAATTTCTGGCTCACCAACTAAGACTAATACCGCTCTTCGATGAAACTAACTCGCCAGAGCGTATGGTGCTAGGTTGAGCGAGTGGGACAATCTGGGGTGCAAGGTCTAACTAGCGCTCAAGCGCAATTGCGACTTGAGGAGGATGGACCGAACCAGCTCTCCCAAGAGGTCAGATTCACCTTCCTTTCCAGAATCCTTCGCGTTCTCAGCGAGCCGATGCTAATCCTGCTAGCCATCGCAACTGTCGTCTCACTTTTTATAGCCGAGCCTTTAGAGGCCTCCGTTTTGGCACTGATGATTCTGTTCATCATTGGAACAACCATCTACCAAGAAGGCAAAGCTGAAAAGGCTCTCAAGGCTCTCAAGTCTTTGGCAGCTCCAATGGCTACGGCCCTGCGCGATGGTGATTGGGTAAAGGTTGCCGCCAGCGACTTAGTGGTTGGAGATGTGATCCGCATTGCCGAGGGTGATCGAATTCCAGCTGATGCGAGGTTGCTAACCGCCACCAATCTCGGAGTGGATGAGTCCTCACTCACAGGTGAATCCTTGGCGGTAGTTCGAGTGGTGGGAGAACTTGTTTCGGCGGGAACCCTGGTAGTTTCTGGAAGAGCCGAGGGGTTGGTTGAAGCAACTGGCGCTAAGACGAGTCTTGGACAAATTGGTCAATCACTCAAGGAGATTAAGCCTCAGCGCACGGGAGTGCAGCGACAGGTCGATAAGGCAGTAAAGCTAATCGCAATCATGGCAATGACTGCAGCTGTTTCGGTGACAGCAATTGTTTTCTTTACAAGGGGAGAGTTTGCCCAAAGCATCCTTGCCGGACTCTCTCTTGCGATGGCGATGATTCCCGAAGAGTTCCCGGTCGTGCTAACGCTGTTCTTTGCCCTCGGTGCCTGGCGCATGTCACACGAGAAAGTCCTAACTAGAAGATCAGCCGTAATTGAAACTCTGGGTTCGGCCACGGTTATCTGCACCGATAAGACCGGAACCCTCACAATGAACTCGATGTCGGTAGATCGGTTGATCCCATGGCAAGATTCCAAAGAGCTAGCGTTTTTTGCGGGGCTCGCAAGCCCAACCAGCTCATTTGACCCAGTTGATAATGCCTTCGCAACACTCGCCTCTGAGCACCAGATGATCGCGGTTAGAGAGTTTCCGCTCAGTCATGATTTGCTGGCAATGACAGTGGTTTGGAGAGCAAGCGATCATCTGGTGCTGGCTTGTAAAGGCGCCCCGGAGGCAGTCGCTCGGCTATGCAACATTGACTCCAAAGATTTGCTCGAACAGGTCGAGCAGATTGCAATTGGTGGTCGTCGCATTCTTGCGGTTGCGGGTCTAAGGCTTCCGCTCGATTCTGAATTACCCGAATCGCAAGCCGACTTGAAGTTTGAGTTCCAAGGCTTGGTTGCCCTTAGGGATCAGGTCAGACCAGAGGTTCCGGCTGCGATTGCGGAGTGTAAAGAAGCCGGCATCCGAGTAATCATGATGACCGGGGACTTTTCTGCAACGGCAATCGAAATCGCAAAAGAAGTCGGGCTTGATTCAGTCGACACCATTACCGGTGCCGAAATAGATCAGCTTGGTGATGCAGAGCTGATTGAGCGCATGAAGAGTGTCACCATCTGCTCCCGAGTCACTCCCACACAAAAGCTTCGGGTTGTTCACGCATTGAAGTCAGCCGGCGAAGTTGTTGTTATGACAGGTGATGGCATTAACGACGCCCCAGCACTCAAGCTTTCCAACATATCGATCGCTATGGGAATGCGAGGGACCGATGTCGCTCGCGAAGCTTCAGATTTGATTTTGACCGACGACAACTTTTCTTCAATCGTCGCGGGCATCAAACGAGGTCGCACAATCTATGCGTCTTTGAAGAAGGCATTTGCATACATCATCGCAATCCACGTTCCGTTGCTGGGAATGGCGATAGTTCCGATTCTGGTGTTTGACTGGCCCATAGTTTTGCTGCCCGCAATGGTTGCCTTTATTGAGATGGTGGTTGACCCGGCCTGCACGGTTGTTTTCCAGGCTGAGCAGGCCGACCCAGAAATCATGAAGCAAAAACCAAGACCGGTTGCAGAGAAAATCTTTTCAAAGCAAATGATGGTTACTTCATTGGTTCAGGGGTTCTTTGTGTTGCTCACAGCCTCGGTGATCTATCTCGGGGCACTGTGGCTCGGGAGAGAAGATGATCAGATTAGAACGCTGACTTTCGCGTTTCTGATTTTTGCAAATGTGTTCTTGATTCTCACGAATAGATCGTGGACGCTAACCAGCTATCGGAGCCTGAGAACCAGAAAGAATCCGACTGTGAAGTGGATTTTAGGTCTAGCGCTCGGTGCACTAGTTCTGATTGTTCAGACCCCGATAGCTAGAGAAGCCTTTGCTTTGGGAGAGATTTCACTGCTCGATTGGATCGTGATTGCCGCGGCAGGTTATCTGTGCACCGCTTGGTTTGATGTCTACAAGCTGCTTAGGCAACGAAAATCGAATCAGCGGTAGTTAGCGAATAACGACGGGAACAGCGCACCAAATAGCAGGGCGGCTGGAAGGCTCAGGCTCAGTACCAGAGCTTGGACTACATCCCAATCAATTTTGAATCGCTTCATTTTCACTCCTTATTGAAAGCGCATGGCCGGGGAGAATCTCCCCGGCCATGGCTGTCTGCATTTTTGTTACTTCTTGAATTCGGTCTTTGCGAACTCTGCGTCATCCTCGGCGCTCTTGATGCGAGCGATGGTGAAGATGATGAGGCCGAATAGACACTTAGCCAAGATGTCAGCAATGGTGTAACCGGTCTCGCGAAGAACGAAGCCGCTCTCGTCGAAGCCAGTTGCGTTCATGTTGAAGATGAACGAGATTGGGTAAACACCCCAGGTTGCTAGAAGAAGAAGACGTAGCTCCTTGATCTTGCGCTGAACTGCCTCTGACTGGCTAGCTAGACCCTTGCCAAGCTCTACGAATAGTACGTAAAGGATGTATAGGAATGGGATGGTGGATAGCAGACCCCATAGTGGAGCGTCGCCCTGGTAAAGCAGGTTCAGCTGAGCGTCACCTGGGTAACCAAGACCGATCATCAGGGCTGCTGCTGGAACTAGCTTCATAAGCATGCTGCGCTGAACTGCTGCGGCCAGAGCCAAAACGGCTACGGTCTCAACTAGTAGCAGTGGCACGGTTAGGAACCAGTCCACATAGCGGTATCCAACGTTGTAGGCGACTACACCCATGCCGTCTGGACCGAAGGCGTGCTTGAAGTCGTCGAACATTCTGAAGTAGTGGTAAGCGGCGATTGCGGTCACGGTACCGGAGACCATAACGGCCATGCGGTAACGAGGTGCAACGCGCTCACGCGCTACGAACAAGAAAATGGAGGTGAATAGCATGCTCGCGATACCTAGGGAGAGCATGTTGTAAACAAGGGTGTATGACCCGTTGCTCATAAATTCGGAAAGTGAACCCACGTGAATCCTTTCAATGTTTCTGATTTAGGTAAGTCAGAAGCATTGATTCGTCGAAGTTTGTAGCTTCCTCGGCGAACCGCGCCTCTTTGCACGACTCACGTCAATTAACAACCTCAGGCGAATCCTGAGTGCTTCCTGAGAGTTATAACGTTTAGGTAACGCTAATACTGCAGTTTTAGAACTCCAGCTTCGATAGCGCTCACATTTTGGACGAATCCAAACTCCACAAAAGTCTTTCCCTTGGGGGAAAGCTCAAGTTTTGTGCGTCCAGCCTCTAGCCACTTGCCACTCTGATCGCGAAGTTCGAGCCAGATCTCTCTTTCGCCTACCAGACGGCCATGATTCACAAACTCGATGCGAATCGTGTTCACAAACTCACCCTGGGTGACTTTCATCGACTCTGGTTCGAGACCCCCAAGTTCTGAAATTCGACCACATTCCTCGAGTAGGCACTCGCTGAGATTGCTGCGGTCAATCTGGGAAACGTTTTGTCGGGGTGCTTCAACAAAGCTCAGTTGGATCCAAAGTGCGACTAGAGCAGTTACCGATAGCACGTTTGCTATCCACAGGGAGGTGCGCTGACCATCTTGGGTCAAAAGCCAGGGTCGCTTCACAAACACCTCTTTCCGACCTACAAGGCTAGCGCTGTTGGGCTGAGAAAAGGCAGTTTCTAGGCGGTAGCCTTGGAGCGTGCAAAGAGACCTGATCAAGATCCATCCAGATGTTCAAAGAGCAATCAACCAAAACAAACCCGTTGTTGCCCTTGAGTCGACAATCATTTCGCACGGACTTCCAAGACCCAGAAACTTCGAGGCCGCAAAAGGGTTTGAGCAGATCCTTCGCGATAAAGGTGTTGTACCAGCCACAATTGCCGTTATTGATGGGGTTGCAAACATCGGGCTTGATGATCGTGGTCTGGACATAATCGCAAATCAAGACATCGCGAAGGCCTCGGTTCGAGACCTACCTATCTTGGCTGCCAAGGGCATCAGTGGTGCAACCACTGTGGCATCTACCGCTCACCTTGCAGGCCTGGCAGGAATTCGAGTTTTTGCCACCGGAGGACTTGGTGGCGTGCACCGCGGAGCGCAGGAAACCTTTGATGAATCGGCAGACCTCAGTGTTCTGGCGAACACCCCAATAGCGGTAGTTTCGGCTGGAGTAAAAAGTGTCTTGGATATTGCCGCGACTCTTGAGCGACTAGAAACACTCAGTGTTCCAGTGGTCGGCTACGGAACAAAGATTTTCCCAAGCTTCTGGCTTCGCGAATCTGAGTTCACCCTCGACTGGAGCGTTGACTCGGCAGCTGAGATAGCTAACATCATGGCTGCTCAGGATTTGGTTGGCGAGGGTGGCGGCATTGTGGTTGCTAACCCAGTGCCAGCAGATAAGGCATGGGACAAAGCCGAGCATGATCGAGTACTAGCGCAGGCGTTCAAAGCAGCTGATGAGGCCGGAGTAAGGGGCAAGGCAGTAACCCCGTTCCTACTTAGCTACATCGTCCAAGCTTCTGGTGGCAGGTCCCTCGAGGTGAACCTTGACCTTGCTAGAAACAACGTTTCGGTGGCAGCCGATATCGCGATTGCCTGGTCTGAGCTCGAGCTGAACTAATGCCCAAAGCACTCGTTGTTGGCGATGTCATAGAGGACATCTTGGTCAGACCTCACAGTGGAATCAGACCAGACACCGATACTCCCTCAACGATTCGTGTCTCCTTTGGTGGATCGGCTGCGAACTTTGCTTGCTGGCTCGCCAGCGAGAAGGTTGAAGTGGAACTGGTGGCTCGCATCGCTGCGTTCGACAAGGAGCGCGTGAGTGCAGATCTAAATCGCTATCGAGTGAAGCCAAATCTCCAATTGGATAGCCAACTACCCACCGGTTCGATTGTGGTTTTGGTGGAGGGACAGCAGCGCAGCTTCCTCACCGACCGAGGTGCGAATGCCGCCCTTGATGTAGAGAGCATTACAGAGTTTCCCGAGCTGCTTTATCTATCCGGCTACTCGCTTTTTGGCAGCATCCCGCAGCAGCAATTCAGCCAGCTGATTCAAAGAGCAAAGGTCGCCGGTTCGATGGTGGTGCTTGACCCGGGCAGTGCTGGCTTCATTAGCGATTTCGGAGTTGGCAAGTTCTTGAGTGCAACTCAAGGAGTCGATCTGATTACTCCATCATTGGAGGAGGGCCGAGTCCTCACCGGTGAGGATCGTCCCGAGGTGATTGCAGCGGCGCTCGCCGAAAGATACCCAATGGTTGCTCTGACACTGGGGGAGCGAGGTGCTGTAATCGCTCAAGACAAAGAGACTATTCGCGTCGAGGCAATTCCAGCCGATGTAGTGGATGCCACCGGCGCCGGCGATGCGTTCGCCGCTGGACTGGTAGCAAAGTTGCTTCAGAAAGAAAGCCTCGAGAGCGCAGCTAAGCACGCGGTGAGGAGAGGTGCTATCGCGGTGACAATGGTTGGCGGAAGACCTAGCTAGTGGCCTTTAGGGTGCCAAACAGTCTTGACTTCCATAAGCGCGAGGATGTGCTGAAGCGATCCCCGTGAGTCACCTCTTGAGAAACTGTTCGCCCGAATCACTCGCTTGATTGTTTCGGCAGCAGAAATTTCTAACTCAACTGGTGAGTGCGCACCTTCTAAGTCGATTGCGTTCACATCTTGGTGAGATGCAAGCCAGGGACCAATTTCTTTTGCACTTCCAGTGAGCATGTTGACTACTCCGCCAGGTAGGTCACTTGTTGCAAGCACCTCAGTGAGGGTTATTGCACTCAGTGGTAGCCCCTCGCTTGCTACCACAACCACGGTGTTCCCAGAGACGATGGCTGGTGCAATTGAGTTCACGAGTCCAACCAGAGCAGAATCTTGCGGAGCGAGAATCGCAACAACGCCTGTTGGTTGATTGGTTGAGATATTGAAATATGGACCGGCAACCGGGTTCATGCTGCCTGCAACCGAGTCAATCTTGTCCGACCACCCTGCGTGCCAAACCCAGGAGTCAATCGCCGCATCAACCTCGGCGTTGGCCTTGGATGATGAGACACCAGTCATTGCTCTGATTTCTGCCACAAACTGTTCGCGACGCGCCTCTAGCATCTCAGCGATTCGGTAGAGAATCTGTCCGCGGTTGTAGGCAGACGCTGAAGCCCAGCCCGATTGGGCAGCACGCGCAGCAACCACCGCGTCGCGAGCGTCCTTTCTAGATGCTTGAGCGACGTTCGCAAGGAACTTACCCTGGTGATCGTTCAGCTCGTAGGTGCGACCAGACTCACTTCTCGGGAACTTGCCACCGATGAAAAGCTTGTATGTCTTTCTCACATCTAGACGCATTAGTTGCCTCCCTTGAGGTAGGCGAGCAGGCCATGACGACCACCCTCTCTGCCATACCCGGATTCTTTGAAACCGCCAAATGGGCTGGTCGGATCGAATTGATTGAAGGTGTTTGCCCAGACCACACCTGCGTTTAGTTGATCTGCAAGCTTGAGAATTCGTGAACCCTTCTCGGTCCAAATACCTGCGCTCAAACCAAAAGGAGTGTTGTTCGCCTTAGTAACTGCCTCGGCTGGAGTCCTGAAGGTCATGACGCTAAGCACCGGCCCAAAAATCTCTTCTCGAGCAACCGTATTTGCAGGGCTTACACCTGTAATGAGGCTAGGTCTGAACCAGAAACCATTTCTAGGTAGTTCACACTGCGGCGCCCACAGCTCTCCACCCTCGGCAACACCCTGCCTTACTAGGGCATCAATCTTCTCGAGCTGTGCCTTTGAGTTGATAGCTCCAATGTCTGTGTTCTTATCCATCGGGTCACCAACTCGCAGCTGCTCCATGCGACGCTTGAGCTTTTTCAAAAACTCATCCTGAATCGATTCTTGAACCAAGAGTCTTGAACCTGCACAGCAGACATGACCTTGGTTGAAGAAGATGCCGTTGATGATTCCCTCCACGGCCTGGTCCAAAGGCGCATCATCAAAGACGATGTTGGCCGCTTTGCCACCGAGCTCAAGGGTTACCTTCTTGTCGCTGCCGGCAACTGCTTTGGCAATCACGCGACCTACATCGGTTGATCCCGTGAAGGCGACTTTGTTCACATCCGGGTGCTTCACCAAAGCAGCACCGGTATCGCCATAGCCGGTGATGATGTTTACTACTCCCTCTGGCAGCTCTGCCTGCTGGCAAATATCAGCGAATAGCAGTGCGGTGAGTGGGGTGCTTTCGGCGGGCTTGAGGACAACGGTGTTGCCAGCAGCTAGGGCCGGAGCAACCTTCCACGCCAGCATCATCAGTGGGAAGTTCCACGGAATAACCTGTGCTGCGACCCCGTGAGCCTTGGGGTTGGCGCCGAGTCCGGCATAGTCCAGCTTGTCCGCCCAGCCTGCGTAGTAGAAGAACCATGCGGCAACGGTTGGGATATCAAAGTCACGGGTTTCTTTGATCGGCTTGCCGTTGTTCAGCGTTTCGGCAACTGCTAGCTCGCGACCGCGCTCCTGAATAATCCTGGCAATTCGGTATAGGTATTTGCCACGCTCTGAACCAGGCAGCTTGCTCCAAACCTTTTCATAAGCGTGGCGAGCAGCCTTCACCGCAGCGTCAACATCTTTGTCGGTGCCGTGGGAGATCTCAGCTAGAACCTCTTCGGTGGCAGGGTTGATGGTCTTATAAAGATTGGACGGCTTGGTGAACTTGCCGCCGATGAAGTGGCCGTAGCTTGTCTCAAAGCTGACTAGGGAGCGTGACTCCGGAGCTGGTGAGTATTCAAACATGGTCATCCTTTAATCCACTGTCACATAGTCGGGGCCGGAGTAGTGGCCAGTCTTTAGCTTTTGTCGCTGCATCAAAACATCATTCAAAAGTGACGATGCACCGAATCTAAACAGGTCTGGGTTCAGCCAAGTTTCACCGGCGGTCTCTCTCACGACGACCAGGTATTTGATGGCGTCTTTTGCGGTTCTGATTCCACCCGCGGGTTTGACACCGATGAGCTCGCCAGTCTCCTCATACCAATCTCTTACTGCCTGCAGCATCAGCATGGTGATTGGAATGGTGGCGTTCACGGTTACCTTTCCAGTAGAGGTCTTGATGAAATCTCCACCTGCCAGCATCGCCAGATAACTTGCTCTGCGAATGTTGTCATAGGTCTGAAGCTCTCCGGTTTCAAGGATCACCTTGAGGTGTGCATAGCTACCATCGTTTCGCTTGCAAGCCTCTTTGACCGCGACAATTTGCTTATAGACCTCGAGGTATTCGCCTGCTAGAAAAGCACCGCGATCGATGACCATATCAATTTCATCGGCACCAGCTCGAACCGCGTCTTTGGTGTCCTCAAGCTTCACCCTCAAGCTAGCTCGCCCAGATGGAAATGCGGTTGCTACGGCAGCTACGTAAACCCCGGAATCTTTGAGAGTCGCCTTTGCGTATTTGACCATGTCCCCATAGACACAGATTGCTGCCGGTCTTGGGGTTGAAAGATCGGTTGGGTCTGGAGTGAGTGCCTTGAGGCACAGGCTCTTTACCCGCTCTGGAGTATCCATGCCTTCGAGGGTCGTTAGGTCCATCATCTTGATCGCAGCATCCAAAGCCCATGCCTTCGATGCTGTCTTTATTGATCTGGTGCCAAGCGAGGCGGCACGAGCCTCAAGTCCAACCTTGTCCACCCCTGGAAGAGAGTGCAGCCAGCGGCGCAAACTTTGGTTTGTAATCCGAGAGCCAACGATGGCTTCCGGTGAAATTGAACGCAATTTAGCTCCTTGCAGTACCCAGCCAGCCTACTCCTAGGCCAGGAACTTCACACCCGTGAGTTCTTCGGAGGTTTGCCATAAAGCGGCAGAAATCTCTAGGTTTCTAGACCTTGTCGAACCCCGCAGCAGTTTGGGGTCACCCCATAGTTCCCACCTTGGACCAACAAACTCACCACCTCGTAAAGAGGCATCGGTGGCAGCTCGAATTTGAGACCGAGCGCCAGTCTTTGCACTCTGGGCAAAGCGGTCAAAGGTGTGTGGGAAGTTCTCCTGCAGACCAGTTACCGCCCATCCTGGGTGAGCGGCAATCGACTGCACCTTTGATCCAGCAAGTCTTGCTCTCACATCTAGTTCTCTTGCGAAGTAGAGGCAGGCAAGCTTTGTATCGGCATATCTTTGCCAGCGGTTATAGCCACTCTCGTCAGCCCCGCGAATCTCATCGATGCTTGCTGTTTTGATGTTCCCCCTTCGATGCACCACCGAGGAGAGACTGACAACCCTGCCATTTGCAGAATCGAGTTTTTGCCAAAGCAGCGCCGTTAGCAAAAAGTGACCGATGTGGTTGGTGGCCATCTGGGATTCGATACCTTCAATCGATAGCTTGAAATCAGGTCCCATGAGTCCTGCATTGTTCATCAACAAATCGACCGAGTCGATGGACTTAGCAAACTCTCTGACCGAATCAAGGTTTGATACATCCAAGACCACTTCTTGGATCTCAACATCAGGGTTGGCCATACGGACTCTGTCAGCCGCTTTCACTAGGCGCTCTTCACGCCTTGCAAGCATGGTTACTTTGTAGCCAAGTGCGGCAAGGGCCTTGGCAGATTCGAAACCTAGACCGGAGCTTGCTCCAGTAACAACAGCGTGCTTCACGAGATTGCACCTCTTCTTTGAGTCGGCATTACCCCAGATTTAGCCTCGCCTTTTCGGCACCCGCCTAACCTAATACATTTTGAGTTCTAGACTTTGTCCAATAACTCAAAGGTCGAGGTAAATTGCAAGCCAGTTCAAGGTTGACTCTGCGCCTCGGGGTAACACAAATTGTTGGCTGGGGATCCGGCTTTTATCTCCCGGCAATCCTGGCAGTGCCCATCTCCGAGTCAATCGGAGTATCGACCGAAACCTTCTTTTGGGCTTTTACAGTTTCACTTCTAATTTCCGGTTTAGTTGGACCCCGGATTGGACGCCTTATAGACATGTATGGTGGCCGCAGGGTCCTGCCTTGGGGAAACCTGGCTTTTATACTCGGGCTTTCGCTTTTGGCAATCAGCACCAACGAGCTGATGCTCTTTATGGCTTGGGCAG